>CAYMGG010000110.1:7361-16636 GCA_964389915.1 uncultured Planctomycetaceae bacterium
GCCCCAAAATTTGCCTGCCGCCGTAAATAATCCTGCCAGTCTGGTATTCATTGGCTGCAAACCCTTAGGCCTTTCTCGTTGTCCTGGTAACTCTCTTAAGATTCGATATTTGCACCTCGATTCCTACCTTTTTGCGGCCAAGATGGCATTTAAGTATGTTGCTCTGTAGAACGGGAGTGATAGACTCAAAGCAAAAAGGTAGAGCATAAACGCCGGATTGGGAGCTTGGATTGGCCACGAACTGGAAAAAGTTGGAGCAGTTAGCCGGCACCCAATATGGCTATTTCACTGCGAAACAGGCTTGGAGTTGTGGCTTCCCCAAGGACATGCAGTCCTACCATTGCAAGGCCGGCAATTGGCAAAAAATAGATAAAGGCTTATATCACTTGGGCGAAGCGACAAATTCGGCCGTCGCTGATTTTACCCGGGTCTGCCTCTGGAGCCGCAATCAGAAAGAACAGATTCAAGGCATCATCAGTCATTACAGTGCCTTGGCGTTCCATGGGTACGCTGAATATGATCCGACCCGGATCCATTTGACTGTGCCCGAATCTTTCCGCAAGCGCGTTCCTGACGGATTGACAATCCACAAGGCCGGAATCAATCTTTCAGCCATCGAGTCGGGCGAAAGTTTTTTGGTTACTCGGCTCGCCCAGACCTTGGCCGATCTGCGGGCCGAATTGACCGCCTCCGGGCAGTGGGCGGGCCTGGTCGTCCAGGCTCGCGACGCCGGTCAATTATCAGCCGAAGAAGTAAAATGGCTGGAATCCGTGTCCGCCCCGCTCGTCCCGGAGCCGGCGAGGACAGCGCCGCTTCAATTGATTAGCCGCGAGGTTTGCCAGCCGAATATGGAATATCGTCCGGAACCGATGGCCGGGGCAGTGTTGGATGGCGCCTCGGCGCCGGCCGAAGTGGGGCTTATGACCAACGAAACTCAGCCGATTGACAATGCCACCATGAAAGGGGTCTGGCAGATGATTTTCGAGCGGACGCAACGGAGCCCGCGGCGGGCGCAAGCCGGTTTTACCTTGGTCGAACTGCTGGTGGTGATTGCGATCATCTCCATTCTGGCGGGCATGCTGCTGCCGGCCCTCTCCCGGGTGCTGGAGAACGGTTACAAGATCTCCTGCGCCAACACCCTTAATCAGTATGGCCGGGGCTTGCTGCTTTACGTCGAGAGCAATAATGATTTCATGCCGCCCGGACTGATGACCCCCGACCAAGGCTATTTCAGCTGGGTCTGGTGGCCGGAGTTCCTCTATCCGAGCATGGGCGTGGATCTGTTGCCCAACCATTGGCAGGCCACCGGCAACCACTGGAAGCGCTATACCTGGCCCATGCTCTGCCCGGCCAAGGAAGCCAAGGATTTTGTCCAAACGATCAATGACCTCTCCTATGTGCGTAACAATCAGCAATTGCCGTATTACAAATCCCTCAAGTATGGTCTCAACCTGAGCAATCGCCCGATTCCCGCCTTAAGCCGCACCAGTATCATCATGGACGGCGAGGACCAGCTCAATAAGATCAACCAGACCGGTCCGACCAAGGAAGAGAGCCTCAAATTCCGGCATCTTTCCCAAGCCAACGTTCTTTTCCTCGACGCCCATATCGGCGGGATCTTCAATCCGAATTTCAGCGGCCTGGGCGCCAATTATTATGTGTCCGGCAGTGGCACCTATAGCGATCAGTGGGCGGCCTTCTGGGGCTGCAACTGAACGCCGCCTTGCAGTACCCGAATATAAATGCCGATTTCCGGCACCGCGCCGGATAACCCTCTTGCCCTTGGAGAATGAGCATGCCTGTGCCGACCCCCATCCTTCGTTCTAGAACCTGTAACCTGACTTTGGCCGGATTGCTGGTGCTGATTATCCTGGGCAGGGCCGGAGCCGGCCGCGCCGAGGAGCCGGCCGCCGTCCTCGATCTGAATCAATTGCTCAAGGAATGTACGGCCAAAGGCGAGAAAACCTTGCGCCTGCCGGCCGGGGCGCACCATGCGTCCGGCGCGCTCGAATTGAAAGATCTGGATGGTCTGACCCTGGACGGGCAGGGCGCTACCCTATATTTCAAACCCCGGACGCCGGCCATTACCATTCGCAATTGTCGCAACCTCACGGTCCGCAATCTGGTCATCGATTACGATCCGCTCTGCTTCAGCCAGGGCACGATCACGGCCGCGGATTTTGCCACCAATACCTTGGACATCACTCTTCACGCCGGTTATCCCGCCCCGCGCGCCGATCAACGGACGGCCATTCACGTATTTGACCCGCAAACGCGGCTGTGGAAAACCGGCGCGCCCGACCTGGGGGCCAAGGAAGTCAAGGAAATCGCCCCGGGGGTGGTCCGCGCCGCCACCGGCTTCAAGGATCTGGGAAAGTACGTCGCGGTGGGCGATCTGGTCGCGATGGACAACCGCACGGCCAGTCCGGCCGCCTTCTCGGTCCGCGGCATAACCGAGAATCTGCTGGTCGAGGACGTTACCTTCTACGGCGCGCCCAGCCTGGCCATCGTGGCCCGTTTCTGCCAGGGGCAGCACGTCTACCGCCGGATCAAGATCGGCCGCGGCCCCAAGCCGGCGGGCGCGACCGAGGACCGGCTCTTCAGTTCCGACGCCGACGGCTTCAATTACGCCTATTGCGTTCCCGGTCCGGTGGTGGAGGAGTGCGATTTTGCCTTCATGGGCGACGATTCGATCAACCTGCACGGGGCGACTTTTCCGATCGGCCGGGTGGAGAGCGACACCTCGCTGCTGCTGCTGCGGCCCAACGGGCGCGAAGGCTTCGACGAGGTGATCAAGCCGGGGGCGGCCGTGCGCCTGCTGGCCAAGGGCAATTTCGCGATCCTGGCCCAATCCGTGGCCAAGTCCATCGAGTATCTGCCCGACCACGCCGGTTTCACCTATGACGAAGTGGTTAAATATTTCGGCCCCCATAAACAGCATAATCCGAGCGCCAGTTATTCGATCTACCGGCTGACACTGGAGCAGCCGCTGCCGGCGCAGCCCGAGCAATATGTCGACGTCCCGTCGATCAATTGCCCCAACTTCCAGATCCGCAATAATTATTTTCACGATCACCGCGCCCGGGGTCTGCGAATCATGGCCCCGCACGGGCTGATCGAAAACAACCGTTTCGAGCGGATCAGCCAGAACGCCATCAGCCTGGGCGCGGAATACGCCTTCTGGCGCGAATCCGGCTGGGTGGAGGACATCACGATTCGGAACAATCGGATCGACGACGTCTGCCGGGGCTGGCTGGTCACCTCGCCGTATGGTTATGTCCCCGGGGCGATCGGGGTTTTTGCCCGCAGCGAAGATCCGACCCTCCCGTATTTCCCCGGCAATCGCAATCTGCGCATCGAGAACAATCAGATCACCGGCAGCCGCGTGGCCGGAATCTACGCCTACGCCGCCGACGGAGTCACCGTCACCGGCAATCGGCTGCGCCAGGTCTGCACGGGTGAACTGGGGGATGCGGGCACTTCGTTTTCGCTTTCGGTCAAAGATCCGATCGAGTTTCATTCCTCGGTCAAAAACGCCAAGGCCGAGAATAATCAGGTCGATTGAATCGGCGACTTGTTGGTATATCCGCATTCATCCCAGGAAAAGGACAACCCATGGTTTTCAAGCTTGCTAAACAGTGGCGGGCAATGGCACTAAATCTTGCAGTCGGAAGCCTTTGCGCACTTTGGCTGACCGGCGCCTCGGCGGCCGACTATTACGTGAATAATCTCAAAGGCGCGGACACCAACTCCGGCCAGAGCGCCGAGGCGGCCTTCGCCACTCTGGCCAAGGCCGCCGGCCTCGCCGGCGCCGGCGACCGGATCATTATCGCCAATACCGGCGAACCATACCACGAGTGCTTGCCGCTGCGCAAAAGCGGCACGGCTCAGGCGCCGCTGGTGATCGAAGGCAATGGGGCCGTGCTCACCGGTTTGCGCCCCATGCCGGCTGATAAGTGGCAGAAGCAGGCCGACGGCCGCTGGTTCTTCGCCCTGCCCAAACAGTCCCATATGCACCGGTTCATTTACGATCTTTCGGGCAAGGCGTTCGTCGCCGGAAAGGCGGCCGATCAATTGGCGGCCGAAGAATATTTTTGTGACGCCACCGGCCTTTTTTTCCGGCCGGTCGAGGGCAAGACGATCGCCGATTACCAGTTGCAGACCATGTTCCTGACCAGCGGCGTGGAGATCCTCGACGTCAGCTACATAATTTGCAGCAACCTGACCTGCGAGTATTTTGCCAACGACGGTTTCAACATGCACGGCGATGTCCGCGGCTTGGTCTTTCGCAACATTGTCAGCCGTTACAACGGGGACGACGGGTTTTCCATCCACGAAGACGGCGGCGTGCACGTCTACGGCGGCTACTTCCACCACAACGAATACGGCATTCAGGATATCCAGACCGCCCGTTCCTGGTACAGCGGGATTCTTTCCGAAGACAACCGCGACCTGGGCATCAACCTGATCGGCGGCAACCACAGTCTGGAGGACAGCGTGGTCCGCAACAACCGCAATGGGCAGATCGTCCTGGGTTCCATGACCATCAAAGACAATCCCGAACGCGCCGCTGACCGCTTCAATCAAGGGGTATACTTCATTAAAAACGTGGTGGCCGAAGGCGGGCCGGTAGCCCTGACCCTCTCGGGGCACAATCAGGCGAGCGTGATCCACAGCGTGTTTCGCGGCGCTGATTGCGGAATCTCGGTCAACCAGAACGCCTATCTGCATCTGACCCAGTGTCTGGTGGCGGACAACCACAAATACGAAATGGTCTGGCCTTCCGGCGGATTATACGCCGACGGCAATATCTATTCACCCGGTCGCTTCAAGCTGGGCGAGAAGGAATTTACGCCCGCCCAATGGACTGAATATTGCCAGGCTAGCAACTTGGACAAAACCTCGGCCGTAGCCGACAAACTCGCCGCCGCCGAGAATTATGCGGCTTTGATCCAGTTGCCTATCCCCGGCCAGCCCAAGCTCAAGGTCGGGCCGACCAAGAGTTTTGTAGCGCCGGAAAAGAAATGAATGACCAGAGCCCGGGGAGGAATGATTTATTGGCCTGCGGAGGGGCCAGCGGGAACGAGGTAGGTAACGTTGGTGATTAGGTGACAATCGTCGAAATCAAACGCGCATATTTTGCCCCTGTCTTCCGTGCCGGCCTGAGGGGGGGGGGCACGGAAGACAGTACCCTTTTCGCTTTTCTCCGCCTTGCCAATCAAACTTGCCTAGGGCTTCTTCGAGCCGCTCAACATTTAAATTCATATCTTTGATGTTTTTTATACCTCTCAGATCCTCCAGGCAGCCTCTGAATAGTTCGCCGCGCTCGGGATATTCCTCCAGCCGATATTTCCCCAAGGCTAAGCAAAAATTAGGCGTAAGCTCCGCACGATGGGCAAAAAATCCATAGATGCAGAAGGTCAGTACCGCCGCGCCAACGGCCAAATAAGCCACCGCCAACGCCCGAACAATTCTGCGCGCGAGCTTGAGCATGGCTATTCCCCTTCAAGAAAAGCAAATCAACTCGTCGGCTGGATGCGGCCCACGCAGGCGTGGTCGCTGCGCAAGGCCCGTTGAAACGCGGCTTGCAGCCCGGCGGGGTCCAGGCCCAGGCGGGCGTCGAGTTGCGCGGGGGAGCCTAACTCGATGAACCGGTCGGGCAGGCCCAGATTGACCAGGCGGTAGAGGCGCTCCTGGCGGGCCAGGACTTCGCCCACCGCGCTGCCGAAGCCACCGGCCAGAGCGTGATCTTCGACCGTGACGACCAGCGGCGAACGGGCCAGGGCTTCGTCCAGCGCGGCTTCGTCCAAGGGTTTGGCAAACCGGGCATTGTAAACCGCCAGCTGCGCGCCGTCCGCGGCGGCCAGTTTTTCGGCCGCCGCCAGAGCCGGCGCCACCATCCGGCCGTAGGCGAAGACCGTGCCGTCATTGCCCGCGCGCAGCAGTTCGGCGCGGCCCCAGGCCAGGGGCGCGCGGGGCAGGGCACAAAGGTCGGCGGCCACCCCGCGCGGATAGCGGATCGCCGCCGGCCCTTCCAGCGTCAGGGCGAAGGCGAGCATGCGCCGCAATTCCTCGCCGTCGCGCGGCGCCAGCAGGGTCAGCCCCGGCAGATGGCGCAGGTAGGCGATGTCAAAGGCGCCGTGGTGGGTGGGGCCGTCCTCGCCGACCAGGCCCGCCCGATCGAGGGCGAAGACCACGTTCAATCCCGGTTGCAAGGCCACGTCGTGCATGATCTGGTCATAAGCGCGCTGGAGGAAGGTCGAGTAGATAGCCACGACCGGCTTCAAGCCCGCCCGGGCCAGGCCGGCGGCAAAGGTGACGCCGTGAGCCTCGGCGATGCCCACGTCCATGCAGCGATCGGGGAAGCGAGCGGCGAACCGCTTGCTGCCAGCTCCGGCGGGCATGGCGGCGGTGATGGCCACCACCCGCGAATCCTGCTCGCCCAGCTCGACCAGGGCGTCGGCGAAGATCTCGGTATAGGTCCGCTCGGCCGGGGAGCGGTTGACCACCTCCCCGTTGAGTTTGATTTCAAAGGGGGCGGCGGAATGGTACTTCTCCGGGTCGGCCTGGGCGGCGGAAAAGCCCTCGCCCTTGCGCGTGACCACGTGCAGCAGCTTGGGGCCGGGCGTCTGGCGCAACTGCGAGAGCTCGCGCTCCAGCAGGCCCAGGTCGTGGCCGTCGAGCGGGCCGAAGTAGCGAAAGCCCATGGCCGAAAAGATGTGGCTGGCGTCGATCAGGCCCTTAATCCCCTCCAGCACCTGCTCCTGGAGCCAGTCGAGCGGCGCCCCCAGGAGGGGGATGCGCCGCAGGGCTTTCTGGATGTCCTGGCGCAGGGTCTGGGTCAGGGGCCGGGCGCGGATGTCGGTCAGGTAGGCAGCGAAGGCGCCGACCGTTTCGGCGATGGCCATGTCATTGTCGTTGAGGACCACCAGCAGGTCCTCCTTGACGTGGCCGGCGTGGTTAAGGGCCTCGAAGCAGAGGCCGCCACCGATGGCCCCGTCGCCCACCAGGGCCACGACCCGGCGGTCTTCGCCGCGCAGGCGATAGGCCGTGGCCAGCCCCAACGCGCTGGAGATCGAGGTCGAGGCGTGGCCGACCACGAAGGGGTCGCAGACGCTCTCGGCCGGCTGGGGAAAACCGGAGAGCCCGCCCAACTGGCGCAGGGCCCCGAAACGCTCGAGCCGCCCGGTGAGCAGCTTGTGCGGATAGCACTGGTGCCCGACGTCGAAGACCAGCCGGTCGCGGGTGAAATCGTACGCCCGGTGCAGGGCGATGGTCAGCTCGATCACGCCCAGATTGCTGGCCAGATGGCCGCCGTTGCGGCTGACCACGCCGGTCAGGTAGGCGCGCAGTTCGGCGGCCAGGGCGGTCAGTTCCGCCGGGGACAAACGGCGCAGGTCCGCCGGACCAGAGATGCCGGTCAGCAGGGGGCCGGGGGTAGGCAGTTGGTTGCGCGTAGAACTCATTTTTTTTTGCTCGCCTATTCAGCTTCCGCTTGCGGCGCGGACAAATTCGCCAATCCGAACCGGCGAAACCGAGCCTGAAGCTATTTGAACGATTTCGATCAAACCCGGTTGAACGAAAGTTTTCCCGGGCCGGCACTTAGTTTTGCCGTTCCAATAAAAAGTCGGCAAACAGGCGCAGGAAGAGCGCTTCTTTGCCCAGATCCTTGATCGCCAACTTGGCTGCGGCGGCGGATTCGCGGGCCTGCTGCCAGGATTCCTCCACTCCCAGGACGCGGGGGTAGGTGAGCTTCTTTTGCAGCCGGTCCTTGCCTGGGGTCTTGCCCAGCTGGCCGGCCGTGCCGTTGACATCGAGCTGGTCGTCGACGTTATGGAACAGCAGGCCCAGGTGGCGGCCGTATTCCGCCAACACGTTCAGAACCGTCTCTTGGGCGCCGCCGGCCAAGCCTCCCAGGCGGCAGGTGGCCCCCAGGAGCGCGCCGGTCTTGCCGGCATGGATGGCCCGGAGCAGTTCGAGGTCGGGCTTGGCCGACTCGCCCTCCAGGTCGAGGATCTGGCCGCCGACCATGCCGGCCGGGCCTACGGCCCGGGCCAGGGCCAGCACTGATTCCTGGGCGACCGCCGGCGGATAGCTTTTGGCCAGGGTCTCGAAGGCCAGCGCTTGCAGCGCGTCGCCGGCAAGAATGGCCGTCGCCTCGTCGAAGGCCTTGTGGCAGGTGAGCTTGCCCCGCCGCAGATCGTCGTTGTCCATGGCCGGCAGGTCGTCGTGGATCAGGCTGTAGGTGTGCATGAGCTCCAGCGCGCAGCCGGCCGGCAGGGCCGCGGCCTCGGTGCCGCCGCAGGCGTGGCAGGAGGCCAGACAGAGGGCGGGGCGCAGGCGCTTGCCCCCCCCCAGAACGCAGTAGCGCATGGCCTCGTACAGGACGCCGGCGCGCAGGCCCGGACGCGGCAGCAACCGGTCGAGGGCGGCCTCGACCAGGGGCTTGATCCGCTCCATATAATCGTGCAGCCGGTTCATGTCACTCCTCGGAATCCGGATCTTCCGCCTCGGAATCGGCGGCGAAATCCTCTAGTTTGAATTCGCCGCCCGTGGTCTCGATGAGCACCTTGACCTTTTCCTCGGCGGCGGCGATCAGGCGGGCGCAGACGCGGAGGTTGGCCAAGCCCTTCTCGTATTTCTTGAGGCTTTCGTCGAGGTCGAGTTCGCCGCTTTCGAGCCGTTCGACGATGGCTTCCGTCTCTTCCAGCAGTTGCTCAAAGTTTTCAGGATTCTTCTTGGCCATCGCCGTTCTCCGTCGCCAATACCTGGGAAATGACCTGGCCGCCCGCCAGCCGGGTCCGCAGGCGGGCCCCCGGGGCAACCTGGTCGGCCCTGCGCAAGACCAGCCCCCCGGGCTCGGTTAAGGTGACGCTATAGCCCCGGCCGAGTACGGCCAGGGGCGAGAGGCCGTTCAACCGGGCGGAAGCCAGGGCCAGGGCCTGCCGGCGACGTTCCACCAGCCGGCCGCCGGCGGCGATCAGGGCTTCGCCCGCCTCGTCCAGCGCCAGGCGCGGCGTCTCCAGCAGCCGGTCCGGCCGGGATAGCGCCCGGCTGCGGGCCAGTTCCGCCAATCGCCGCCGGCCTTCGCGCAACCGGTCGAGCAGGGACTGGTCCAACGCTCGGCGCAACGCCAGCAGGTCGGCCCGGCGCTGGCGCAGGTCGGGGGCGACCAGTTCCGCCGCCTCGCTGGGCGTGGCCGCCCGGGCGTCGGCGGCCAGGTCGGCCAGAGTCAGGTCGATCTCATGGCCGACCGCGCTGACCAGGGGCGTGCG
>CAYMGG010000111.1:0-2999 GCA_964389915.1 uncultured Planctomycetaceae bacterium
TTTTTTTTTGGGGGCGCGGGGGTGTAATTTTTTCACCAAAACCCCCCCCCCGGAGGAGTCAACCGGAAGGCTTGAACATGCGCGGCAAAAACGACTGGACGTGCGTCTGGCGGCACACGGAACCGCCGGCCCGCTGGGAGGCGCTGCTGGCGGATCTGGAGCAGGCGTTCGGCATCGGGATCACGGTGCACGATCACCTGGGCCTGCTCTCTGACGGCGAAGGGCAGCTCCTCCTGCCCGGGCGGCATCTGCATCCGCATCCGGTCTGCCAGCGGCACGAGCCGCGCGCCTGGGGGCGGACCCGGTGCGGAGCGCACTGCGTGACCGAAATCGAACGGCGCATTCTGGAGGAGCGCGGACCGTTTGCCGCCACCTGCTGGAAGGGCGTGCGCGAGGTGGTGGTGCCGTTGTTCCGCGATAATACGCCGGCCGTGACCCTCTTTGCCGGAGCTTTTCGCGACCCGGCGGCGGCCGGCCCGGACCCGGAGCGCGCGCCGCGTCGCGTTCGACGCTTGTGGGAAGAGTTGCCCGAACTGACGCTCGAAACCTTCCAACGCCTGGCCCAGCTCCTGCATGCCGTGGGCTTGAGTTTTCTGGCCGAGGCGGGACGTGAACTGGCTCCCGGCGGCACGGACCGCAAGCGGCAGATCCGGCGGTTTCTCTACGACCGCGCCCACCTGCCGGTGACACTTGGCGATCTGGCCGCGCAGTTGCATCTGAGCCCGTCGCGGGCCGGCCACCTGGTGGTCGAGCTTTTTGGAAAATCCTTCAAGACGCTGCTGCTGGATGAGCGCCTGCGCCGCGCCCAGGCTCTGCTGCGCGGCGGCGACCTGTCGACGGCCGAAGTCGCCGGCCGGGTGGGCCTGGCCGATCCCGGTTATTTCTCCCGCCTCTTCAGCCGCCACACCGGCCAGCCGCCCGGCCGCTATCGGCGGGCGGCGGCGGCGGGCGAAGAGCTGGCCTGAGATTCATTCGATTTACTTATAACCGCTTCCAGGGGTACCTTTTTTGCAAAAAAGGTACCCCAGACCCCGCCAAAAAACTCTCATCCAGCTTCGTCTTTTCGGACGCAAAAACTGATGATGAAAATTTTTTGAAGGGGTCTGGGGGGACTTTTTTATAAAAAAGTCCCCCCAGAATGGAACGCTGCAAAACATGCCATCTCCGTGTTCACCAGCGGATATGACACTCCGTATCGTACCCCGGCAGTTCGGCCTGGTAATATGGCAGCGGCCGGCGCGGGGCGGATTTGGTCCGCAGTTCGACGGTCGGCGAGACGATGCCGCCGCCGCCCTTGTCGTCGAAGATGCGCACGGTCAGGATCAACTCGCCGGTGCCGCCGGTCAAAGTCGACGGAATCGGATAGGCTCGAGGCGCGCTCCAGTAGCCGGGCGTTTCCGCGCCCGTATGGCCGATCTCCACGCCGTTGACGTAGACCCAGTCGAAATCGTCGATGCCTTGAGGCGCGGCGAAGACCAAATCCTGGCCGCGCATGGCTTCCGGCAGCTTGGCGCGCAGACGATACCAGGCGCAGCCATCATAATCCTTGTGCCATTTGGCTTCGCTGGGCCGATGCGGATTGACCTGGGTGACGCCCTGGTTTTCCCATAAGCCGGGGACCGTGATTTTCCGCCAGGCGGCCGCGTCGAACTCCGGGGCAAACCACTGCTCCTTGACGCCGACTTCGTCCGGATCGACGGCGAACTGCCACTCGCCCCGCAGGTCCAGCCGCTGTTCACCCAGCGGAACTTCCAGCCGGCCGGCCAGATCGTCGGCCGCCGCCGCGCCCAACCGCGCCAGCAACGTGGTCCAGACGAGCGCCGCCCGGTCCTGCTGGCCGGTGAGGACCATCAGTTGAGAAGAACCGCGGCCAAGCTTGGCGGCCGCAGCCTGACGGGCGGGCTCGTACAGACGCGGATCAAGCTGCACTAAAATCATCCGGCCCGCGCCAAATGACTTTTCGTTTATCAGCGCCGGCGAGGTCCAGGCGGTCAGGTCCGGACCTTGCAGGGCGGGCGCTTCAAAACCGTAGCGGAAAAACCGGTCGCGCCCGCTCAATTCGCTGAGCCATTTTTGGCCGGCCGCAGTCAGATCAAACTTGAGCGTTTCTTTGATCGGTTCGGCCTTCAAACCGAAGCCGGCGGCCGCCTCGGCCTTCAGCGGCAGAACCAGCAGCGTGGCGCCGGCCTGCAACTTCGCCTCCCAAGCCGCATGATCTCTGGCCCATTCCTCTCCACTCAGGGCCGCGACCACGACGCCGCGCGGATCGAGTGCGGCCGGCGCAGCGAGGGGCGTAAAAGCATACCCTAAGTTGTTAAGCAACTCTTCCGCCGCCCGGCCAAAGGCGAACAGTGGCCGGCTTGAAGCGACTGACTGGCCGCATTCAACCAGCAGATTGTCGAACAAGCGGGTGGCGGCCGGATCGATCCCCACCCGAGGAGTGAGTTCATATTGGCAGCAGAAGACCCGTCCCCGGCCGGTACCCAGTTCCAACAGAGGCGCATAGACCAAGTCCTGGCCGGCGGTCAGATGCGCGCGCGACCAGCCGGCGCTGGGCCGACGCGGCAGGAACGAGGCGGCCAGATTGCGGTTGCCCCAATGCCAGAACGGACTTTTTACGCTGTCTTCGGTGGTCGGATCGGGCAGCGGATAGGCTTCAGCCAACGTGCCGTCCCCGCGCGGCCAGGACAATTCAGCCGCCGACACGCCGGCCAGCAGGGACGACTCGCCGCCGCCGGCAAAGACCTCCCGGCAATACGGCGCGTTCATGGCCAGCCCCAGGGAGGCCAGGCTGGACTGTTCAAAGATGAGCACCAAAACAATCGTTACCTTAACCCCGTAGAGCTTCGCGGCGTCAAGAATTAATAGACACTTCTCTGAAACAACCGCGGAACCGGCGTTAAGCGCTACCTCAGTACCCTGCCAGTCATGGATGCCTGTTCTTAGCCGAGTTATCCCGTGGTCTTGAAGGTTGAAGAATAACGTGCAAACGTACGCCC
>CAYMGG010000111.1:3009-16467 GCA_964389915.1 uncultured Planctomycetaceae bacterium
CGCGTTCATGGCCAGCCCCAGGGAGGCCAGGCTGGACTGTTCAAAGATGAGCACGTTGACCCGCCCTTCACTCACGGCGGCGGCCAGTTTCAACCGCCGGGCCTGGACGGCGAAAGCCTCATCCAGCCCTTCGCGGCCGACCACGATCAGGCGCACGTTCTGTAGATCGCTCACTTGTTCCAGTGACGCGAACTTCACCTCGCGTTTTTCCAAGGCGGTCCGGGTCAGACCGCGCGGGTCATGCAGAGCCAGGTTATATTTCACCGCCGGAACCGGTTGCGGGGAACAGACGCGCAGGCTGAACGGCTCGACCTTCACGCCGGCCGGCGCCGTCACCTCCACGCGCAACGTCAAATCCTCGGCTCCGTTTTTGATCGCCGGAGCGGTGAACTGCAACTTGACCCGCGCCACTCCGCCGGCCGGCAAGTCCAATTGCTCCTCCCCCGCCGGGCCGACCGGTTTGGCCTGAACGTCGGTGAGGCTCCAATGCCAGGCGAAATGCTGCGGCGTGCGCAGGTCGTTGACTACGACGACCGATTTTTCCACGGTTTCGCCGACAAAATACACGTGGTCGCGGGCCGTGGGCCGCGCGGCTTCGCCGCCGATATATACCAACACCGGAGCCAGCGCGGCTTTCAGCGCCTCGCCGGCCGGAGTGAGCGGCTGGTCCGGATCGCAATCGCGCTGATAGGGCCACTTGATAGCGTCCGGATGCCAACCGAGTCGGCGGAAATCTCCAGGCTCGATCGACGTCTGCAGCGAACTGTGGTATGATGGACCGGGATTTTTGCGTGGGAAAGCGTAGCCCAGTTCGGCAAAGGGAATGAAACCCGAAATGTCGGCACCACGCCAGGCCGGCAGGACCTGGCGAATCAGCTCGCTTTTGACCCGCCAAACAGCCTCCAATCCCCGATGGCCGGCCAACATGAAATCCCCGGCATTAACCTTACTCCCCAGAAAAGGCTTCTCTTTCTCACCCATCAGGCCATAGGCCTCGTCGCCTAGGAATCGCGCAGTATTTTCCACTAATAGGGTTGGCCGTTCCTGGCCGTTTTGCAGATCCATGCCCCACCAATCCTCCCAATAGGGAAAGCTGGTCTCAACCATAAAGAGCGGCTTAAGGCGACGCTTGCTCCATTCCTCCGGCCATTCCATCTGCTCGGCCAGCGGCCACCAGCCGAAATAGCCGTTGCTGGTGTGGATTGGCCCGAAAACGCCGCCGGCCTGGAAGAAGTAGGGTCGGGTGGTGTCGGTTCGGTTAAGCATCTGCGCCCCCTCCAGGCAGGCCTGGGCTTTGGCGACGCGGAAGGGCGGCTCGTAAGCCTCGGCCACCTTGAGCGGATGATAGTCGACGCCGTAGCCGAGGAAGTTGGTGGAAAGATACCACATCACTACCGAGGGGTGGTTGATCCAGGGCTCGATCACGCCGCGCAGATCGGCCTCGACCTGCCGGCGGGTGGCGGGATTGTTCCAGGTGGCGAAGCTGTCGCCCTTCACGCCGCCGGCGTCGATGAAGAACGGCACGCCCGCCTCGTCGCAGGCGGTCAGCATGTTCTCATAATTATTGTCGTTGTATTTGAACGGACCGCGCAGGCTGTTGTAGCCCAGGCCTTTGAGTTCCTTGACCCAACGCCGGCACCATTCCGGATCGGAGCTGCCGCCGAACCAATGGTCGTCGGCCCGCAGGTGAAGCTTGATACCGTTCAAGACGAAATCCGCGCCTTCGATCCAGAATTCACGGAAACCGAACCGCGCGGGCGATAGCTCGTCGAGTTCCTGCTCGCCTTCGCCGGCCAGGCTCAACTGATATTCATATAAATATGGATCGCCCAAATCCCAAAGGCGCGGGTCGGCCCAAGGCTGGACGATTTCCAACATTGCGGTTTCGCCCGGAGCCAGAGAGCGCGGCTCGCTCAGCAATTTCTCGGCCGGCGTGCGGTCGCCCGTCAGGCGGCACTGGAGGCGGACGATCCGGGCCTCGCGGCCCAGATTTCGAGCTTCGGCGCGCAGGGTCAGCCGGCCCTCGCGGACCGAAGTGATAACCTGCGCCCGCCCCAATTGCGCGGCCGGCCGGGCTTCCAGCCAGACATCGCCCCGGATACCCCGCCAAGCCCAGCGGTTACCGCCTTCACTGACGTGGATCAAAAGGAAGTTCTCCCCTTCCCCGCGCAATTTGTGCGGGTCGAGGTCGATCTCAGTCCGCCAGCCGTTGCTCAAGTCGACCAGTTTTTCACCGTTTAAATAGATTTCGCCGGAAGCGGTGGGACCGAGTTGGTCCAGCCCCAGCACCAATCGTCTCTCAGGTTTGCTTGGAACGGACGATCCGGCCAGCTCCGACCTCCAGGCCGGATCGAGTCGGAAAGTGCGCTCGAACCAAGCCTGACGGAAATCATGCCCCAACTTGCCGCCCCAGGGATTGGCCCCGCTCTTGAACGGCACTTTCCGCAATTCCCGGTCGCGGAATTGAAAGACGTTTTCCGAATACCCGTTCTCGTGGCCGGCATAGCGGCCGGGCACGGCCAGATACTGCCAGGCCGAGGCTTGCGGCGTCTGCCCCACCTCGGTCAGCTGGCAGCGCCAGAGCGCATTCAGCCAGACCTTCTCCCGGGTCGCGGTCTTTTGTCGGGTCGCGCCGGCCAGATCCCAGAGCGGAATCTCCCGCGGCCCGGCCGGAACCAGCGGCAGGTCGACCCGCTCGCCATCAGTCCCGGCCACCGCCCGACGTTGGGCTTCGGCCAAAAGTTCGGCCGGTTCCAGCCGCCGGGCAAAAAGCCGGACCTCGTCGACTACGCCCTCGGCCTGGGATTTGCGGTAGGTGTCGGATTCGAATAAATCGCCGACCACTAGGCGGCCCGGTCCGGCCGGAAAGGCGAGTTGCGGCAAGGGGGCAGTGGCTACCTCGCGGCCATCCAGGGCCAGAAACAGTTTGCCCGCCGCCTGGCTATAACCGGCCGCCAACCAGACGGGCGCGCCATTCTTCAAACCAGAGGCCGAAGCTTTGACCTCGACGGATTGACCGCCGCACTGTAATTGGTATCTGAGTTCTCCGCCCTCGGTCTTGCAGAATTCCCAGCGGGCTTCGCCGGCCCCGGCGGCCAGCAGCCCGTGCAATGCGCCGTCATTCCCGTCCCAATTAGGGATGAGAAACAAACCGGCGGTCAGTTCGGCCGGAAAAAGTCCGGGCAACGGGCCAAAGCTCAGAGCCGTCCGGCGGTCGTAGCCATAGCGCATGAGCAAAGCGCCCGAACCGATCACGGCCGGCACGAACTTGACCTCGGCCAGATTGGCGGTCACCTCGCCTGCCGGTCCACGGCCGTCGGCCAGACCGTCGAGCGGGGCGCGGAAAAAAAGCCCGGCCGGTTCGGCCGCGGCCGGCGCGGGCGGCGGAGTCATGAGCGCGGGTATCGCTTCCGGCTCCAGCGCGCGGGCAAAAAACTTAATTTCGTCGAGCGTCATTCCCAATTCACCGCCGAACCGCAGCCATTTGACCGGCGGAATCTCGCCCGCTAACGGCTCGTTGCGATGATAATTGATCTCATAGCCGTCCACATAAACGCGGCGCACGCCCTGCCGGCAGGTGAAAGCCAGGTGCCGCCACTGGCCGGTAGTCAATCCGCCCTTGCCGGGAATGATGGTCCCCTGGGCCGCGCGCGCCTGGTTCCAGACCGAAAGGCAGAGTTGGTTGTATTTATCGAAGGAGACGAAGACGAGTGCGTCCTCCCAACCCAGGCCCTGATCGAGGCGGAAGAGTTCGCCCGGCCCGACTGCAGCCGAAAATTTGACCCAAAAAGCCACGGTCCAATCGCCGGCATTCGCCGGCAAAGCATAATCCAATCTATGATAGCGGGCTTGGCGCTCGTTTTTAGAATCCGCTTCGATCCGCACGCCGCCGCCATAGCGGCCGGCTGCAGGCAGCAACAGTTTGGCCCGCTCCGGAGCCTGCGTTCCCGCCGGAGTTCGGGCCAGCCAGGCGCTCTCCGGTTGGTCAGAGGCTTCGAACGCGACATACAGGTCGGGCGCTGCGGCCGTTGCCAATTCGGCGGTGCCTGCCGCCAGACATATAGCCATCATTGCGCCAACAAAGGTCAGGAGTCTGCGGGTCATAAATTGTCCTCGGGGTGAAAATGGATGCCAGAATCGACCTGCTCGTTAGGGCTGGTCATTGTATAAGCAGTTGGTCATCTGCCAAACCTTTGGCTGTATTTATTCCACCAAATCCGCGGCAACTCCATGCGAGTCTGGCGGCAATGAGCCTACCCGGCGGCCAAAAGTAGCGGGACCGCCATCAAGGCTAATTAGCTCTCCTGTTTTAGAGGTCTTCGTAATCCCTTCTGGATAAATGCTCGTTCCGGATAACGCTAATAGCATGTTTTCAAGCGCCCCCCCGTCTCCTCGTAGCTCCAGACACGAAAGCCGGTTCTCCACTCAACATGCATATCGAGAAAAAGCCAATTGCTTCCATTGTTATGATGCAAGCCGATCCGGTATTCGTAATTAGTCTGGCACTGGGCCGGAGTGGGGGAAAAGGTCCAGCTGCTAATTGCATATCCGCTGGCGCAAGTATCGGGTTCTTTTTCCCCAGCCAGGAAGATAGTCGAGGGTTCCTTGGCTCTTTCCATTTTGCAATGCCGATACGGAGGATAGGTATATGGCATTCCTGTGGCGGGGTCGATTCCTCCGGCGCGCTGATTCATTGCATATGTGGCGGAGAGATAGCCCGTCTTCTCTGCCGATGGGCAATAAATACCCAGCCTGTCAACGCGGCTATAGACCGCATCTAGCGGCAGAGTTTCATCGAAGTAGCGATAAATGCGTTTATGCCATGAGGCTGTCGATCCGGACGTTCCCGCCAACCAAGCCCAGGGCAAATAGCCTTGGTAATCGCCGGCATAGCAGGTAAAAGCCACACCCAGCTGCTTGAAATTGCTCTGACATGCCGCCTGACGGGCCGAACTGACGGCCTTTTCCAACGCCGGCAGCAGCATGCCGGCCAGAATGGTGATGATCGCCACCACCACCAGAAGCTCCACCAGGGTGAAGCCCGCTTCGCGCCGGCGCGATTCCGGGCGCTTCCAGGTACGCTGATAGATCATTTCGAAGACCCTTTCTCTCCTCTGCTCCGGTTCGGCCAAAGCGGACAATTCCACCGCCGGGGGATTCTCGCCCGCGACCGACAATGGGCTTAGCGGTTCAGCCGACGGCGTCAACCCGCCGGCCATGACCGCTCCGGCCAGCGTCGGGGCTGGCTCATAGCCCAATTGGGCCGCTTCGTCGCGCGACAACGCCCCCGACTCTGCGGTTTGGCGCAGAATCTCATCCCACCGGCCGGCGGCGATGAGTTGGGGCTGGAGATCCGCCAGGGTCCGGGGCAGCCGGGTGGCCATGAAGCCGGGGCGCGATTCGACAGCCGAAAGATTAAGCGACATCTTGTGAAGAATGCATCCGGCGGGAGCTTTTTTGACAAAGGTCGGTGGCACGGTCAGGTGGACATTTTCGAGATCGAACTCGGCCAATCCATACAGAGCCAGGGCGCTGGCATGGCTGACCACTCCCTGGGGCTGGCCGTTCTGATTCCGGCTCCAGAGGAACCAACGGGCATATTCCGCCTCTGGGCAATCCGGCTGGCCGGGCAGCCGAAACAGGCCATGATCGATCCGCAGCCAATTCCCGCGGTTGACATGATAAGAATGATTGTCTTTGGAATAACCATGCTTCACCGCCTGATTGGCGGTGAAATAGCCATACTGCTCCTGGGCTATTTTCTGGAGATTCACTTTGCGTGTGTTGATTGGGCCGCTAATTCGCATTTTGGTCTATCTCGCTCCTAACGTCTTATTTAACCTACTACAGCGAAAAACTAAAGCCCACTGGAATCAATTGAATCATCGCCTTAAAAAGTAGGTAACTTTTTTCTATCTATTGATAAATATAGAGTTGTGAATTGACTGGGCAGACAAGAAGGATGTAAATCCTGGGCGCGCCGGAAAATCCGTAAAATAAACGGGGAAGAAAGAAAAAATCCCGGGTGGCCTTGACAATCAGCATCTGTGATGTAAAGTGATTTCATGATAAAATCAATATCTACCACTCAAGATTCACTCCGCCTGGCCATTTACCAAGGCCGATTCCGGGCCGGGGAGCGCTTGCCCAGCGAACGGGCATTGGCCACCCAGTTTGCCGTGCCGCAAAGCCAGATCCACAACGCTCTTCAGAGTCTGGTGGCCGAGTCCATGCTTGAATGCCGGCGGGGCAGCGGGTATTACGTCAACGCCCCGGCAGCAGCGCCGGTCAGCCAACGGGCGGCCCTGCTCATGCCGTCTGACTTCTGCGGCCAGCCCGATTCGCCGTTCAATCATCTATTGGTTCATGCTCCCGGTTGCGGGATCGAACTTTTGCCGCGCATTGTCGCCACCGCGGAGTTCGACGCCGCCTTGACGTCCGGCCTGAAAGAGCCCGGGTTGGACGGAATTTTGGTGGCCCCTTTCCCCGGCCAGGAATGGTCGCCGGCCTTCAACCTGGCGCTGGCCCAGCATTTCCCCCTGGTCTTCATCCACCGGGCGGTGCAGCCGGGCGTGTTTTCCGCGGTCGAATCCAACCACTTCGAAGCCGGCTTCCGAGCCGCGCTGGAACTGGCCGAGCGGGGCTACCGGCGGCTGGGCTATCTGGGCTACGATTCGGCCGTTCATCCGCACGTCACTGGCGAGCGCTGGCGCGGGTTTCAGGAAGGCTGCCGTTTTAAAAATCTGCCCCAGCCGCAGGCCAGGTTTGCCGCCAGCCCGAACAGTCTGGGGCTAGACGAAGAATTCTTCGTCGAGACGACCGGCGCGGAGGCGGTCTTCTGCGCCAGCGCCGCCTTCACCACCCGGGCGGCGGAGTGGTTGGCCGCGCATCCCGCGCAACTTGCGCGCGTGGGCCTGCTGGGCATGGACCTGGATCTGCCGCCGGCGGGCTACCCCGGACGGATCGCCTGCCTGGTGCAGGACCGGCAGGCCGAGGCCCGTCTGACCATGGAACTGATGAAAGAATTGATCGCCGCCCGGGGCCGGGCGGCGAATCGGCAGTTGCTCATCCCCCCGTTCTTTCTAGCCGGCGACAGTCTACGGTCGTCGTCCTCTGTCTGACCGGCACCACAATATTCCGAACTGGAGCGTGCATGAATCCCGAACAGGTCGACGTCTTTTGGGGCAGCCAGCAGATCAATCTGCCCCAACCCGAAGGTCTGGCCGCGGCCTGGCCGTTTCTGAAGGCCCAGGCCGGCAACACCTCGCCCGGCCCCACCCGGCCCCTGGGCATGCTGGCGGTCTGCCCTTTCACCGGCGGTTATCCCACCGGCTACGGGATCAACAAACTCAACTGCCACGGCCTGCCCGCCAAGCAGCCGCACGCCCCCCGCATCCAGGGCTTCACCCACTTCCAGCAGAGCGGCACGGGGGCGATCCAGTACTATTACAATTACCTGCGCGTGACCCCGTTCGTGGGCGAGACCGCGCCCGTGGGCCGGGGCTGGCCGCTGCTCGACGAACGGGCCGAGCCGGGCTGGTACGCCTGCACCTTCGGCGGGACTGAAATCTCGGCCGAAACCACCGTCTCCGAGCATGTGGCCGCGTATCGCTTCACCTTTCCGCGCGACGGCCAAGCCGGCCTCTGGCTGGACCTGTCGGCCGGCGGTTGGGACACAGGGGATCTGAATTCGCGCCCAGTCGCGGCGGCCGTGCATCAGGTCTCGGCCCGGGAGTTGCAAGCCGAGTTCGAACACCACGGGATCAAATTCTACTGCCGGATCGAGCTGATGAACCGGGCGGGCGGTTATGCCTTGGGCGCCGCCGGCGCGGCGTGGAACGGCGAAGAAGTCCGTTGGCAGCGGACCGGCGCCGAACCGTTCGGCGTGCTGGTACGACCGGAGCCGGACGCGGCCGGCAGCGTCGAACTGCGGATAGCCTTTTCTCTACGTAACCCGGCCCAGGCGGATGCCAATCTTCACGCCGAGGCCGGCGGCCGGAGCTTCGCGGCCATCCGCCAGGCGACCCGCATGGCTTGGGCCGAGGCCCTGGGCCGGATCGAAGTCAGCGGCGGCAGCGAATCGGCTCGCCGCCTCTTTGCTTCGGCTTTGTACCATAGCCTGGTCAAGCCTTCGGATCTGCACGGCGAGAGCCCCTTCCCCGGCGCGGCCGATATCTACCTGGACTTCGCCACGCTCTGGGACGTGTACAAAACCCAGTTGCCGCTGGCGATGACCCTCCTGCCCGAACGGCGGCGCGATCTGGTCGAGGGCTATCTGAATGTGGTTCGGCAATTCGGTTTTCTCAATTCCGTGCTTTATCAGCGCGACCGGCTGGACATTGAGGATCAGCAGGCCCGGGCCCTAGGGTTCTTCCCGATTCTGGACGCCTTCCACCGGGGCGAGCGAAATTTGGCTTATGACGAAATCTTGAATCTGATGCTGAAAGAGCTGGCCGCCCCGCACCACGAGGACTTTCGCCAAACCGGGCGCACGCACCGGCCTACCCATACGCTGGACCTGGCCCAGGCCTTCCATTCGGCCGCAGAGCTGGCGCAGCATCTGGGCCGGACGGCGGAAGCCGAAGAACTGGCGCGGGCGGCCGGCTGCTGGCGAAACGTCATGGACCCGACCACCGGACTGCTGACCACGGACGGCGAATATTACGAAGGCACGCACTGGAATTATTCGTTCCGTCTGCTGCCCGACATGGCCGGCCGGATCGGGCTCTTCTCCAGCCCGGAGGCATTCGTGGCCGCGCTGGACCAATTCTTCGGCCGCGGCGCCACGCCCGTTCAGCAGCTGACCGATCCGCACGACACGGTCCGCCACCAAGCGGCCTACGACCTGCACCGCTTCGAAGGCTTCAACAATGAGCCCGACATGGAAACGCCCTACGCCTATCTCTACGCCGGCCGGCACGACCGCTGCTGCGAGGTGCTCGAAGCCGCGCGGCGCTATATGTTCGTGCCCGGACCGGGCGGCTGCCCGGGCAACAACGACTCCGGCGGCCTCTCGGCCACCTATGTCTGGAACTGCCTGGGCCTCTTCCCAGTGAGCGGGCAGCCGGTTATGCTGCTGGGCAGCCCGGCCTTTCCCGAAGCGCGAATCCGAACCGGTGAAAGTGAGCTGGTCATTCACAGCGATCGGAATTCGGCCGACGAATTCTATGTGCGTCAGGTTTACTGGCACGGTCGGCCGCTGGATCGGGCGTGGCTCACGCTGGATGAACTGGCCGGCGGCGGTACGCTGGAATTCAAAATGAGCGCCACGCCCACCCGCTTTGGCGCGGATACGCCGCCCCCGTCCTTCGTCGGGGCAGAATCCGCTCCAACACTTTGTCAAACAGTCAGTTAGTACGGAAAACAAAATGCTTGCCCAGCCCGGGGGACCTTTTCACAAGGTCCCCCGGGACCTGCCAAAAACCGCTTATCCAGAGTTTCGCTTTTTTTAGAAATTAGCCGAATTTTATCCGCTCCGCCCCCCGTTTTTGCGGGTGGCGGAGCGTTTTCCATGCCGGGTTGCGATTCCGGTTGACAATGTCGGCGAAAAGCCTACGCTGTAAGAATTTAGTGCAATTGCTTCACAAGGAGGGGCTTTTTGTATATCCTGGAGGTGGAAGACAGCTTCTCGGCCGCGCATCAACTGCGCGAGTATCAAGGGAAATGCGAGAAGCTGCATGGACATAACTGGCGGGTGCGGCTGGCCGTGGCCGGGACCGAACTCGACCGCGGCGGCATGCTAGTGGATTTCACCGTGCTCAAGCGTAGCCTGCGTGAAGCGCTGGCCCGCTATGACCATGCTTTCTTGAACGAAGTCGAACCTTTTATGCGGATCAACCCGACCTCGGAAAACCTGGCGCGTGAACTGGCCGAGCGCCTGGCCGCGCAAATGCCGGCCAGCGCCCAGGTGGAGGCGGTGACCGTTTGGGAGTCGGACAGATGCCGAGCGACTTATCGACCGTAAGCGGACCGTTTCCGGTCTTGCAGGCGGCGTTGGACTTTTTGGAGACCGACCGGGCCCTGGCCCTGGCCGCCGAAGCCGTGGCCGGCGGGGCCGACTGGCTGGAGGTGGGCACCCCGCTCATCAAGAGCGAGGGGCTGGAGGCCGTGCGCCGGCTGCGGGCGGCCTTCCCCGACCGGGTGCTCGTGGCGGATCTGAAGACCATGGACGCGGGCCGGATCGAGGTCGAGGCCGCGGCCAAGGCCGGGGCGAGCATCGCCGTCTGCATGGCCGCCGCCGCCGACGCCACCATCGTCCAATGCGTCGAGGCCGGGGCCAAGTACGGGGTGAAGATCTACTGCGACACCCTCGGGCAAGCCGACCCGGCCGCCCGGGCCCAGGAGGTCGAGGCCCTGGGCGTGGACTTCGTGGGCGTGCACCTGCCGGTGGACGAGCAGATGCGCGGGGGCGACCCGCTGGCACGCTTGCGGGCCGTGGCGGGAGCGGTCAAAATCCCGGTGGCCGTGGCCGGCGGGGTGACCAGCGAAAACGCCGGGGCCATGGTCGAGGCCGGCGCGGCGATCGTGATCGTGGGCGGCGCCCTGCACAAGGCGCTCGACGCGGCCGCCGCCGCCCGCCAGCTCAAGACCGCCATGACCGAACGGCGCGCCGTGGCCAGCGCGTTGGGCCGGCGGACCGGCGAGAAGGAGCTGCGCGAGACCCTGCTCTCGGTCTCGACGGCCAACCTCTCCGACGCGCTCCATCATCAACCCGGCCTGCGCGGCCTGCCGTGCCGCACGCCGGGGCGCAAGCTGGCCGGGCCGGTCACGACCGTGCGCACCGCGGCCGGCGACTGGAACAAGGTGGTGCAGGCCATCGACGTCGCCGGCCCCGGCGGGGTGCTGGCGGTGGACGCCGGAGGCGTGCCGCCGGCAGTCTGGGGCGAACTGGCCACCCGCTCGGCCCTGCGCCTGGGCCTGGCGGGGGTGGTGATCGCCGGCTGCGTGCGCGACACCGACGTGATCCTCGGCCTGGGCCTGCCGATCTTCAGCTCGGGAATCTGCCCCGACTCGGGCGATCCCAAGGGCTTCGGCGAGATCGGCGCCCAGATCAGCCTGGGCGGCCAGACCGTCCGGCCGGGCGACTGGCTGGTGGGCGACGACGACGGACTGATGCTCCTGCCCCGCGAGAAGGCGGTCGAATACGCCAACCGCGGCCGGGACGTGCAGGAGGGCGAGGCCCGCCTGCGCGGCGAGATTGAGGCCGGTTCCACCCTGGCGAAGGTCGCCCGGCTGGACAAGTGGGAGAAACGCTGATGATGTACATCTGCGAGGTCTGCAAGAAGCAGATCGCGACGATCCACATCACCGACATCCATAACAACGTCAAGAAAGAGCTGCACATGTGCGAGGGCTGCGCCGAGGCCAAGGGCGTCTCGGTCAAGCAGTCGCTCTCCGTGCCGCAGATCATGGCCTCGCTGGGCAAGGGCGCGGCCAAGCCCAAGGTCAAGCGCGAGCGCAACCTGACCTGTGACCAATGCGGCATGACCTGGCGCGAGTTTCGCACCCGCGGCCGGCTGGGCTGCGCCCACGACTACACCGCCTTCGCCTCGCACTTGAAGCCAATGCTGGGCGAGATCCACGGCGGAGCCGAGAAACACCGGGGCAAGTCGCTACGCGTCGATCCGGCCGCCCGCGACGTCCGCCGCGAGATCGCCGAATGCCAGCGGCAGCTGCGCGAAGCCGTCGAACGGGAAGCCTACGAGGAGGCGGCCGTGCTGCGCGACCGTCTGGCCCGCCTGCAACCGCCGGAAAAAGAGTGAGCCCCATGGAACTAAGCGAACTGATCCGCAGTCCGGGCGAATGGCTGCGCGGCGACGGCGACCGCGACGGCATCGTCGTCTCCAGCCGCGTCCGCCTGGCCCGGAACCTGGCCCACCACCACTTCATCGCCCGGCTCGACGAGACCGGCCGCAAATCCGTGGCCGAACAGGTCAGCGCCGCCATCGGCTCAGGCACCTCCGGCCGGGAGCTGACCTACTTCGACCTGGAAAAGCTCTCGCCCCTGGACCGGCGGCTGCTGGTCGAACGCCACCTCATCAGCCGCGAAGCCGAAGAGGCCGACGGCGCGCGGGGCGTGGCCATCAACCTTTCCGAGTCCCTCTCGATCATGGTCAACGAGGAGGATCACATCCGGCTGCAGGCCCTGCGCAGCGGGCTGCGGATCGAGGAGGCCTACGCCATGGTCGACCGGCTCGACGACGAGCTGGCCAACGCCCTGGACCTGGCCTTCAGCCCCGACCAGGGGTTCCTGACCGCCTGCCCCACCAACCTGGGCACGGGCATGCGGGTCTCTGTCATGCTCCACCTGCCGGGGCTGGTGATGAGCCGGCACCTGGAAAAAGCCTTCCGGGCCGTGCACGACCTGCGCCTGGCGGTGCGCGGCTTCTACGGCGAGGGGACCGAGGCCCACGGCGAGTTCTACCAGATCTCGAACCAGATCACGCTCGGCCGCACCGAGGCGGAGATCATCGCCGACCTGCGGGCGGTGATCGAAGGCCTGGTGGCCTACGAGCGCAAGGCCCGCGACAAGCTGCTGGAGATCAGCCGGGTCAAGCTGGAGGACCGGGTCTGGCGGGCTTACGCCACCCTGCGCCACGCGCGGCTCCTCAACTCCGAGGAGGCGATGAAGCACCTCTCCTCGGTCCGGCTGGGCGCGAGCCTGGAGATGATCCCCGGGCTGGCCGTGCCGTTCCTGAACGCCATCTTCATCTACAGCCAGCCGGCCCACCTCCAGCGGCTGGAGGGGCGTGAGCTGCCCGCCGAGGAGCGCGACGAGGTCCGCGCCACCTACATTCGCCAACGGTTGGAAGAGGCCGAACGCAAAGGGTGAGGGAGATTCATAATTCATCAATCATCGTTCAAAAATCATGCCTTCGGATTTTATGAATTACGATTGATGATTTTTGACTTATGAACGCAGCACATTTGGACTTTGGGCGGGCGGCCTGACCACCCCGGGCCGGCCTTCCGCCCAAAACCCACGGGAGAAGACATGTTCGAAAAGTTCACCGATCGGGCGCGCAAGGTCATCAACCTGGCCCGCCAGGAAGCCGAGCGGCTGGGGCACGAGTTCATCGGCACCGAGCACATCCTGCTCGGTTTGGTCAAGGAAGGCTCCGGCGTAGCCGCCAACGTGCTGGAAAACCTCGACGTGGACCTGGAGAAGGTCCGGCTCGAGGTCGAGAAGTACGTAAGCGCGCCGGGCGAGACGGTCTCGGCCTCCTCCAGCCTCCCCTTCACCCCCAAGGCCAAAAAGGTGCTGGAACTGGCCATGGAGGAGGCGCGCAACCTGGAGCACAATTACATCGGCACCGAGCATCTGCTCCTGGGCCTGCTGCGCGAGAGCGAGGGCATGGCCGCGCAGGTCCTCCTGAACCTCGGGGTCAAGCTCGAGGACGTGCGGGCCGAGGTGATGGAGCTTTTGGGCGCGGAGCCGGCCGCCGAGCCCCCGGCCGG
>CAYMGG010000112.1:0-16186 GCA_964389915.1 uncultured Planctomycetaceae bacterium
TCAGGGGAACCTTTTTTACAAAAAAGGTTCCCCTGACCCTTCCAAAAAACTCTCGCCCGGCTTCGCCGTTTCGAACGTTCAGATGGACAAATTCGGCGCGGATGGATTTCGCACCTATTCGACGATCATTAACTTGAACGGATATAACCTTAGCGCAGCCGGCAAGTTCGACTGGGCGAGTCAACCGCAGTGATGGTGCCGAATCGGTCCAGCTGGGACTTCGAATCTGAAAAACGGGCGGGCGATTTCGGGAATGGCTGGAGGAGCCTTTGAGGCCAAAAAGACCCGCGGAATCAGGCCGGGCTGGTTCGAATCAACCGCGCTTTTCCTGTCCCGGCCTGAACAACCGCCGGCCGAAACCTTCACCCAGGTAAGCCAGGACCTCGCCTTTCGACCAGGCGGCGGCCAAGCCGAGCAGCTGGGCTTTCTGGCCGGGATTGCGCCAGGAGAATTCGCGCGCCCAGGCGATAAAACGCGCGGCAATCAACCGCCGCAGCCGGCAACGCAAAGCCGAAAGGCCCACGCCCAACTGACCGTAGTGCTCAACGAAGGCCGGATAGATTTCGCCCAGCCGGCCGTGAATGGTCGCGGCCGTCCAGCGGGGCGGAAAAGGCGAACACCAGAAATCGCGCAGCGCCCGCACCTCCTCGGCCGGCAGCTCCGCCCCGATCAGCCCGCCCAGAACCCGGCCCGAATCGGCCAGACACACCGCATCCTGCTCCTCGCGCTTGACCAGGGTGATGTTTTGGCCGTGCACCCGGTAGCGCAGCAGCGGTTCGGGCAGCATGAGCAGCCGGCCGTGCTCCAGCAGCCGCAGCCAGAGGTTGTAATCCTGGGCGTAGCGCCGGGTCTCGTCATACCCTCCCAAAGCCATCACCCGCGCGCGGCGGAACATGACCAGGCTGTGGGCCTCGAGATAATTGTAAAACAGCAGGTGCCAGGCGATCAGCTCGGGCGGGGCGTGGTGACGCCGCTGGCCCACCACCTGGCCGAAGGCGTCGATCCGCTCGTAATCGGCCGTGACCAGCACGGCCTCGGGATGCTCGTCGAGCGCCCAGACCTCCTTCTCCAACCGCTTGACGTGGGAGAGGTCGTCGGCGTCCTGACGGGCGATATACTCGCCCCGCGCCCGTTTCAGCCCCAGATTTAGCGATTTGGTCAGACCCAGATTCTCAGGATTGCGCAGCACGACCAGCCGCTCGTCCCGACGGGCGTAGTCAGCCAGGATTTCAGTCGAACCGTCGATCGAGGCATCATCGACAATAATGAATTCGAAATCCTGGTAGGACTGGGCCAGAATGCTCTCCACCGCGCCGGCCAGGTACGGCCCGCCGTTGTGGACGCCCATCAGCACGCTGACTCTCGGCTCGTTCGGCAACGCCTTACTCCGGGCGCATGGCGCGGCGGACGATCTCGCGGTCGAAGTAATTGACCGCCATCCCGGCGTCGACCACGATCCCCGTGGCGTTGACGCCGCTGGCGGCGGGACTAAGCAGGAAGACCACGGCGTTGGCCGCCTCGCGGGTCTGCACGGCCTGGCGACGCAGGGTGAGGCTTTCGGCGTAGAGATAATTGTCGATATAGCCGGGAATGCCGGCCGAAGCTGAAGTCTTGAGCAGGCCCGCGCGGACCGCGTTAAATCGCACCCGCGAAAAGGCCGAAAACGACTTGGCCAGAAAGCAGAGCGAAGAATCGAGCGCCGCCTTGATCGGGCCCATGTAGCCGTAGCTCTCCGAGGCCATGGTCGTGGTGCTGATGGAAATGGTCACGACCGAGGCGTCAGGATCGAACAAATCCTTCAGGGCGTTGGCCGCCGCGGTCAGGGAGAAGCAGGAGATGTTGACGGCCTGCAAAAAATCGTCGCGCCGGGTCTCGTGGAACGGCTTTAAGCCTTCGGAGTAATTGGCGAAAGCCAGGGAGTGCACCAGGCCGTGCAGCGGCCGGGCCAGAGCGCCGACCTGATCGGCCAGCTTTTCCAGCTCCTCCGGACGCTCGACATCGCACACCACCAGCGGCGCGCCGGGCAGCAGTTTCTCCAGCCGGACGCGGGCCTCCTCGTTCTGCACCGAATAGATGACCTTGGCCCCGGCCTCGGTCAGAGCCTCGCCCACGTGCCAGGCCACGCTCTTGCGGTTGGCCACGCCCATGACCAGGATGTTCTTGTTCTCCAGGTTCAGAAAGCTCATTTCTCCATCTCCGCCAGGGCGCAGGCGAACTCGACCCGCACGGCCAGCTGCCCGCCGGCCTTGACCGAACCGCTCATGTAGTAGGCGTTGGCCACGGTCTCATCCAGCTTCGCCTCGATCTCGACCGTTTCGCCCGGCCGGATCGGCCGCTTGAACTTGGCCGAGCCGATCTTCACCAGGACCGGCACCCCCGTCTTGCCCGCAGCCTTGGCCGACATCAGCACGGCCGCGGCCTGAAAGATCATCTCGCACAGAAGCACGCCTGGCGTAATCGGCGCACCTGGATAATGCCCGGCATAGACCCGGCCGAACAGCTCGTCTTCCGCGCGCGGGGTGTAGCGGCAGAGGATGCGGTTCTCCTCCTGCTCGACCACCTCGTCCAGCAGTAGAAACGGCGGCCGATGGGGAATGGCCTTTTCGATTTCTTCGCGGTTCACGCACATTCCTTTCTTCGTTCAGGGTCTCATTCCGCCGGTTCGTTCTTCAGCCCGGCCAGCCGCCGGCGGGCGAAGGCCGCGTACTCGTTCGCCTGGATGGCGGCGCGGGCCTGCTCGACCAAGCGCAGATAGAACCGGACATTGTGCACGGTCAGCAGGATCGGCCCCAGCATCTCGCCCGCGATCAGCAGATGCCGCAGATAGGCGCGCGAGAAGTTGCGGCAGGCGTAGCAGTCGC
The DNA here is from genome assembly GCA_964389915.1 of uncultured Planctomycetaceae bacterium. Classification (GTDB taxonomy): domain Bacteria; phylum Planctomycetota; class SZUA-567; order SZUA-567; family SZUA-567; genus CAYMGG01. Next base: position 2,862 of record CAYMGG010000112.1, read on the forward strand.
ACTCGGCCTCTATCGGCCCGGCGTCCTCGCTAACCCGCGGGTTTTTATGGTTGAGCTTGCCCGGCGGGGTGAAGACCGGGCAATTCCGGGCGCACCGGGTGGGCATGACGCAGTCGAACATGTCCACCCCATGGCCGATGGCCATGAGGATGTCCTCCGGCCGGCCCACGCCCATCAGGTAGCGCGGCTTGGCCGGGGGCAGCAGCGGCGCGGTATGGGCCACGACCCGCTCCATCTCCTCCGGCGTCTCGCCCACCGAGACCCCGCCGATGGCGTTGCCGGGCAGATCGAGCCCGCCGATCGCCTGGGCGCTCTCGGTGCGCAGATCGGTAAAAAGCCCGCCCTGGACGATGCCGAACAGGGCCTGGCGATCGCGGTTGGTCCAGGCCTCGCGGCAGCGCTTGGCCCAGGCCGAGGTCCGCTCCAAGCTCTGGCGCACGGCTTCATATGTGGCGTCGGCCGGCGCGCAGTCGTCGAAACACATGAAGATGTCTGCGCCCAGCTGTTGTTGGATGCGGGTGGCGCTCTCGGGCGTCAGTTCCAGGGGCGAACCGTCGATATGACTGAGGAAGCGCACGCCCTGGTCGGTAATCTGCCGCCGCTGGGCCAACGAAAAAACCTGGTAGCCGCCCGAATCGGTCAGGGTGGGGCCGTGCCAGGCCATAAAAGCGGCCACGCCGCCAAACTTTTCGACCAGTTCCGCGCCGGGCCGCAGGGCCAAGTGATAGGTGTTGGCCAACACGATCCGCGCTCCGGCCTCGCGCAGCAGGGCCGGCGTCAGCCCCTTGACCGTGGCCAGCGTGCCCACGGGCATGAAGCAGGGCGTGGGGATCTCGCCGTGCGGCGTGGCCAGCCGCCCCGCCCGGGCCGCGCCGCTCTGGGTTTCGAGGGTAAAAGTCAAAGCCATCATAGTCGCTCCATCATAATTCATCCGGGGAACTTTTTGGCAAAAAAGTTCCCCGGCCCATTCAAAAAACTCGCGCCCGTTTCACCATTTCGAGCGTTCAGATGGACAAACTCGATGTTTGCTACATTCGAGCGAATCACCTATCTGAATCGGCCGAATGCGCGGACAGCTTTATGGGTGGACGGCACGCACCCTAATCCGGCTTCAGCCCTTTGCCTCTGGTTCCAGGCGGCGGACCACGGTCACGCGGGAGAAGAACGGGCACTCCGGCCGGGGCGCAGGGCCTTCGCCGGCCAGCTGAATCAGATGCGGCGGTTTGATCTGCCCGTCCGGCCGGCCGGCCGCGGCCAGGGCCGCGCGGTGGGCGCGATACGCGCCGGGCGCCAACTCCAGAAGCAGCGGCGCGCCTAGCCGCAGGCTGGCACGCTTGCCGTCGTACTCCTCATTGGCCGCGCGCAGGGCGCGGTCGAATTCGAGAGCCAATCGGCGTAGTTCGGCCTCGGACCAACCCGCGCCCGGTTCGACCGCCAGCACGTAACGCGGCGCGGCCGTCAATTCCAACGTGACCGTAAAGCCGGCCAAGGGCGGAAATCCGCCGCTCAATCCGTACAGCACCGCCACCACCTGGTCTTCGGTTACTTTTTCACCAGTCAGCGAGAGCACGCCGCCGGCCTTGCGGCGGAAAGCCACTTCCGGCGTCCGGTCCCGAAAACCGGTCACCTCGACCAGATCGGCCAGATCATAGCGCAGTAGGCCGGCGGAGGTCGTGATAATCAGCCGGTAGAGCCGGCCCCTTTCCAATTCGTGCGCCAGGAGCGTCCGGCTCTCCGGCCGGCACTCGGCTTCGGCGGGCAGGAATTCCAAAAAGTGGCCGCCCACAGCCAGAACTCCGGCGTCCGTCCCATCGGCCAGCGGGATTGAAAAGGTTCCCTCCGAGGCACGCAGTCCCAGACAACGGCGGGGCGTCTGGCCCCAGGCGGGCGCGAGTCGGCGCAAATAAAAGGGCGCATTCCCTCCGTGCCAGCAATTGATGAGCGTTAGCTCCGGCCAGACCGTGGCCGGAGTCAACCGACCGTCGGCTTTGAGCCGTTCGCGCAAGACACGGACACGTTCGGGACTCACGCGCAATCTTCCGGCCAAGGCCGCGCGCTCCTCCGGACGCAGGGCCGGATGGGTCAATTCGCCGCGCTCCAGATCGGCCAGCAGGGCCTCGCCCCGCTCCGTCAGAATTTCGGCCAATAGGACCAGCGTAGATGGATTGACGCTGGTGGCCACCGTCACGTCCGGCCGGGCCAGGGCGAAGGCCAGGATGGCGTGGTAGCGCGCGCCCGCGTCGGCCACCGCAAAAGCCGCATAGGGCACGGCGTGCTTGGCCCGGATGGGCGCGGCCTGGTCGAGATATTGCCGGCCACTGGAAGCGCCCGCCGGAATGCCGCCGGCGGTGCGGAAGCTCTCGGCCGGACTGATGACCGACAGGTACGAACCGTTCAGAATATGCGGATGGTCGGCCAGCGACTGGCGCAGCCAGAGCAGATGCCCGGAGTGAGCCTCCAGCACGAAGGACCGGGTCACGGGGCAAAGCTTGGGCTCGGCCGTGGTCCCGCTGGTCAGGGAGAACATGAGCGGCCGGCCCGGCGTCAGCACCTCGGTTTCGCCGGCCGCCGCCCGATTAATGTAGGGTGAAAAGTCGGCGTAGGTCCGGATCGGCAGCGTCCGGCGGTACACGTCCGGCGTCAACTCGGGTCGCAAATTCTGTTCGCGGCCGAAGGTCGTCCGCGCCGTCTCGGCCAGAATCGCCGCCAGCCGCCGCCGCTGGGCCGTTTCCGGCGCGGCCAGGTCGCGGGCGAAGGCCGCCCGGCGGCGGAACATGACGGCGCGAAAAGTCGCGCCAAGCAGGCCGGCAAGCAGACTCATTGGTTCCCGCCGCCGGCCAGCGTCTGGGCCATGAGCGCGGTCACCTCCTGGCGGAAGAAGCGGTCGCCGCTCTCCTCATCCAGCCCCACCCAGGCCCGGGTGCCGGGCGCGCCGCGGGGGATCTCGAACTTGACCGGCACGGCCGGGGCGCTCTTGGTCTTCTCGGTGTAGACCGGCACGGTGATCTTGGGCAGCGGCACCTTCAGGTCGGAGCGCAGCTTGTAATAGGGTGTCAGTTCCACGCTGCCCCGGCGCTCGGAGGCCTGCTGGGGGAACCAGCGCACCTGCATGAGCAGCGTCGCGATGCGCGCCGTCTCGGGCCCGGCCGACTGGAGGGGTTTGATCACCACCTCCAGGTCGCTCCTCACCTCGGTCTCGCGCAGCAGGCGGAAACGCACGGGCGTGGCGATGTTGAAATCGACCACCAGCTGCACGTATTTGCGCGCCGCCTCGCCGCCGGTCTCGGTGTTGAGGTCGGGCTGGACCTCGTACTCGAGAAATCCGGTGGCCAGCTCCCCTGTTTCGCCCGAGGCGAGGTTGAAGGAGAGTTTCTGCGGCCGGACGGTCCAGTTGCGCTCCAGATGGAAGGCGTTGTCCGTCGCGTAGGTGAAACGCAGCTGACCGGGCAGCTGCTGGTCGAAATAGTTGGTAATCGAAACCAGCTGGGTTTGCAGCGCCCGCCGCGACATGAGCGGCGGCGTCTCGCGGATGCGCACGCTCATCCGGGTGCGCGCCAGCGGCACGCTCATCCCCAGGACGAACTGGGGCACCTGCAAGGCGATCACCGATTTGTCGTGCACCAGCCGGCGATTGCCCGCCAGATCGATCACCGTCATGTCCACCCCGCCGCCCAGGTCGAGCGGGGCGGACTCCTCGGGGCCGTCGTACCAGAAGGCGATGACCGCATCCCGGCCGTTGCGGTGGCGAAAAACGTAGTTGGGAAAATGCTCGCGCAGCTGGAAGCTGCCCAGATAGGCGGCCCCGCCTAGCTGCTCCTCCAGCACCCGGGCGGCCAGATAGGCCGGGCGGGGAATGGCGTGCTCCTGCTTGTCCAGGGCCATCAGCCCGGAGTCCGCGCCGAAAAGTTCGCCCAGATAGATGCGCGACACCCCCAGGGCCCGGGCCAGGATCGCCTTGCGGGCCAGGCTGGTGACCTGCGCGCGCTCGGCCACGGCGCTGCGGCCGTGGCGGGGCACGGTGGAGAGCTCCAGCGAGAGCCAGGTCTCGCGCGGGGTCTTCTCCTCCTCGATGGCCAGGGTGGCCTCGTCCATCGTGGCCAGTTCCGGCGGCAAAAGCGAGCTGAGCGACCGGGGCGGATAGATGTCCGGCCGGGTCAGATACGCCAGCCGCAGGGGCAGCAGCCCGGCGATGCTCGCGGCCAGGCCCTTCTCGCTCATCAGGGCCGGCACCCGCAGCGACACGGCCTGGGCCACGGCCGGCGAAGGCAGCTTGAGGCGCGGGGCCGAGAGCGGCAGGGGGAAGGCCTGCACCGCCACGCCCGCCAGCCCCTCCAGGGTCTTGATCGCCGTCTCGGCTTCGCTGCGCCCCACCCCTTCGGCGAAGGAGGGGTCGTCGTCGGCGCCCCACTGCCAGTATTCGACGTTGGGGCCGGCCAGGTTGACGGCCGTGCTCAGATGCTGGGAGAGCAGGTCGGTGCGCTCCTGCATCACCTTGCGCATCCCCAGGTCGCGGAAGGCCGAGGGGCTGTCGGTCACGGCGGCGGTGATGCGCGCGCCGCGGGCGCGGATCAGGCGCAGCTCGCGGTTCAGGGCCACCAGATAAGGTTGCGTGCCCTGGGGCTTGAAGTCGCGGGACCAGAGATGGACCTTGATCTGCTGAACGCCCGAGGCGTCGACCAGGTCGGCCAGCAGCCGCGGAGCGCGCAGCACCGCTTCGGGCGGCGTGTCCAGCAGCAGGCCGAAGGTCAGCCCCTTCTCCAACGCGCCCCGGGTGGGGCCGCGATCCTCGCTGGGCGGGCGCTGCAAGCCCACGACCTGCTCGACCCGGGCCAGGATATCGCCCTGGGAGGTGAAGAGCTTGATCGTCAGGTAGTAGACGCCCAGCCGGGGCAGGCGCAGGACCAGGTCCTCCCGAAACGTCCGCGACAGGCCGGGATTGAGCTCCATCCGGGGCTGGGAGAGCAAGGTCAGCGGCCGGCCCGCGTCGTCGGCGGGCGGGTGGTCGAACATGTCGGTGATTTCAATGGCCCGAAAATAGGACTTGCCCTTGAAATGCCCGGGCCGGGCCGGGTCGGGCAGGTTGTCGATCAGCCCCAGATAGGTGAGCGAGATCGAAAGCGGCGGCAGGATGAGCCCGCCGTCGGGCGTTTCGCGGACCGTGGCGAAGACCGGCGGAATCCGGATCTTCGGCCGGCTCTCCAGGCGGATGTCGTCGAACCAGACGGTGGCGTGCCGGTCGGCGCCGGGAATGGTCGGATCGTCGACCACCTCGCAGACGACCCGCACCCGGTTGGCCTCCAGCGGCAGGTCGTTGATGCGCAGGGTGAGCGGGTGTTCCGGCCAGTCCAGCTGCCCCGGGGGGAGGACGATCTGGTCGCGGTCGAGCTCCTTCTCGCCGGTGGCCTCGTCCTGGTGGAGCCAGACCAGCACCACCCGGGCGATGCTGCCGGTGATCCCCTCCATCCGGCCCCAGACCGAGATCTCGTAGGCCAGATCGGAGTCGATCAGCTTGGGCACCCGGGTCTGGACGGCCACGCGCGTGCCGTCGAAGGGCACCTTGAGCACGTGCCCCGGCTGGCCGCGCCAGAGGCCGGGCCGCTCGGGATCCTCGACGATGCGGATGCGGTCGTGCAGGTAGGCGACGCTGTCCTTGGCCGGTTCCCAGTAGTCGGGCCAGCCGTCGCCGTCACGGTCGCGGCTGGCGGGGTCGTCGCCGCGGGGTTCGAAGTCGTAGGCGTCGAAGTTGAGCGCCAGCTGGAGGCGCTCCTCCTCCTGGCCGCGCTCCTCGCCGGCCCGGACCGGCCCGACCAGCAGCAAACAGCCCAACACCAGCGGGGCGAAGCGCCGCAGCCGCCTGGGCCTTGGCCCGGCGCTAACGCCGAACCGCTGCGCGCCGGTGGCGGCCCGAGTCGATGGAAACGCCGCGGAGGCTAGAGGGGAAGAATTAAAGGCCGGCCGGCGGCGAAGCGGAAGGCTTTTCCGCAGCGTCTGGAGACTCATGCTTTTCGCTTTCCGCGGCAGGCGCGCCGCCGGTCGACTCGGCCGTATCGGCAGCGGGAGCCGCGTTTTCCGCCTCGGACTCGGCCTGATGCTTCTGCGCCCGGGCCTGGCGCTTGTGCCGCTTGAGTTCGCGCTTCTCCTCCAGGGTCCGTAGCGGCAGGGCGCGGGCTTCGCGGTCCTGGTCCTCCTCGGCGCGGGGGACGGTGACGTCAGCGACGTGTTCCTTCATCTCCCGGCCGCGGGCCATGACCTCGTCCATGTCATCGTACTTTTCGATCGCCTGCATCCGGTAATGCAGTTCGCGCCGATCCTGGATATGGGCCGGGACCAAGGCCTCGCTGACAAAATCGGCGCCCATTTTCTGATAGCCGGGAGCAACGACCGGTTCGGCTACCCGCAGCGGGTAAAAGCCTTCTTTGCGCAGCTGGATGTCGTAGACGCCGTAATGCTTGAAGGGGATCGTAAACGGCGTGGTGCCGGACCAGGTCTGATTGACCGTGACCTGGGCGCCTTCGGGTTCACTGGTGATGACCATCGACCGCTCCACGCAGCCGCCGGCCAAACCCAGGGCCAGAGTCAGAAATAGATACGCCGTCAGGCGGGAAAACATGCCGCGCTCCTTGGAAACGTGGTAACGCCAAGTCCTGACCATGCTTGCGGCCCGGGCCGCCCGCAATAGCCCATCGTATGGACCAGGGGCGGGCTTGTCAAGCCGCGCCGCGGTTCACCCGGAGGCCGGCCGCACCGGCATTTCGGGCCATCCTTCGCCTACTTGGGGATATGTCCTTGATTTCTTTCCGTTTTTTTCATAATTTACGTTTAATGGAGCGGTTCCCGCCACCGGGAAAGCGCTGACCGCCGGAGAGATTAGGCCGGCTCCGGGACCAATCGAGGCCCTCGTTCCGGCCGAGCCGGAACGGCCCGGCTATTTAAGGAGAATACAGTGCTTAAGCTAGGAAATCTGCGGTTGGCGCTGGCCGGCCTGACGATTGCAGCTCTGGGCCTGACCGGCTGCAGCTCTCCGAAGCTGCACTCGCCGCAGCCGTCCACCTGGTGGGGCATCCGCAACCTGAAAAAATCCGACAGCGGCGAAAAAACCGCCTCGGCCAAACCCAAAAGCAACAAACCCAAGAGCGACAAGTCCGCCTCCCCCGCCAAAGCCGACAAAGCCGATAAACCCGCCCCGCGCCAGGACGCGGACTTCAACCAGGCCGTGCGGCTGATCAAGGAAGAGAAGAAATTCGCCGAAGCCCAGCGCATCCTCGAAGGCATCGTCGACCGCAATCCCAAGGACGCCGACGCCTGGCGCTGGCTGGGCGACTGCCACTACAATCTGATGGAGCTCTCCCAGGCCATCGAGGCTTACCAGAAGGCCCGCGAACTCGACCAGTCCAACTATTTCGCCCTGCGGGGCAAGGGCTTCGCCCACCTGCACTACGGCCACCAGCTCTGGCAGTCGCGCCAGCGCGGCCCGGCCCACGACCAGTACCGCCAGGCCCTGGAGATCTTGCAGGAGTGCCTGCGCATCTATCCGGCCGACAGCGAGGCGATGTACGGCCGGGCGATGGCCGCCGAAGGCGCCAGCCGCAAGCTGTACGCCAACTCGGTTGAGCAGCTGCGGGCCGACAAGAAGGGCGAGGCGGAGCTGAGCGCCCGCAACTGCCTGGCCGTGATCGACGAGGGCATCGAGGCGGCCAAGTACCGGATCAACGTCAACCTCCAGGAGGTCGGCCCGCGCGCGCTGGTCGGCGGCCTCTATCTGCGGCGGGCCATGCTGCAAAAGGAATTCGGCAAGCTCGAACAGGCCATCGCCGACATCCAGCAGGCCGCCGAAACCCAGAAGTCGATCCTTTCCGACATCGACAGCAAGAATCCGCAAGCCCAGAAGGAACTGGCCAACTGCAACCAACTGCTCGCCGAATGGCGCGCCCAACTCGAGGCCGGCGCCAAGAAATAGCCGCCGGCCGCCCCGGAGACCAGTCCTGACCATGCTCGTGATCGGCAAGCCTGCCGAATTCGGTTCCGACAATTCGCCCGTCCGCGGCCAGTGCCAGCCCCACACCAAGGGCTGGCGGCTGCGTCTGTTCCACCGCGGCCAGGAAGAGGTGATCCACACCGACACCTACTACAACTGCCGCCGCATCCAGCAGGAATGCGCCAACCTCCCGCCCGAAGCCGTCGCGGCCCGCGCCCGGGAGATCGCCGCGGGCCTGGCGGCCGACATCCAGGACACCACCCTCTTCACTGGCGAGACCCTGGACGAAACCCAAAAAGTCCCCGGACCGGTCAAATCTCCCGGCCGACCGGCGGAATCGACCGAGGTCCTGCCCCGCGAAGAGATGGACCGCCTGGCCCGCAAGCGCGCGCCCGGCCGCGGCGAGTAACCTTCTTACCGGAAACCCATTAGCGCATCTAATCTCTGAGTATAGAGCCTTCCGGGGTTACCGTGATCCGGGAGGATCGAGCTCTGTTTGGACCGCATTTCGCTTGGGCGCTACTGAGGCGGGAGAAAGAGAGGAGCGGAGTTCGCCCCCTCCTCTCAGGAATGGTTTTACGCCACCACCATCAATCAGCCAAATATAAACTGCGCTAATCACCGTTCTGGTCAGTTAGGGGCGATTGTCAGCCGCGCAAATTGCCGCGGCAATTTACGCTGGCCGCTCAAAAACGGCGCTTATTATATCAATTCAAGTTAATAGTAACCGATTTTGAGGTACCTTTTTTGCCAAAAAGGTACCCCAAACCCCGCCAAAAAACTCTCACCAGACTCACCCGATCCGAAACGTTAGTCGTCCATCAATAACTTGAGTTGATATCAGGCCAAAAAAGTTCCCCGGAAACCGACCCGGGGCAAACAGGATGATGGCTAATCGTCGCTACGACTGCCGCCCAACAAACCGGACCGCAGGAGGAAATAGATGAGCTGGAGGACCGTGCCGATGGCCGCGGCGACGTAGGTCAGGGCTGCCGCATCGAGCACCCGACTGACGCCCACGGCCTCACCCTCGTGAGCCAGGATGCCGCAGTCGCGCAGGGCGGCCTTGGCCCGGCTGGAGGCGTTGATTTCCACCGGCAGGGTCACGAACTGGAAGAGCACCACCGCCCCGAAGAGCAACACGCCCAGCTTCATCAGCCCCATAAGGTTGAAGATCCCGCCGAACATGATGAGCGGCCAAGCCAGGCTGGAGCCCAATTGGGCCGCGGGCACGATGGCCGTGCGCAGGCCGAGGAAGGCGTAGCCCTGGGCGTGCTGGAGGGCGTGGCCGACCTCGTGGGCGGCGATGCCCACCGCGGCCAGGCTGCGGCCGGCATAGACGTCCGGCGAGAGGCGCAGGGTCTTGCAGGTCGGGTCGTAGTGGTCCGAGAGCCAGCCGTTCACCGACTCGATGGCCACGTCGCGGATGCCGTTGCGGCGCAGGATCTCGGCGGCGGCTTGCGCGCCGCTGATCCCCCGCAGGGTCTGTTCGCGGCTGTAGCGGGCGTAAGCGCTCTTGACCAAGACGTGCGCGCCCAGCGCCAGGAGGCCGGCCACGCCGGCCACCAGCCAGTACAGCGGATCGAAGTTCGGAATCAACATGAGGTCTCCTTCCTGCGTCCAAGCGGTACCTGAAAACGGGCGGCCGGGGATCGGCTGAACAACGGGCGCACCCTCACACCAAAGGCCGGCCTTCTTTTCAGACCGGCAACCCCAGCGCCTGGTTCGTAGACACAACCTAAGGTCGCGCGATTCCGCCCCAGCGCTGGCCGGCATAATTTAATGTCAATTTTCCTCCCTCTATCATTCAATTTTCATGCCAGGCAACCGAAAAAGTCAACCCTCTGCCGTTCAAACGGTTGGCGGAAAACGCCCGGTTGCAGGGGGCGGGCTTTGTCAATTAGACCGGGCCAATCTATCTACTTGCGCCGTTTTTATAAGTGTGGTACGCTCCCCCACTCATTGCAGTTTGTCAGATTTAGGCGCGGTTTTGGCCGAGGGCCAACAAAAGGGAACTGGCATGTTGATGCGGTATCTGGTTTGTTGCGGCCTGGCGCTGGGTTGGCTGGCCGTTGGGGCGGCCGCCGAAAAAGCGGAAGAGACCAAGGAAACCACCCGGCAGCGCGTGCTGGCCGAAACCGTCCGGATTGAGCCCTTCGACACCGATCAGGGACTCGAGACGCTTCTCAAACTGCCCACCGGCCCGGGCAACGCCGCCGATCATTACGCCAAGCTGGAGATGCTCTACGCCCAGGACAAGGTCGACGACAAGCTGCACGTGGGCCCGAACGCCAAGGGCATCGACGAGATCCTGGCCGCCGTTCAGATCCACGACTGCCGGCTGACGCCCGAGTATTACCCCTATCTCGACAAGGGCACCAACAAGCAACCGGACCTGATCATCTTCCAGGCCTATCTCCACGGCCTGCTCCAGCGGGCCGAGGATCTGGAAAAATCCGGCGACCTGGCCGGCGCCAGCCGCTGCTATCAGGCCGGCCTGATCTGGGGCTGGCATTTCACCACCGAACGCCCCAGCCTGATCACCTTTCTGATCGGCCTCTCGGTCAAGGCCCGGTCGGCCCTGAGCTACGCCTCTTTTCTGGGGCGCAATCTCAATCCGGAAAAGGCCGAGGCCGCCCGCGAGTACGGACGCTATCTTCTGAAGATGCGCAAAGAGGTGCATCTCAAGTCCGCGGTGCAGTTGGGCGATTTCGACAATTTCAACTGCCTCTACTCGGCCATCCGCATCGCCGAGCAGGACCAGGATCCGCTCTGGCGGCAGGAGGCGGTGCTCCGCCTGGGCGTGATGCGCCACGGTGCGCCCAGCCGGGACCTCAAATTCCTAGACAAGAACGAATACTTCCAGCACTTGGCCGAACAGGCCCTGACCCGCGCGGCGGCCAAGGATCCCGCCCCCTGGATCCGCCAGTTGGCCGTCTGGACCGTGGCCTCCATCACCCCCGAGCGCTTCCGGGACATCCAGAAGCGCAATCTTTTCGGCCACATGACCGAAGAAATCGACAAGGAAGAACAGGCCGAAAAGGCCGGTCAGAAAACCGGGAAATAGCCATGCTGCTGACCATCGTCCGCCACGCCGAGGCCGAGGACCGGGCGCCTTCCGACGCCGAGCGGCCCCTGACCGACAAGGGCCGCCGCCAGGCCAAGCGCCTGGGCAAGCGGCTGGCCGAGAGCGGCTGCCGGCCGGCGCGGATCCTGACCAGCCCCTACCTGCGCGCGGCCCAGACGGCCGAAATCCTGGCCGCCGAGCTCAAGCCGGCGCAAGGGTGGACCGAGGCCGAAGTCCTGGCCTGCGGTCTGCGGCCGGGCGAAGCCTGCGCTTTGATCGAGGAGCATTTCGGCGGGGACCTGCTCCTGGTCGGCCACGAGCCGGACCTGAGCGCCTTGTGCGCCCACCTGCTCGGCCTGCCCAATCCGGGGAATTTCGAGATGAAAAAAGGCGCCGCCGCCGTCTTCGAATTGACCGCCGCCCGGAGCGAAGAGGCCGTCCTGCTGGCCCTACTGCCGCCCAAGTACGTCTGACGTCAATTCAAGGGGAACCTTTTTGGCGGAAAAGGCTCCCCAGCCCCGCCAAAAAAAAATCTCCCCAGTGCGCAACTATTAAGCCGTAACCTTTGGCGCGATTCTTGCCTATCAGCCGACAGAATGGATTCGGCCAATGGTTTATTGGCCGCGGATGGGGTAAAATCCGAATGGTGTCGGATTTCGCCACGGCAGGCAAGGGAGATGGGCTATGCGTAAGGAAAATATCTGGCTGGGGTTGGCGCTTCTGGGCGCAGTTTGGAGCGCGGGACGATTGGATGCCGGGGAAGCGGCCAGTCCGCCGACCGGTCCTGACCTGTCGAAGATCCTGGTCGTGACCGAACGCGAAGAGCGCCTGCCCCAGGGCATGGACATCGGGTTGCGCGACCTTTTGACCAACGGCGACAAGGGGCCGGCCCGTTGGTTCAAGGGCGAGAGCCAGGTCTCCGGTTTGAACGGACTCCAACCCGTCGGCTGCGGCAATGCCAGCAACTGGGAGGCCGAAGGGGTTACCGCCAATGTCGGTTCGGTGGTGCATATCCGGCTGACCGATCATACCGTCGACCGGGTCAAGCGCTCCTTCCGGCTGATGGCTAAATCGACCTTGTATCAACGCAAGCCCGAAGGCGGCTGGCGCAAGCTGGGCGAAGACACGCTTCGGGCCGAAGGGTTCGGCATTCATGCCGGCAGCGCCAGCGAAGTCGGCGACCTGATCCGGCAGATCGAAGAGAAGATCGCCGATCGCCTGTTGCCCAAGCTCTTTCCTTGCAAAACCTCAAGCGCTAAGAAGGAAGAGGACGGCAGCGTATATATACCCGCACATTTCGGGAATTCGGGCTGCACCCCGGTTAAGCGTTTCCTGCTGCGCGTGCCGCTGAGCGGGGACAATTACGTGGACATCTGGTCCGAGGAGGGCGTGCCGGCCAACGGCGAGGCGGATCTGAAATTCTCCGTGGCCGCCGAGCAGTCCGGCAAGGCCAAGACCGGCAAAGCCCAGCTGGTGGCCGTCGATTTCGGCGGCGGCGACGAAGAGCGCGGCGGGCGCGGAAAAAAAGAGCGGCCGCCGCGGGGCAATTGGCGCAAGTGATGCCGTCTGTTTGGCCGGGGATGAGGTTTCGCCTTTTCGCGCGTTCCGCTGAGCGAATTCAAGGCCGCCGAATTTCGAACTCCCACCGCTTCGGCAATCATTGCCGCGGATGGCCATTAGGGACATGAAGTTCGCAAGTTGTAGCTTGATAAAGTTTTTTGCGGGGATGCGGGGGAACTTTTTTTCAAAAAAGTTCCCCCGCGCAGTTTACGGTTCAATCCGGGGCTACCCCCAATTCATCTGCCCCGCAAGCAGGCCTTCAGTCCGCGGGCGTAGCCGGCGAAGCCCGCATCGTTGGGATGGACCTGATCGTTGTAGTATTTGGCTTCGGCGGGAAGGAAATCGGCGGCATTGACGTAGCTCGCGTTGGGGGTCTGGGCGGCCAGTTCGGCCAGTACCTGCCGGTAATCGCTCAGGCTGAAGCGGCCGGCCGGGGGCTGATCGAGGCGCTGGGGCGGGCCAATCAGGACCGCCGCCGCCGCGGGGCTCTGGCGGCGGACCGCGGCGATCAAGCGCTGGCCGTTGGCCGCAAACTCATCCGGCGGCACCTGCTTGCTGCAATCGTTAGTGCCGTAGGCGAGCGAGACCAGGTCGAAGCGGCCGGCCGGCGGATAGGCGGCCAGCTCGGGAATCAGCGTCGCCCCGCCCACGGCCAGGTTGTGCAAGTCCAGGTCGAGGGCCCGGGCCAGCCGGTTGGGATAATTCCGCGTCGGCCGCGTGGCC
>CAYMGG010000113.1:0-16093 GCA_964389915.1 uncultured Planctomycetaceae bacterium
CACGGTCAGTTCGCGGTGCTGCGGCGTGGCCGCCGGCGGCTGCGCCGCAGCCGGTTCGACCGGGGCGGGTTCGGCCGCCAGTTCGCCCGGTCCCAGCGCCAGGGCCAGGGCGTTGCCGGTCACGCGCAACATCTGGCATTCGACGCCAAAGGTGCCGCCCGCGCCGGCGGCAACCGCATAGGGAAAGGTCAGGTCGTCCGAGAGGTTCTGGCCATTTAGTAGAATCTCCACCTGCTCGCCCTGCCGCTGGAAGGTGAAGGTCGCGGGCAGTTCGAACTGAACGGCCTTGCGGGCCTTGTACTGTCCGGCCGAGTCGAGCCGGACCAGGTCGCCGGTCGTGGCCGAATTGAGGGCGATTCCGCAGGCGGTCTTCTCGTTCGAGCGGAAGACCAGGATCACCCGCTTGAAGTCGCTGCCGGCGGTCTCCAGCCGGTCGACGCGGACTTGCAGCGGCTGAGCGGTCAGATCGACCGCCGCGGCCGACTGAAAGCTCTGCGTAAAATAGTTGGACTTAGGTAGCTTTTTGCCGGCCGAAGCGCAGAGCCAGAATCCGCCTTCCGCCAAGCTCCCGGCCTGGACCTGGGCCGTCTCGGCTTCCGGCTGTAGAACCAGCTGCGGCGGCCGGGCGGGCACCGCCTGCCCCTCTCCGTCGCGCCATTCCTGCGCCCCCGCGCCGAGCGCGTACAGTCCCATCAACCCCCAAGCCAGAACCAACCGCGTGTGCGTGCGCATTGCCAGTCCTTTCCGTTTTCTGTGCTCAAGCCAAGGTAAATGTCGAATTGGTCGATGGCGCGCGGTCATTGCCCGGACCAGACCGTGGCGGTGACGTTGGTGGAGAGAATGTCCGCCGTGCCACCGGCATGCAGGTCGCCCTTCAGCATGTTGGCCAATCCATTGTGCCGGTAATGGATGTTGGTCTGGGCGTAGACATTGGTCGTGACGAATTGGGAGGAGCTGTTCGGGTTGTCGTCCACCGGGCAGACGTCGGAGGCGAAGAGCGCGGCCGAGGCCTGGCGGAGCTCGTTCTGGTTGTGCCAGAGCGTCGACCAGGAGACCACGAGCCGGAAGAGGTGCGCGTTCAGGCCGTAATTGCCGCCCTGCCCGTACCACATCGGCGGGTATTCCGGGCAGACCGCCAGCCGTTCGCGCGGATTGGGCTGGTAGTTGACATACAGGCGCATGAAGCCCAGGTAATTTTGGGAATTTAGGCTCCAGATGTTGCCGTATTCGAGCGCGGCGTCCTTGGCCGGCGGCAGCCAGTCGGAAAAATCATTGCCGTACATGCCGATCAACAGACCGATCTGCTTGAGTTGATTGGCGCATTTGAGGCCCCGGGCCGAGGCCAGCGCCTTGCCCAACACCGGCAGGAGCAGAGAGCAGAGCACGGAGATGATCCCCGCCACCACCAATAACTCCACCAGCGTGAAGCCGGCCTGGCGGCGTCGGGTGAACGAATGGGGAGCGCGCTGGGTGCGGGCGCGGATCATGGCAAATATCCTTTCGCGGTCGAGACGGACGTCGGAAGCCTCTTCCGGTAGCGGCGCGGCCGGCGGCTGCGTCGCCGTTAGGGGGAGGCAGGCCTGGGCGCCGGCGAAGGCCGGACCGGTTTCGTCGGCCGCCGACGGAAGCGGTTGCCCGGATTCGCCCGGTTCCCGGCGCCGGGCGGTTTCCGGGGCGAGTCCTCCGCGCTGCCGGGCCTTGGCCAGCACTTCTGTCCACCGGCCGGCGGCCTGTAATTCCGGGCGCAAATCCTCCAGCGTGCGGGTCAGATTGGTGACCAGAAAGCCCGGGCGCGACTCCAGGGCCGAGATCGGCAGCGAGGCTTTGTGAATTACGCAGCCCGGCGGCGTGGCCTTGCGGAACGAAGGCGGCACGGTCAGGCAAACCGTCGCCGGCTCATCCGGCCAGAGTTGATGAGCCCACAGGGCGCTGTAATGGCTGATCACGGCCTGGGGTTGGTCGTAAACATTGCGGCTCCACAGCCCCCAGCGCACGAAGAACGCTTCCGGCGTATCCGCGAAACCGGGCAGCCGGTAGAGGGCGGATTCGTAACGTTGCCAATTTCCGTTGCGGCAATGATAAGATTGCAGGCAATTGGAATAACCGCAGGTCTTGGCCTGTTTGGCGGTGAAATAGCCGTGCTGGCCCGAAGCGATCAGATTGAGTTTTTTGCTGGATGTAGCCAAGCCATACTCCCGGGTTAAGCGGCAGTTCGAGATTACATTGCTGATTTCAGGCCATCAAGGCGGATTTGAAGATTGCGTTTGCACGGAAAGATAATTTTATTTGTAACGCCTTTTGCTATCAGGCAATGCAGATGAGTGAGTCTTAAGCGTATAACGCGGTCGGCAAACCAGAAATTGCACCTGGGATTAGGCTGGAGATTGACGGTGCGCCGGCTCGGCCGTCCCAATTTAGCGGGTGCAGTTTCGCCGCCCGGATTCGTACCGGGCTCGACCGGCCGGAAGACAGCAGCGGGTCATCCTGGCGGAAGTATTTATATCAATTCAATTTAACAGTGGCCGATTTTGGGGAACCTTTTTTGCAAAAAAGGTTCCCCAAACCCCACCAAAAAACTCTCATCCTGTTCACCAGACCCGGAAGCTAGTCGGCCATCAATAACTTGAGTTGATATTATATCAACTCAAGTTATTGATCGGCGAATAGGTGCGAAATCCAGCCGCGCCGAATTTGTCCATCCGAACGTTCGAAACGGCAAAGCGGGGCGAGAGTTTTTTGGAGGGGGCAGGGGAACCTTTTTTGCAAAAAAGGTTCCCCTGAAACGGCCTCAATTAACTGGAATTGATATTATAGGTCGAGAAGGTGAGGCGCCGCTCGGCCGGCCGTGCTAAATGCTTTGCAAGCTTTTCTTGACCTCTTCATCGCGTCGGTAGCGGTGGGGGCTGACCTGAAAGGTCCGGCGGAACAGGCGATGAAAGTGCGAGGCGTCGGCGAAGCCGCATTGCAGCGCGATCTCCACCACGGTCAGTTCGCTGTGGCGCAAAAGCTCCGCCGCCGAACGCAGGCGCTCCTGGTGCAGGAGCTGCAAAAAGGTGCGGCCGCAGGCTTCGCGCACCGCATGGGCCGTGCGCCCCGGGCTGAGGTGGAGGTGCTCAGCCAGATCGGCCAGGCCGATCGGATTGCAGTGACGGGCGCGGATGAACTGGCGGATGGCGATTCGCCGTTCCAGCTCGGGCTGGCGCTCGATGGCCGACCGCCGGCCGAACCGGGCCGGATCGGCCTGCCGCCATTGCTCCAGGCGGGCGACCAACTGCCGCAGCATCTCCAGAATCCGCGGCGCCTCCTCGGCCTCGACCGGTGGCAACTCCGCCACGGCCGGCGCGTACTCGGGCCGGGGCGCCTCCGCCAGCTCCACCCGCAGCCCGCGGCCGGGCCGGCGCAGGCCGGCGAAGATGACCCAGCCCAGCTTGGCGCCGGCAAAGCTCGGCACCACCCATTCCACCGCGCCGGCGGGGCAGATTTTGACGAAGCCCTCCGGCCGGTCGGCGCTGATCCGGCGGACCAGATCGCCGTCGAAGCGGCAGCAGTCGGCGTCGTGGCGTAGCTTGACCAGGCGGCACAGGGCGAGCTGGTGGAGATGGTTTTCCGGCGGCAAAAATCGCAATAATGAGCCGTCGCAATCATGGATGCTGACGGATAAACCTGTGGTTTTAGTGAAACAATTCAGGGAAAACTCGGGGATCTCGGACCATTCAAACATTCCACTATTATAGCAAGAATCGCACTAATTTCAGCAGAATTCCCCGCGCGGCCGACTCGGCCAGAGAATAGAGTTCAAGACAGCGACAGCCAAATCCCACAGTCCAGAAAAAAAGGGCAAGCTCATGGCGGCGGCAAGCGAGCAGTTCAGGTCAGTTTTCACTCGGGTTCACGAGGTGGTGATTTTCGGCGCCGGTTACGCCGGCGTGGCGGCGGCCCTGGCCTTGCGTCAGGCCGGCCGGCAGGTGCTGCTGGTCGATCGGGACGGCTCGCTGCTCTGGGAGAGCAGCCGGGCGTTTCATTCTCTCGCCGGCGAGAGCCGGGAGCCGGCTTGGGCCGAGTTCCTGTGCCGGCTGACCGGCAAGAACGCCGCCCGGCAGGGGCGGATCGACGGCGCTTTGGCCGAGATCGAAATGACCGACGCTCTGGCCGCCGGCGGGGTGAACTTTTTGTATTACGCCTCGCCGGTTGCGGTGGAGCTGGCCGGCGGCGAGCTGGCTGCGGTCACGCTCGGCACCAAAAGCGGCCTGCGGCGACTGGCGGCCGGCGCCTGGATCGACGCCACCGAGGAGGGGACTCTGGCGCGACTGCTCGATTCCGCTCTGGCCGGGTTTCGGGCGGAGCGGCAACTGCTGGCCGCCGTGATCCGCGCACCGGCTTGGCCCCAGTCCGAACCGGGGTTGGCCGCGGCTGAGGCATTGCCCGCCGTCCGCCTGGCCTGGCTGCCGGGCGTCTGGGGCGACGAACGTTGTCTGCAAGTCGAGTTGCCCGGTTCGGTGGACCGGCCGCGCCTGGCCCTGCCGTCCGCCCTGCGGGCCTGGCGCGATTCGGCCGCCGTCCCGGCCGGAGCGGTGGTGAGCCACGCGGGGTTGACGGCGCTGCCGATTTATGCCGCGGCCGGTTCGGCCCCGCGCCTGCCGGCCAATGTCCAGGCGGCCTTGCCGGCCGTGGCCGGTACGGGCGCGGCCTTGGCGGAGCGGTTTACGCTGGGGCTTCGCGCGGCCGAAGCGGTTCTGGCCGGCCCGAGTTGCTCGGCCGGCGGCGAATGGCTGACCCGGCCGGTGAAGCGGGAACTGCCGGCCGCGACCATCGAGGCGGAAGTGAGCGTGGCCGGTCTGGGCACGGGCGGGGCCTTGGCCGCCTTGGCCGCGGCCCGGGCGGGGCGCAAGACCGCGGGAATCGAATTGGCCCTGTTTTGCGGCGGAATCGGCACCGGGGGCGGCATACCGATCTATTACCACGGCGTCAGCGGCGGGTTGCAGGCGGAGGTCGACGAGCGGGTGCGCAAGCTTGATCCGCTGTTCGCCCAGCCGGAGCAGATGCCCTGCCTGTGGCACTCGGACGCCAAGAAGATCGCCCTGGACGAGTTGTTGCAGGATGCCGGCGTGCAGACGCTGTACGGCACGCTGCTGGTGGAGGTGCAGGTTCGCGGCCGGCGAGTGGTCGAGGCGCTGCTGGCCGGACCGACCGGGCCGGTGCGGCTGCGGGCTGCGGCCTGGATCGACGGCACGGGCGACGGCGACCTGGCGGCCGCGGCCGGCGCCGGCTTTCGCTTCGGCCGGCCGGGGGACGGCCGCCTGCACGCCTATACCCAGTCGTCGGGCCGGGTCGATGAAAAGGACGGCAAGCTGCGGCTGGCGTGCGTGAATTTCGATTCCGGCTTCGTGGACTCCACCGACGCCGAGGATCTGACCCGCGCCCGGGTGACGGGCGTGCGCCAGTATGCGCAGGCCGAGTATGATGCCGCCCGACGGCCGACCTATGTGGCGCCCCTGCTCGGGCTGCGTCAGGGCCGGCAGATCCGCACGCGGTGCGAAGTGACGCTGGCCGATCTGATCGAACGGCGCGAGTACGCCGACGGGGTCGGCTATACCGGCTGCCATTACGACAATCACAGCTGCGATCTGGAATTCGAGAGCGACGAAGCCGTCTTCTGGGTCTGGGGCTGCCGGATGTGGTTGGGGGCCACCGCCAGCCAGATTCCGTACGGCGTCCTGGTGCCCGAAGATCTGGACAACGTCTGGCTGGCCTCCCGCGCCTTGGGCGTGTCGCTGGACGCCCACCATTCGTTGCGCATGCAGCGCGACATGCAGCGGATCGGCGAGGTCGCCGGTCTGGCCGCCGCCTTGGCCGTAGCCGGGTCATGTTCGAACCGCGACGTTCCTTTGCCCGAGCTGCAAAACCAGCTGAAACGTTCCGGGGCGCTGACCTTGCCGGCGACCGGGCAGGATGCATATGGCGGCATCGTCGGCCGGGAGACTTTCCAGCGGTTCGAACGGCTCGCCTCGGAGTCGGACCAGCTTAAGGCCGACCTGGAACTTATCCGCTCCGATCCGGCGGCCAAGGATCAGGAGCTGGCCGATCGGCGCGGTTATGCGCTGTGGCGCCTGTACCGGGCCGGGCGGAAGGCGCTGGCCGGATTGCTGCCGCTGCTCAAGGCCGGCGCGACCGCGCCGCAGGTCTCGTGGCGCGCCGCGCTCGCGGCCGCCATGGCGGGCGAGCCGGCGGCCGAATCCCGGTTGGTCTCGGCCATTGCCGCCCGCGAAGAGGGCTTCGCCGATTCGCCGCCCAACCGGCGGCCGGACCAAAATAATCATATGGCCGCGAACTGGATCACGGCGGTGGCGCTGCTGAGGCGGTGCGGCACGTCCGCCTGCCTGCCGGTTTTGAAAGAACTGGCGGCCGATCCCCAGTTGACGCTCAACCTGCGGACTTCAGTGGCCCTGACCGTGGCCCGCCTGGCCGAGCGAAAGGTGCTGGCCGGCGAAGGGCTGCGGACGGCGGCCGCAATCCTGGCGCAACTATTCGCCACCCCCGTGGCCAATGCCCGGGGGCCGGTGCGGCGGGGCGTGCTCAGCCGCGCCGCGCCGCCGGCCGAAGCGCCTTTTGGCCGGGCGGTCGAGGATCAGACCTGGCAACTGCGGCTGGCCGTGGGCCGCGCCAGCCGGGCGCTGGACCTGGAATTGCCGGCGGAGTGCGGCGAGCTGCGCGCCGATCCGCGCGCCCTGGTCCGGAGCGCTTACCGGCGGTTGACGGAACAGCCGTGCGCCTGCGGCGAACCGGTCTGATATTGAGGGCATTTAAATGAGGGCGGTTCTGGGGAACTTTTTTTGAAAAAAAAGTTCCCCAGAACCCTTGAAAAAACTCTCGTCAGTTTTGCCTTTTCGGGAGCGTAGAGGGGAGATTCAAGGTTGGCGGAATTTGAACCCATTCGACTCATAGGTGCTCGATCTAGCGCTCGATGGCGCGCCGGCCGTAAGGGGCAAGGCATGCCGCGGACACTCCGGGCGCACACCAATCAGCCGGTAGTATTTGGCGTGACCTTCTGGAGCGTCTCCTCCAGGCGTTGGGATAGTTCGGCCGGATCGACGCCCTGGATAATGGCGTTGAGCGTGAGGTGCAGTTTATTCGCCACTCCCGAAAGTTCCCCCATGAGCCGCGGCGGGAAGTCGAAGCGGTCGATGCTGCCGAACAGTTGGCCGCCGGCGGTTTCGGCGCAGATTTTCAAATGGCCCAGGACTTCCGTTCCCGCTAGCTGACGGATGGCTTGGCGCAGATGCTCCAGCCAGTCCTGCAACCGCGCGGTGATTTCCTCGGCCGGGAGCGGTCGGGGAAAAAGCACTTCCAGCTGCCGGGCATGCACCCCGCCGTGAAACCGCAGCTTTTCCGCTTGGCCAAACCGAATCTGAGGGGCGGGCGCAGCGGCCGCCTGCAAGCCAGTCGCTCCCGCGCCGCCGCCAGCCGCCAAAAGGTCCAGTCGGGCGGCCAGATTCGCTCCGGCCGCGTCGGCCAGGCCGGAGCAGGCAAAGAGCGGCAGGCCCGGCCGCCAAGCGGCGATTTCGTCCTGGACCGTCTGGCGCTCTGCCGGCGAGATCAGGTCGGACTTGGTCAGGATCGCCGCATCCGCCACCATCAGGCTGCCCTGGATAAAGGTGGCGGCCTTTTGCTTCAACAGTCGCCAGCGGCCGCCGTCCAGCACGGCGACCAGCTGCCGCCGGTCATCCGTTCCGGCCAAGGCTTCCGCCACCTGGCCCGGCGCGGCCACGCCCGAGGGTTCGATCAGGAGCAGATCGGGCGCAGCCGCTTGGCGCAATTCCTCCACGGCCGCGACCAGGTCCCCGGTCAGCGTGCAGCAGATGCACCCGGCCGAGATTTCGCGCACCCGCAGGCCTTCGGCCGCCAGGCGCCGGCCGTCCACGCCGACCCGGCCGACTTCGTTTTCGACAATCGCCACCCGCCGGCCGGCCTGAGCCCAGTGCCGGGCCAGAGCCAGGAGGAGCGTGGTCTTGCCCGAGCCGAGAAAGCCCGTGAAAATGATGATGCGCATCGACTCGGTTCTCCTGGTCTGGGGAAATGGAAGCGGGGAAAATTTTCTTTAGCCTAGTTTCCGGGGGAACTTTTGGCCGAAAAAGTTCCCCCGGAGTCCTTTAAAAATCCCCTCCGCTTTGGCCGGCCCCGGGACGAAAAGCGCCGAAACCGGGCGATGGCGCGAGCGCAGAAGAACGGAAATCGCCCGGTCGGTCGCAACCCCGTTACAGCTCGTAATCCGCGGCGATGAACTTGTCGGTGTCCACCTCGTCGAGCATTTCGGCAATGAACTCGTTCTCGTCGTCCGGCAGCTCCTGGAGGTCGGATTCGAGCCGGTCCAGGTACGCCAGTTCGTTCTGCGCGATGCGGACCTGACCCTGGGCCAGGGCCTGCCGCAGCCGCCGGACCGCCTCCAATCCCACCGCCCGGCCGGCCAGATAGGGCGTCTTGGCGTCGACGATGACCTGGCCGAAGGCGATGGCGCTCTGCGGCGTCAGGACATAGGCCTGGGAGTCGAGCGCGGCATCCGATTCGACCAGCCAGTCGCGCAGCTTGAGCGCGTCGGCTTTGCCTCCGGCGCTGGCGCGGTTGAGCAGGCGGCAGTCGTAAATCAGCTGCTCCATATAGCAGGTCGGCGCCATGCCGCCCAGCAGCTTGAGATTCTGCACCGATTCGTTGCTCCACAGGTCGCAGGTGGCGGCGGCGATGTTGCCGACCGGGCTCAGATGCGCGCAGGCGGCGGTCTTGCCCTCCATGGCCATGGGGCAGCCGGTGATGGCCTTGAGGATCGGGTTTTCGTAGGCGCAGTCCTTGCCCGGCCCGACCGCGCCGCACTCGTGCGCCACCAGGGCGCGCACGGCCGTGATCGGCCGGACCACCGCGGCGAAGGCGCGCGGGATCAGCTTCTGCTCGGCCAGCACCATGGCCGTGTTCCCGAAGCCGCAGGAGGAGTCGCCCGCCGGGATCACGCCGTGCTTTTTGGCGATGCCGGTCAGGTGCGTCCAGAGGAACTTCATGTCCCTCGCCCCCATCACGCAGGTGGCGAAAATCGACTGTTTGATGTTGCAGAAGGCCAGGGCCTCGTCATGCACCTCCTTGCCGCCGGTCGACTCGATGCTGATCATGTCCACCCCTAGGGCGCAGACGCGCTCGAAGGTTTCGAGCATCGCCTCCCAATGCGGGCCGCTGCGCATGTGGGGCGGGCGCTCCATCTCGCGGTTGTCGTTGGGCGTGAAGCGCAGGACGCTCTTCAGCCCCCACTTGGCCTTGGCTTCGGCCATGCCTTCCAGCAGGATCTTGGCGATAGCCTCGGACCAGGCCGGATTGGAGGTCATGGGCGGCAGGGTCTCGCACTCCAGCTGCACGCCGGGCGCCTCCAGCTCGGCCGCGCGCTTGAGCGCGCCGGTTACGATCATCCGGTACTGCTCGCAGGCCTTGGGGAAGGTAGCCTCCTCCAGAGTCATGGGCGGCAGGGTGAAGTTGAGCTCCGGGTAGACCGTCCCGCCGCCGATCACCATTCCGGACTTGGTCGACAGCGGCTTGGGCGCGACGCCGAAAACCAGCTGCTCGGGCTTGGCGATCGCCAGCGACGTGAACTTCATGATCCGACTCCTTGCAATAAGGTTTGGTCCGCGATTCGGCCGGGCTTCGGCCTGGTCCGATACCCGTACCTTACTTCGGCCGGCCGGCCGGGGATTGCACCCCGGCACGATTGTTTGGTAAAATGGTACGATTCATTGGGAGGCTAAGGAAAGCGATGAAAGAGCCGTCCGCGATCGGCATCGGCCGGGCCGTCTGGCAGCGGCTGGCGCGGCGATACCGCGCCCGCTGGGGGGCGGGGCTGTATGCGGTAAACGCGGCGGGCGGCTTGGTCTTCGGCCGGCCCGGCTGCCGGGAGTGCGATTCGCCGGCCTGCCGCGAGGCCCGGCAGTTCGCGGTCCGCGAAGCGTTGCGCTGGGGCGAACCCACCGTCGAACTGTGTCCCGGCGGGCGGCTGATCTGGGCCGTGCCGCTTATGCACAACGAACTCTTGCGCGGCGGTCTGGTGGCCAGCGTCACGGAGCGGGGATTCTTCCGGGCCGAAGCGCCCTCGTTCGACCTGCGCCACGCCGGCGCGGAACTGCGCGAGCTGGTCGAGGCGGAGAACCTGACCAACGCTTCGGCCCTGGAGCTGAGCCGTTCGCGCTACCAGGCCGAGCAGCGCCGGGCCTACGCCATCCAGGCCTTCAAGCGCCGGGGGCACGACAGCATCCGCGAGCTGTACCTGCACGAGGAGCCGGCGCTCTTCGCCGCCATTCGCGCCGGGGACCGGCCCTCGGCCCGGGAAATCCTCAACCGCATCCTGGTGGCCATCCACCATCACGCCGGCGGCCGGCTGGAACTGGTGAAGAGCTTGTTTCTGGAATTGGTGGTCAGCATGGCCCGCACGGCGGTGGAGGCCGGCGGCGCGCCCGAGGCCTTGCTGGGGGCCAATTTCGTCCACATGACCGATCTCTCGCGCCTGGCTTCGGAGGAGGAGCTGGCCCCGTGGCTGACCGGCACGCTGGAGCAGATGATGGATGCCATCCGCGCCAATCGGCGGCGCGACCCGGGGCAGGCGCTGTTCGACGCGCTGGACTTCATGACCCGGCACTGCGGGGAGAAGATTTCGCGCGACGACGCGGCCCGGGCGGCGCACCTCTCGCCTTCGCATTTTTCCTATCTGCTGCGCAAGGAGTCGGGCGTAACCTTCACCGAGATGCTGGGCCGGATGCGGGTGGACCGGGCGGCGGAGATGCTGACCCGCACGGCCAAGCCGTTGGCGCTGGTGGCGCTGGAGTGCGGTTTCGAGGATCAGAGCTATTTCACCAAGGTCTTCCGCCGCTATCGCAAATGCACGCCCGGCGAATTCCGGCAGAACAAACTCGGTCTGGGCTGATCGCAGAAGGGCGGAAACGCATGGCCTCGAGATGGCGATAGCTACGGAATCGACCCGAATCACCTCAGATCAATCCAAGTTAATTGAGACCGATTCAAGGGAACCTTTTTTGCAAAAAAGGTTCCCCTGACCCCCCCAAAAAATTCTCGTCCGGCTTCGCCGTTTCGAATGTTCAGATGGATAAATTCGGCGCGGATGGATTTCGCGCCGATTAGGTGGTCATTAACATGAATTGGTATCAGACATAGCGTTTCATTCCCGGGCCCCGCCAAAAAGCTTCCGGCGTCGCCGGTCCGAACGTTCGGCAAGGGGAATTTAAGAGCGGCGCAATTCGGAGTCATTCGGTTTTCAATAAGCGGAACCGAGGTTGATGGCCGAAGATCGTAGGGCGGATTTTTGGCGAAGAGCCCGCAAACGCGGTCACTCCGCCTTGGCCTTGAGCTTGACCGCCAGGTGGACCTTGAACTCCGGCAGCGGCACGACCAGCCGCCCCTTGGCGTCGCGGGCCACGTCGGCCCGGCCCAGCACCTTGCCCGTCCACGAGTCCCAGAACTCGGCGGTGTAGGCCCGAGCCGCCGCGCGTTCGACGGTTAAGCGGGCCGCGGCAAAGGTCGACTGCTTGTCCGGCGGCGGCAGGTGGTGGATCTCGCCCGGCGAATAGACCCAGGCGTAGAAGGTCCGTCCGTCGCCCAGGATCAGGGGCTTGAGCCGCTGGTCGGCGGGATTATCCCACCCCGCGACGGCCGGCCAGTCGTCGACCAGCTGCGGCTGGTCCGGGGCCCGGCGGCGGTCCTCGCCGGCGGTGAAGTCGGCCAGGGCGCGGAAGGCCGGCCAGAGGTTCTCCTGGTCGATGAACTCGAACCACCAGTAGAGCGGCGTGCCGGCCGAGCGGCTCAGCCAGCCCCACCAGAGGCCGGAGTAGAGGTCGCCCTTCAGGCCTTCGACGTTGGTGGCGTTCCAGTCGCCGCCGAATTCGGTGATCCAGTACGGCTTCTTGAATTGCGCGGCGTAGTTCTGGGTGTCGCGCAGCAGGTCCAGCAGCGGCCGGTTGGGCGCGTGATAGGCGTCGCAGGCGAGATATTCGATCTCGTCCTGCTTGACCATCTCCGGGTCGACGTATTGGAAATCGCCCGAATAATGGGTGATGATCAGGTGCCGCCCCTGGTCGTAGCGGCGCAGGACGCCGGCCATCTCCCGGTGCCAACCGCGCACCGCGGGCGTGGCGTAGACGTCCCGGTGGCGGCCGTACTTGGGGCCGACCAGGTCCAGCTCGCTCCATAGCTCGAAGGCGACCAGATTGGTCGCCCAACCCCAGCGGGCGGCGATGTAGCGCAGCTTCTTGCGGTACGAAGCCTTGGCCCGCGCGTCGGCGAAAAGTTCGAGGGCGTGCGGCAGAAAGCCCCCGTCGGCCCGGTTGCGGACGTTGTAGGGCGAGAAGGCCCACTCGGTGTCCACCTGGCCGCGGCGCAGATTGTTCCGTTCCTGCTTGGCGCCATCGTCCTGCCGGTCGGCCAGCCCGCGCCGGTTGAGTTCGGTTTGGACGTCGCCGGGGCCCATCCGCTCGGCGGCTTTGCCGTGATTGTCGATCACCAGGTGCAAAAGGAGGCCGTTCTGCGCGGCCAGCTCGACCAGCCGGTCGAGTTTCCAGGCGTTGGTCAGATTGTAGCGCCCCAGGCCGTAATAGCCCGGCCAGCGGCTAGTCCACTCCAGCCCCAGCCACCAGGAGCACATCCAGACCTCGAAGCAGTTGATTCCCGCCGCGGCCATGCGCGGCAGCAGGGTTTCATAAACTCCCAGGCCCCGGTTGACCGGCGCGGGCTGGTTGGGGAAGAAGCGGCGCAGAATGGCCTCGACATGCCGCTGGTCGGTGGGCGAACGGAAGCTGTGGCCGAGCGGGAAGAAGAAGTCGCCGTTGTCGAATTCGAAATTCCGCTGGTCCGGGTTGCGCCGGACGAAACCCCGAAAGGGTGCTTCGGCCACGCTCAGCCGCCGCTCGCCGGTCGTCAGCCGCTCCTCCCGGCCGCTGATCGGCGAACGGTAGACCGCCTCCAGCCGGTACCGGCACTCCCCGGCCGCAGGCGGGGTGAACCGCACCTTGTACCGCCCCGGCCCGACCGGCAGGTAGGCTTCGCCGTCCGGCCGGTCGGCGGCGGCCTCGCGTCGGTAATCCTGCCAGTAGAAGGCCGGCACGACCAGGTCCGCGGCCGCCCCCGGCAGGCGGAAGTGCGCCTGCAAATCGATCTCGTCCGGATCGAAGGGATTGAGGACCGGCCGGTTGAGCGCGCAGCTGAGTTCGACCAGTTCGCCCCGTTTGGCCTGTTCGGGGGCGACGAAATCGGTCAACGCCAGGGGCGCGGCGAAAGGGCCGACGCCCGGCCGGTCGAGCGCCGGATAGACGGCGACGTTGTCCACCGCCAGCCGGCCGGCGTAGGGTCGGTCGGCCTGAAAGGAGAATCCGACCGCCGCGACCTGGGCTAGCAGACAGCGGCTCCAGACGGCCTGGTGGTCCCGCGGCCGCAGCTCGGGGCTGCCCTCGCTCAGATCGACCTCCAACTGGTTCCAGCCGGGTTGCAAGGCCGTAGCCGGCGTACGCGCGCCGCTCGCTTCAATCCGTCGCCCCAGGGCCTCGAACCAGAGCCCGTCCTTGTCCTTAAGCAGCAGCCGGGCCTGGACCCGGACGCCGGCCGGCAGGTCGGTAGGGACGAAAACCTCGTAAGTGAACCGCTCGAAGACCAGGGCCGGCCGCTCGGGGGTCGGTTCGAGGGCCAGGCGCACGGCCTTGCCGCCGCCCTCGCGCCAGAGCCGGACCGGGGCGGGGAAGGCGACGGGAATCAGCAGGCTCTCGCCGTGGGCCGCGTCGATCTGCCCTAGTTGCGGCGCGGCGCCCAATTCGGCCCGCCACTTGTCGCGGGTCGCATCCTGGGGGCTGAAATCCTTGATCACGGGCTGGGCGTTCGGCTCGGCCGCTCCGGCGCAGGCCAAAACCAAACTCCAGAAAATAACGCCTATCCAAATCGGACGCAGGGCAAAAAAGGGCAGCTTAGGCATGATGGGTATCCGCGGAGAAACCGGGGGCCGAATATTCAAATCCAAGGGCGGCTTAGTCATGCCTATTTTCTATCATAGCCGGCCGGTCAAGACAAGCCTGCGGCCGGTAATGCCCCCGACGATTCGTCTAAATCTCCACTCTTGGCCGGCCAGGCCCCGGCTTGGCATGAAGCTTGCTCAAATACGGCCATTGCCCGGGGCAGAGCGGGCCGGCAATACGAATCTGTAGCCGACCCCGCGATTAAGCGACAAAACCGTATGGTTGACGGCCAATGAATGATTCCGAAGTGAAAGATCCAGCGTCCGAACGCTCCCGAGCCGCCTTGCTCGGCGTATTGGCCCGGTTGGGCGAAGGTTTGGAGGCCGAGGCCGACCTGACCGCCACCTGCACGGCGGCTCTGGCCCAGCTTGGCGCCCCGCGGGCGGCCCTCTTTGTCCAACCCCAGGCCGGAATGGAATTGATGGCGCTGGCTTCCTGCGGCCTCCCGCCGGCCCAATTGGCCGAGTTGCGCCGGCGGCTGAACGAACCGAATGCCGCCGCCCACCTGGCCGCCGGCCGCCCCTTTGCCCTGGAAACCCCCGGCTTCGACCACTCGGCGCCGGCCGCGGCCGTCATTTATGGCTGTCAGGCCCTGGGCACCGGACCGCGGGGCTGGGGGGCGCTCTGCCTGGAATTGCCGGCCGGCCCGCCGGCCCAGACCGACGAGGCCTGGCAGCGCCTGGAATTGGCCGCCGGCGGCTTTGCCCTGGCCCTGCGCGCCGCGCGCCGCAGCGAGGCGCACCCGGCTGAACCCCGGGCGGAAAACCGCCGTTTCCGCTTCGAGACCGCCGACCGGCCAGCCTCCGCCCTGGGCAACTCCTCGCGCATGCGCGCGGCGTTGCGGGCCGTCCGCCAAGTGGGGCCCAGCGACGCGCCGGTCCTGGTCCTGGGCGAGCCGGGCACGGGCCGGGAACTGATCGCCCGTTCGGTCCACGCCAGCAGCCGCCGGGCGGCCGGCCCGTTCGTCCGCGTGGATTGCGCCGGCGGCATCGAACGCCAGCTGGAAAACGAGCTGTTCGGCGAGGAGGGCGGACCGATGCCGCCCCGGCCGGGCCAGGTGGAGCGCGCCGCCGGCGGCACCCTGTACCTGGCCGAGATCGGCGACCTTTCGGCCGTCTTCCAGGTCAAACTGCTGCGCCTGTTGCAGGAGAAGGAGTACGAACCCGGCGGTTCGGGCCAAGTCCGGCGCAGCGACGTGCGCCTGATCGTCTCGACCGCGGCGGATCTGGAAAAATTGGTGGCCGAGGGGCGCTTCCGCCCCGATCTGTACTATTCTTTGGGGGTGTTTCCCATTCCCTTGCCGCCGTTGCGCGAACGGCGGGGCGACATTCTGCCCCTGGCCGACAACTATCTCTCCGAACTTTCCCAGCGGGGCGGCAAAGTCGTGCGCCGGCTGACCCCGGAGGCCGCCCGGCTGCTACAGGCCTACCACTGGCCGGATAATGTCCGCGAACTGGAGAACTGCCTGGAGCAGGCCGCCCAGGCCAGCACCGACGGCGCGATCCACGCCTACCACCTGCCCGCCGCGATGCAGATGCCCGATCCGGTCGGCGGCCTGACCGAAAGGGTGGCGGCCTTCGAACGCGACCTGATCGCCGACGCACTCAAACGGACCGACGGCAACATGGCCGCCGCCGCCCGCGAACTGCGCACCACCCCCCGGATCGTCCGCTATAAAATACGCAAGCTCGGCATCGACCTAACCCCGTTCGCCGGCTCGCAATGACGCGAACTGCTTGACCGCATTTTTTGGGGGGGCTTTTTTGCAAAAAAGTCCCCCCAAACCCCTTCAAAAAACTCTCGCCCAGCTTCGCAGTTTCGTACGTTCAGAGATGAATTCGTCGTGGGCGGAATTCGAACCGGGCCGCCTTGCCTTCCGAAGGCCAACTCCCCCGAATTTGCCCATCTGAACGCCCGAGCAGGCGAAGCCGGCTAAAGTTTTTTGGAAGGGGGTCCGGGGGGAACTTTTTTTTCAAAAAAGGTTCCCCCCGGAAACGAGGTGATCACTGCGCCGTGGCGGCGGTGAGGTTCTTGCCCGACTCGGGGTCGAAGAGGTGGGC
>CAYMGG010000114.1:0-16052 GCA_964389915.1 uncultured Planctomycetaceae bacterium
CCGATGTCATAGGCCCAGCCGTCGCCGCCGAAGACCCAGACCGACTTCTTGACCAGGTAGTCGGCCACGGCCAGCAAACGCTTGGAGTCGGCGTCCTTCTTGCCGGCCAGCTTCGCCTTGAGCTGGGCCACCCGGGCGCGCTGGGCGTCGATGGCGGCCTGGTCGTTCTGGGCGGCGGCCAGAATCTCCTTGGCCAGGGCGTCCTCGCCGCAGAGCTTGGTCAGCAGCTCGCGGGCGAACTCGGCCTGCTTCTCGATGGCCAGGGACATGCCGAAGCCGAACTCGGCGTTGTCCTCGAACAGGCTGTTGGCCCAGGTCGGCCCGCGCCCGTCGGTGTTCACGCAGTAGGGCGTGGTCGGCAGGTTGCCGCCGTAGATCGAGGAGCAGCCGGTGGCGTTGGCCACGATCATCCGGTCGCCGAAGAGCTGGGTGATGAGCTTCACGTAGGGCGTCTCGCCGCAGCCGGCGCAGGCGCCCGAGAACTCGAAGAGCGGCCGGCGCAGCTGGCTGCCCTTGACCGTGCCCAGCGGGAAGAGGCCATCGGGCGTTTCCGGCAGGCCGAGGAAGAACTTGGCGTTCTCGCGTTCGGCTTCGCGCAGCGGCGGCTGCGGGGCGAGGTTGATGGCCTTGGGGCTCTTGGGATCGTTGCGGTCCTTGAGGGCCGGGCAGGCGGTGACGCAGGTGCCGCAGCCGGTGCAGTCCTCGGGGAAGACCTGAACGGTGCACTTCTTGCCCTTGACCTGGTTGCCACGGGCTTCAGCGCTGTGGAAGCCGGCCGGCGCGCCCTTCAGGCCGGCCTCGTCGTAGATCTTGATCCGGATGGCGGCGTGCGGGCAGACCAGCGAGCACTTGCCGCACTGGATGCAGAGTTCGGAATCCCAGGCCGGGATGTGCAGGGCGATGTTGCGCTTCTCCCACTGGGTGGTGGACATGGGGAAGGTGCCGTCCGGACCGAAGGCCGGATCGTTGGCGAAGGCCGAGACCGGCAGGTCGTCGCCGCGGCCGGCCATGATCTCGGCGGTGAGCTTCTGGACGTGCGCCGGGGCCTCGGCGGGCACGATGGGCGGCAGCTCGATCTTGCTCGTGGCCTTCTGCGGATACTTGACCTCGTGCAGATGGGCCAGGGCCTGATCCACGGCCGCGTTGTTCATCTTGACGATCTCTTCGCCCTTCTTGCCGTAGGTCTTCTGGATGGCCTTCTTGATGTAGCCGATGGCCTCGTCGGTGGCGATCACGTCGGTCAGCTGGAAGAAGCAGGTCTGCATGATGGTGTTGATGCGCGAGCCCATGCCGGTCTTCTCGGCCACGGCGTAGGCGTCGATCACGTAGAACTTGATCTTCTTGGCGATGATCTGCTCCTGGACCTTGCGGGGCAGCTTGTCCCAGACCTCCTCGGCGCTATAGATCGAATTGAGCAGGAAGGTGCCGCCGGACTTGAGGTTCTTGAGCAGGTCGTACTTCTCCAGGAACGACCATTGGTGGCAGGCCACGAAGTTGGCGTGCCGGATCAGGTAGGCGCTGCGGATCGGCTGCGGTCCGAAGCGCAGGTGCGAGGTGGTGATGGTGCCGGCCTTCTTGGAGTCGTAGACGAAATAGCCCTGGGCGTAGTTGTCGGTGTGGTCGGCGATGATCTTGATGGTGTTCTTGTTGGCGCCGACCGTGCCGTCCGAACCCAAACCGTAGAACAGGCCGCGGAAGACCTTCTCCGACTCGAGGTCGAGGTCCTGGTCGTAGTCCAGGCTGGTGTGGGTGACGTCGTCGTTGATGCCGATGGTGAAGTGGTTCTTCGGCTCGGCGGCGTTCAGGTTGGCGAAGACCGAGAGCAGCATCGGCGGGGTGAATTCCTTGGAGGAGAGGCCGTAGCGGCCGCCCACCACCACCGGCCAGTGGCCGTCGAAGAGCTTCTTGTCGGCCTGCATGGCTTCGCCGAAGGCGGTGCGCACGTCTTCGTACAGCGGCTCGCCCACCGCGCCGGGCTCCTTGGTCCGGTCGAGGACCGCGAACTTGCGGGTGGTCTTGGGCAAGGCGGCGATGAAGTGCTTGAGCGAGAAGGGCCGGTAGAGGTGGACCTTCAGCAGGCCCACCTTCTCGCCCTTGGCGATCAGGTGGTCGATGGCCTCGATGGTCGTGTCCGCGCCCGAGCCCATCAGGATGACGACCCGGTCGGCCTGGGGATGGCCGTAGTAGACGAACGGCTTGTAGGTCCGGCCGACCTGCTGGGCGAAGCGGTCCATGACCTTTTCGACGATGTCGGCGGCCTGGTCGTAGAAGGGATTGGCCGCCTCGCGGGCCTGCATGAAGACGTCGGGGTTCTGGGCCGTGCCGCGCAGGCGGGGCCGGTCGGGGGTGAGCGCCCGCTCGCGGTGGGCCTGGACCAGCGCATCGGGAACCATGGCCCGCAGATCGTCCTCGGTCAGGGTCTCGATCTTCTGGATCTCGTGCGAGGTGCGGAAGCCGTCGAAGAAGTGGAGGAAGGGCACGCGCGCTTCGAGCGCGGCGACCGTGCCGATGCAGGCCAGGTCGTGGGCTTCCTGGACCGAGCAGCTGGCCAGCAGGCCCCAGCCGGTGGCGCGGCAGGCCATGACGTCGGAGTGGTCGCCGAAGATGCTCAGCGCATGGGTGGCCACGGTCCGGGCGGTCACATGGAAGCAGGTGGGGGTCAGCTCACCGGCGATCTTGTACATGTTGGGGATCATGAGCAGCAGGCCCTGGCTGGCGGTGAAGGTGCTGGTCAGGGCGCCGGCTTGCAGAGCGCCGTGGACCGCGCCGGCCGCGCCGCCTTCGGACTGGAGCTCGGCGACGACGGGGATGGTGCCCCAGATGTTGGTCTTGCGCGCGGCGCTGAAGGCGTCGGCCAGCTCGCCCATGGGCGAGGAGGGGGTGATGGGATAGATCGCGCAGACTTCATTCAAAGCGTGCGCTACCTGTCCGGCGGCCTGGTTGCCGTCAAGGGGCATTTTTTCACGGGACATCCTTTTTTCTCCTTTTTTCTCTAGAGGAATGCCGAACGGAAAGACCTTTGGCTTAATTTTTCAAAACTTGCGCTTCCGCCCGCCGATTCTTCCGCCGGCGAGGCGGGAAACGCGAAAGGGAAAGACTACTGTATCGTTGGGCCGGCAGGTTCGTCAAGCAAATTAGGCTCTGTTGCACAACCCAGGCCTGAAAAGCAAACCGCGCTGTGAAAAGTGCGCGCTGCACTCGCAACAATGCTTCGCGCTCCCGGCCGCTTAAGGCGGATGAGTCGCACGAATGGGGCAAACGTTGAGCCGATCCATCCGAACGCGCGAAACGGCGAAGCCGGAGGAGAATTTTTTGGCAGGGTCCGGGGAACCTTTTATGCAAAAAAGGTTCCCCGGAATTCGGTTTCACCAATCGCGCAAGGCCGGCCAGGGATCGTCCCAAGCCCAGACGAACCGGTGGGGCTGGGTGATGAGCGTGCTCGCCAGCCCCCAAACCGCCTCGAATCGGCTGGGCCAGACGCCCGGCCAGCCCTCCGGCCGGCCCTTGAGTGCGGCTTTGGCCCAGCGCCATTCGGCCCGCAAATAGCCGCCGCGGAGACCGGTTCGCCAGGCCTCATCCGGTGCACTCGCCGCCGCGTCGACCTGTTTGGTCGCAGCCAGATAGGCCGCCCAGGGGAAATCCTCACCCGCGGCCTGGGCCAAGGGTAGTGTGCCCCAGAACCGGGGATTGACCTCCAGCAGGCAGAGATCGCCGTCCGGCGCGTGTTTGTATTCGAACATGGCCGGCCCGGACCATTCCAGTTCGGCCAGCCAGGCTTCGATTTTAGCCAATTCTTTCGGCGGTACGGGGATAGTCTGCGCCGCCGCGCTGCGTGCGCCGCGTGGGTCTTCCTCCCGCAAACGGCGATGCGCGCCAGCAGCCAGAATCCGGCCCCGGTCGGCCACTACCTCCACGCCCACGCCCGGCCCGGCGATCCACTCCTGAATCAGCCAGTCGCCGCCGGAACGGGCCGCCTTATCCAGCCGGGTCCGCAAATCCTCGGGCGAAAAGGCGAATTCCGCCTCCCGGCGCCGGCCGTCAGGCCCCAGGCTGACCGCGGGTTTGAGCACCACCGGCCAACTTTCTAGAAATTCCGCGGGGAAAGCGGCGACTTCCTTCCCCTCAATCCCCTCCTGGAGGGAGGGGGAGCAGGTTTTCTCTTCAGCTGCCGAACCCGGCGAAAAGAACGTGGTCGTGCGCGGAATGCGAAAACCCCGGCGTTCGGCTTGGCGGAAAGTTTCGGCTTTGTTCATGAAAACGCCCAGCGCCGCCCGGGCCGGGGCGAAAAATCCGGGGGGAGAGGTTTCGGCCGCTTGCAGATAGGCCCGCAGACTGCCGTCGGCGCAGGGCAGAACCGCTTCCGCGGCCAATTCGGCGGCGGTTTCGCGCAGTTTCGGCCAATATTCCGGCGCCGGCGGCAGGACGATCCGGCCGGCGGCGTAGCGGCTGTGGCCGGCCAGTTCGCGCTTGCCCTCCTCGCGGGCGGTCCAAACCGTCAGCCCCCGCCGCCCCAGGGCGCGGACCACGGCCAGCGCGGCCACCGTATGCGCGTCGAGTACCAGGACGATCGGCAGGGGCTGCCCTTTCGGAAAACCGCAGTTCTTATAAAAACTTTCGCTCTGGGGGAACTTTTTTGCAAAAAAGTTCCCCCAGACCCCTTCAAAAAACTCTCTTCCGGCTGCGCCGTTTCGAACGTTCAGAGGGATGAATTCAACGTCTGCCCCATTTAAATGTGTAAAAATGCCAAGCCGGGATAAAGTTTTTTGAAAGAGTTCGAGAAAACTTTTTTAAAAAAGTATTCTCGAATCCAGATTCATTTTTTAGCGGTTTCTTCAAAAACCCCAATAAAAAAGGCGCGCCAATTGATGGGCGCGCCAACTCAAGGTGCGACTCGACGGGGCGTCAAGTTCGGGGCGAGAGGTCCGCACTCCCGCGTCCGGTTCGCGACCGGAAGATTCTTCAGTCCACCTTCATCTCGGCCACGACCCAGTCGTGCAGCGTGGTCGGCGGCACATGGACATGATACTTCTGGCGCATCCGCTGGGTGGCCTTCTCCAGCGTCAGCGCCTGCTTGACGACCAGGTCGACCGCCGTGCGGCGGACGCGGTTGGTGAACCGGCCCGACGGCTGGGCGATGTGGTCCATCGGCAGGGAGAAGTGTTTGCGGCAGCTGGGGCAGTAGTGCTTGCTGTAGGTCACCTCCAGCACCGTGGGGGCGGAGATGCCCACCTCGCGCAGCCGGCGGTGGCCGATCGAATGACGCTTGCAGATCGTGCCACAGCGCGGGCAAGGCGCGGTCTTGCGCGACAAATTGATCTTGCGAACCTTGGTGCCACGCGGGAGAACTGTCTTGGGGGGCACGGCTTTTACCTCCTTAGATCTTATTTTTGCGGACCTCTGACCGACCGAATTTTTTTTAGTGATTCAACCGCAACCGAGACGCCCGGAGCTGGTTTTTCGGGCACTTTGTTGTTATCGACCCTTCCTTCGACTCCGGTTGAGCAAAAAGCCCTGGGATTTTCATTTTTTTTCGGGTGAACTCCGGTTCGCCGCCGGAAAAAAGAGTTAGCGGACCCCGGACTTGATTCCCTTCCACTGTTTTCGGATAATTTGCCTCCGGCCTTTGGGCAAAATTGGCGGCTCAGCCGAATAATGGTTGGCGATTTGCCAAAACCCTGCGCGCATCCGCGCCGGGGAACACGGTTTCTTGATCGATAACTGATTGCGGGGGAAGGAAATGACGGAGAGACGCCGGGCCCTGATTACGGGCATCACCGGGCAGGATGGTTCCTACCTGGCCGAGTTGCTGCTGGCGAAGGATTACGAGGTGCACGGCATCGTCCGGCGCAGCAGCACTTTCAACACCGAACGGATCGACCATATTTATCAGGACCCGCACGTCCAGGGCCATCGCCTGACCCTGCACTACGGGGATTTATCCGATAGTTCTTGCCTCCGCCGCGTCATCCAGGCCACCCGGCCCGACGAAATCTACAATCTCGGCGCCCAGAGCCACGTGCGCGTCTCCTTCGATCAGCCGGAGTACACCGTGGATGTGGTGGACGTGGCCACGGTCCGGCTGTTGGAGGCGATCAAGGATCTCTGCCCCCAGGCCCGTTTCTACCAGGCCTCCTCCAGCGAGATGTACGGCGACAACACCCAGGTCCCGCAGAGCGAGACCACGCCCTTCCAGCCGGCCAGCCCTTACGCCGTGGCCAAGGTCGCGGCCTTCTATCATACCCAGCTTTATCGGAAGGCCTACGGCATCTTCTCCTGCAACGGCATCCTCTTCAACCACGAGTCCCCCCGCCGCGGCGAGACCTTCGTCACCCGCAAGATCACCCGCGCGGCCACCCGCATCAAGCTGGGCTTGCAGGACAAGCTCTACCTGGGCAACCTCGACGCCTCGCGCGACTGGGGCTACGCCAAGGAATACGTCGAGGCCATGTGGCTGATGCTCCAGCAGGAGAAGCCCGACGACTATGTGATCGCCACGGGCCAGACCTACACCATCCGCCAGTTTCTGGACTATGTCTTCGAATATCTGGAACTGGATTGGAAAAAATTCGTGGAGTTCGACGCCCGCTACCTGCGCCCGGCCGAGGTGCCGCTGCTGATGGGCGATGCGAGCAAGGCCCAGCGCCAACTGGGCTGGAAGCCGCAGACCGACTGCCGCGGCCTGGCCCGGATCATGGTCGACGGGGACCTGGAACTGGCCCGCAAAGAGCTGACCCTCAAGAACGCCGGCCGCTAGTTTTTGGCGAAAACTCGCGGGAAGAACCCTACTTATATCAATCCAAGTTAATTAAGACCGATTCCGGGGAACCTTTTTTACAAAAAAGGTTCCCCGGACCCTTCCCAAAACTCTCGACCGGCTTCGCCGTTTCGAACGTTCAGATGGACAAATTCGGCGCGGATGGATTTCGCACCTATTCGACGATCATTAACTTGAATTGATATTATGCCCGGGGTTCTTCCCGACTCCCGCTTTAAATTTCATCGCCGGCGACAGCCAGGAGGAGGGGTGAAAAGGCCTCCGGCAAAAAACGCAAAACCTCGGGAAGCTTCCCGAGGTTTTGGCGTTAAAGTCGGGTCTGAAAATTCCGTCCCGGCGTTTGATCCGCTTCGAATTTTGACCCCCACCCTAAGGCGCGTCCGGAAGGATCAGCCCAGCAGCTTGAGCACGTTGGCGGCCTGGAGGTTCATGCTCTGAATGCTCTTGAGGCCGGTCTTTTCCAGCAGCTGGTTTTTGATCAGGGCAGTGATCTCGCTGGCCATGTCGGTGTCGGCGATGCCGCTCTCGGTGGAGGTGATGTTGGTGAAGGCCACCTCCAGCGAATTGGCGTTGGTTTCCAGGGTGTTGGCCTGATAGGCGCCGATCTGGGCCCGCTGGTTCGAGACGTCGGCGATGGCCTGGTCGATGGCGGCCAGGGCCGCGGCCGGATCGTTGGCGAGCGAGGCCTTGCCGCCCGAGAAGAGGTCGTTTAGCGAATAGCTCTGCCCCCCGCGCGTCACCTGGCCCAGGTTGGTCGGGTCCATGCTGCCGATGCCGAAGACCGTGCGGTTTTGGGTGCCGCTGCCCTCGCCCAGCTGGAAGCGCATGCCGCCGGAGACGTCGCCGATGGTGGCGGAGCGGGCGGTGGTGGCGTCGGTGAGGTTGGCCTGGTCGTAGCCGGTCTGGGCCACGGTGGTGGCCGCGGCCGTGCCGGCGTTAAGCTCGATCCGGCCGGAGAAATTGGCGTTGTCGACCTGCACGCTCAGGCCCGAGGCGGTCACCGCCTGGCCGGCCACGCTCACCCGGGCGTCCTGGCCCGCGTCCCGCGCGGATTGGGGCGCGCCGAAGGCGGCGGTGCCGTCGGCCTGGGTCACCTGCACGAACTGGTCCGAGCCGTAATCGTTGGAGGCCAGGCGCAGCTGGTCGTTGCCGTTGGCGTCGGTGTAGGTGTAGGCGGTCACGCCGGTCGAATCGCTCAGTTGATTGATCGCACTGGCGGCGTCGGCCACGGTCTGGTCGCCGGTGAAGGCGAATTCGTGGGAACCGGTCGTGCCGGTCACGGTGAACTTGACGTCGCTGCCCAGGTTGGCCCCGTTGCCGGCCAGGGAGGTTTCGAGGTGGGCGCGTTCGGCCTGATCGGCGGCCTGGCCGGAATAGTTGACGTTGGCCTTCAGCCCCGCAACGTCGGCGACCTCGTTCAAGGAGCTGGCCTGCACGTTGACCAGGCCGCTCGGGTCATCGGCGGAGAAGGTGATGCCCTGGCTGCCGTTGAGCAGGGATTTGCCGGCGAAGTTGGTGCTTTGGGCCGCATGGGTGATGGAGTTCAAAAGGCCGTTCAATTCCGACTGATTGGCCGAGGTCTGGCTGCTGCCGGTCACTCCGGTATTGAGGCTGGCGACGGCCAACTCGCGGGCCTTGACCAGCATGTCGGACATCTGGGAGAGGCCGCCCTCGGCCGTGGCCAGGACATTGTTGGCCTCCTGGGTGTTGCGTTGGGCTTGTTGCAGTCCGCCCAATTGGGAACGCAAATAATTTGAAATCACCAGGCCGGCGGGATTGTCCGCGCCCGTATTGATCTTGCGTCCGGAAGAAAGCTTGGCCAAAGAACTGGCGGTAGCTTTGGAAGACTTGTTCAAATTGAACAAACCAAAGCTGGAAAGAGAAGAACCGGTGGAGTTTACGCCAAGAGACATGGTTGTTCCCTCCCTAGATCACTACCCCCGCGGCCAATCCGTGGCGTGCGGGTCTGGTGCTCTACTAAACCTTAAGCAATAAAATTATACTTTGCGTAAATCTCTTTGTCAAACTCAAGATTATCGGATTCTGGAATGGGTTGATGCGCCAATTATGGCTCCCGGCGGCAGATGAAGCTGAAGCCCTCGTCATTGACGACCTGACCTTTCCAACTTTTGGGCGTCAATTCAGCCGAGACAAAATCCAAGGCAAAGCTATCGGGTTTGGCGGGCGGCGTGCGCAAGGGGAAGGTCGCCTGCAAGATCAGCTGTCGATCCCAGGGCCAGCGGGTGGACTGGGTTTTTTCCGGTCGGATTCCCGAGAGCAGGCACCGGCCTTTGACCGCCACCAATTCGAGCCGGTCCCATTTCGACCCGTCCCAACCGGGGAGTTCCCGCCAGGCCGGGGTCCGGGAGTCGATCCGCAGGTCGAAGCTGGCGCTTGTTCGATCACCCTGCCTCCAGCGCAGAGTCAGGCTGGCCGTCCCGGCCGGAGCGGCCAGCCGCCAGGCCATTTCCCGGGCGGTTTGCGGCCGGCCGTTCTCCACGGCCAGTTCCCGGCATTTCTCCAGCGGGATTCCGCCGGGCAGGCACAAAGACTTGGGCAGCGCGCCCACCGCCACCCGCAGCGCGGGATTGTCCGCCACCCAGCGGGATTCCTCCGGGCAATCCCGCACGGCCGGATAGAAGACCGCGGCGCGGGTCATCGCCCCATGAGCCAGATAATAATAGAGGGACGCCTCGTGCAGATAAAGGATCTGGTCGGCGGGGCCGGTCAGTCCGAGCAGCACCGCCGTCTGCCCGGGTTCGAGGCCGAAGACGTGCCGATTGATCGTCATCCAGATGGTTTCTTCCGCCTCTTCCCGGTTGAATTTCGGCGTCACCAGACCCAGGCCGCCGGCGAAAAGGGCCAGGCCGGCGACGAGTCCGGTCGCCCCGCGCCCCCGCCAGCCGGTTTCGCGGCGGAATCCGGCGGCGCGCTCCCCGGCCCGGGCCGCCAGCCAGACCAGCGCCTGGGCCACGGCCGCCGCTCCGGTGACGGTGGCGGTAATGACCAGGCGCTCGAAAAGGCTGGCCGGCAGAAAGCGCGGGATGAGCAGCGAAGCCAGGACCAGGAGGGCCATGGCGCCGGCGGTTACGGCCACCCGCCGCCCCCGGGCCCGGCAGCCGGCCCACAATCCCAGGCCGCCCAGGATCAGTCCCGCCCCGGCCCCCAACCGCGCCGCCCCGTAACGGCCCAGCTCAGTCCAGATGTAGCGCCCGCCGATGGCGAAATTCTCGGCCACCGCGGCGGCGGCGTTCCAGTCGGCGGGCCGGGGATCGGGACCGATGCGCAGGACCGGATGGTCGATCAGGTGCGGGGCCAGCCAGCGCAACCCCGCCAGTCCGACCAGGACCGCGGCCCAGAACAGCTTCTCCCGCCGCGAGCCTTCGCCGGCCAGGACCAGAAACATGATCGTCAAGGCCGTGTAGACCAGGGCCAGCGGATGGGAGAGCAGGGCCAGTCCGCTGAACGCCGCCAGCGCGGCCGCGCGGCCGGCCGAGAGCCGCCCCAGGGCCAGCGCCCAAGCCGCCAGCGCCCAGCCCAGGGCCATCGCCCCCGGGGTGGCGTATTGCAGCCCCTGGCCGGGAAACACCTTGAACAGCAGCAGCCAGCCGGCCACGCCGGCCACCGCCGGCCCCCAGATCGTCCGCAGCCACAGGGCCAGCATGAGGGAGACGAACGAAACCTGGAGCAGGCCGTAATAACGGTGGGCGCTCTCCCAGGAGCTCGTTGCCGTCCGGCAGAGGTTGAGGATCACCGAAGGCAGGGGGTGGTAGACGGTGAACAGCCGCACGAACGCCCGCCGGCGATAGGCCTGCGCCTCGGCCACCGGCGTGTCGGGGCTGACCTGTTGCCAGAGCAGCCGCAGCGCCGGGCAATCCTGGGTGAAGCATTCGCGCATCTGCTGGGCTTTTTGGATATAGGCGTAGGCGTCGTCCACCTCGGCCGGCACCTGGCGGGTCCAGCTCATCTGCCAGGCGATATACAGTTGTCCGCACAGATAGGCGAGGGTGCCGGCCCAAAAAACCAGTTCTTTCCGCCGCGCGGACGCCAATGCCATAGCTTGGTTCCTGGATTTGCCGGGCTGCCGCCTTGACCCTCTTCTCTCGCGGCCATATGATGATAGATATCGCGGTCCGCGAGTTAAACGAAAATCTACGCCGGGCCGGAGCCGTCGCCTTCCGGTGACGGCGGGCCGCTCCGCCGCCTGAACGTCAATGGGGGAATTCCGCCTGGACACCGGTCTGAGCCTGATCATTCCGATTTATAACGAGCGCGCCGGGCTGGCGAACCTGGCGGAGCGGTTGGACCGGGTTGCCGCCGGCTTTCCCGCCGGCTTCGAGTGTCTGCTGGTCGACGACGGCTCCAGCGACGGAAGCGGCGAACTGCTCGACCAGCTGGACCGGCCCTGGCTGCGGGTGCTGCGGCATAAGCGCAACCGCGGCTACGGCGCCGCGCTCAAGACCGGCGTCGGCGCCGCCCAACAACCGTGGCTGGCGATCACCGACGCGGACGAGACCTATCCCGACCACCGCCTGCCCGAGCTCTTCGCCCGCCTGAAACGCGAGAACCTGGACATGCTGGTGGGGGCGCGCACCGCGCCGGGGGCGCGGGTGCCGCTCATTCGCCGGCCGGCCAAATGGGTGCTGGGGCAGCTGGCCCAGCGCCTCAGCGGGCGTCAAATCCCCGATCTCAACTCCGGCCTGCGGATCATGCGGGCCCAGACCGTCCGCCGGTTTCTGCCGCTCCTGCCCGACGGCTTCAGCTTTACGACCACCATCACCCTGGCCATGCTCTCCAGCGGCGGCAAGGTGGAGTACGAGCCGATCGAATACTATCACCGCGCCGGCCGCAGCAAGATCCGGCCGATTTATGACACCCTGAACTTCCTGCAACTCATCTGCCGGGCGGTCCTGTGGTTCAATCCGCTGCGGGTGCTGATGCCGCTGGGCCTGGGCCTGATCGGCCTGGCGGGGCTGATCCTGCTGGCCAGCTGGCACTGGCTGGCCAAACCCTTGGACATCACCTTCGGCATCTTCTGCCTGACCGGGGTGACGACCATTCTCCTGGGCCTGCTGGCCGATCTGGTGGATCAGCGGCTGGGTCCGCAGGCGCCGGCCAGTCCTTGCCCGCCGACCGGCTGGTTGGCGGGGCTGCGCCGCCAGCTCTGGGAACGGCCGCTGCGTTTCTTCCTGGCGTTGGCCCTGGGGCTGTGGCTGGCGGGAGCGCTGGTGGCTGCGGGTAGTTGGCTCTGGCTGGGCCGGCCGATGGACGTGACCACGGCCGTATTCGTCCTGACCGGCGTGCTCTGCCTGTTCGTGGGCCTGCTAGCCGATCTAATCGACAAACGGACCCGCTATTCATGAAGATCCTGCTCGTCAATCCGCCGCGCGCCCACGAGATCGTCGGCAACAACCCGACCCTGATCGAGGAGCGGCGGGGCCACAATCCGCCCCTGGGCCTGCTCTATCTGGCCGGCTATCTGCGGGCGAACACCCCCCACCAGGTCGCGGTGCTCGACGCCCAGGTCGAGGAGCTCGACTATCCGGGCCTGCGCGACCGGATCGCCGCCTTCGCCCCGGAGGTGGTCGGGGTCACGGCCATGACCCTCACCCTGCTGGACGTGGTCCGGACCGTGGCCGAGGCCAAGGCGGCCGCGCCGGCCTGCCGGGTGGTGGTGGGCGGGCCGCACGCGCACCTCTATCCCCGCGAAACGCTCGACCTGCCCGGCGTGGACTACCTGGTCCTGGGCGAGGGCGAGGAGACCCTGGCGCGGCTGGTCGAAGCACTCGACCGGCCGGAGCGGCTGCGGACGATCCCGGGCCTGGTCTTCCGGGACGGGTCGGAGGTGGTCAACACCGGCGCTCCGGCGGCCATCGCCGACCTGGACGCCCTGCCCCAGCCGGCCCGGGACCTGGTCCCCTACCGAAAGTACAGCTCGCTGCTCTCGCGGGGCGAGGTGGTGACCACCCTCTTCACCAGCCGGGGCTGCCCCTTCCGCTGCCGCTTCTGCGACCGGCCGCACCTGGGCAAGCGCTTCCGCGCCCGCTCGCCGCAGAACGTGCTGGCTGAGCTGGAGGAGTGCCTCGGACAGGGCATCCGCGAGTTTCTATTCTACGACGACACCTTCACGGTCGACCGGGCGCGCGCCGCGGCGATCTGCGACGAGATCGTCGGCCGGGGGCTGAAGATCTGCTTCGACGTGCGGGCCCGGGTGGACACGGTGGACGAGGCCCTGCTGGCCAAGCTCAAGGCCGCCGGCTGCGCGGGGGTGCACTATGGGGTCGAGGCGGGCACGGACCAGACCCTGCGGATTCTGCGCAA
Source organism: uncultured Planctomycetaceae bacterium (assembly GCA_964389915.1). Taxonomy (GTDB): domain Bacteria; phylum Planctomycetota; class SZUA-567; order SZUA-567; family SZUA-567; genus CAYMGG01. Next base: position 13,097 of record CAYMGG010000114.1, read on the forward strand.
GGGCATAACGCTCGAGCAGGTCGAGCGGACCTTCGCGCTGACGCGCCGGGCGGGCTTGCCGATCCTGGCCTACTTCATGATCGGCAATCCCGGCGAGACGGCCGCGGACATTCGGAACACCTTTGCGGTGGCCCGCCGGCTGCGGCCGGACTATCTGCACCTGACCGTGCTCACGCCCTTCCCCGGCACCGAGATCTACGCCGAGGCCCTGGAGCGCGGGATCATCAAGCGCGACGTCTGGCAGGAGTTCGCCGCCCGGCCGACCGCCGACTTCTGCCCCCCGGTCTGGGAGGAGCACCTGACCCGCGCCGAGCTGGAGGCCCTGCTGGTGGAAGGCTACCGTAGTTTCTACTTGCGGCCGAGTTATGTCCTAAAACGCCTAGTGAAGCTGCGCAGCTGGGCGGAGTTCAAGAAGAAGCTCGCCGCCGGTTTGGGCGTATGGCGGCTGTAATATCGAATCAAACTAATTGAAGCCGATTCAGGGGAACCTTTTTTGCAAAAAAGGTTCCCCTGGCCCTTCCCAAAAACTCTCGTCTGGCTTTGCCGTTTCGTGCGTTGAGAAGGGCGAATTGGCATTCGACCCCCGGCCGATTCGACTCGAATCATCCGGAACGGCTAACCGCGCCGGGGGGGAGCTTTTTCGGCCAAAAAGCTTCCTCGGAAGGGGGAAGGACGCTCACCCCGCCGCCGGCCGGAAGACCTGCCGGTCGTTGCTGGCGGCCAGGCTCCGGCCGGGCGGCAGGACGATGAATTCCTGGTCCGGCCAGTCGCCGCAGAGCAGCATCCGCAGCAGGCGCAGGTCGGCCGACCGTTCCTCATAGGCCCAGTGGTATTGGGCGGCGAAGGCCTTGACCCGCTCCCGGTCGGCGGCCGCCTCGGGGTAGTCCCAGGTCAACAGCACGGCCCGTTTGTACTTGGCTTTCCACGAATCGACCAGGGTCTCCATCAGGTAGTCGGCGTTCTCCTCGCCGTACTGCTCGACGTATTCCTGGCGCATCTGGGCGTATTTGGTCGGTGAGAGCTCCTCGCCGCCGGGGGCGTAGCCCAGCACGCCCGGGTTGGGCCGGTCGGCGTCCTCGCGGTGCATGAAGCCGCGCGCGAACCAGTAGGTGCCCGGCTCGCGGTCGTACTCGGTGTAATAGGCCGCCGCCCCGCCCAGATAGAAGCTGATGCAGTCGTGAACCCGGGGGATGACCAGTGGCGTGCCCGCCGGCGCAGCCAGTTCCAGCGTGCAGTTCGAACAGAGGCCGAAGCCCAAAAGCACCGCGTCGTAGCCGGCCGGCGCGGCCGTCACCAATTTATGCAGTTCCTGTTTGAGCAACTCCGGCCGGTCGTGCAGTCCCTGCTCGACCCAGTGGCAGTCCACCGCGGTCGGCAGTTCGGCCAGCAGCCGTTCGCACTCCGGGCGCACCACATTGCATCCGATCAGATAATAGCGGGTCATGCGGTCGATTCCTGAGGGTTGAAATCACATCCGGGGCAAGTTTTTTCGGTGAAAACCCCGACCCTGGACTATCTCCAAGACGCGCACCTAAAAAGATTACTAAAGTTTTTTGAGAGAGTTTGAGAGAACTTTTTTTCAAAAAAGTTCTCTCAAAACCCAAATCCTTTTCAGGGGTTCTTTGTCCCGCGCGCGGCGGTTCACCTCTGCCAGGGCAGCTTGAAAGATCCGCCCCAGGCCCGGTCGTCCAGCAGGGCGGTGATGTCGGCCAGGCCGTGCTGGGCGGCGAGTTCGAGGATGCGGCCGCGCAGCTGGGCGTCGTCGGGCCGGTCAGCCAGCTGGGCGATCAGGGCGTGGGCCTTGCCCCGGGCCCACTCGCGCGCCACTTCGGGCTGGCGGTCGTCGCCGGGGGGCACGGTGGCGCGGAAGAAGAGCTCGCGCGGTCCCGCCGCGCCCAGGCCGGCCACCCGCAGGGCCACCTCCCGCCCCGGCTCGGCCCGGCCCCAGAAGGTCACGGCCGAGTCGCGGTAGAGGTTGGGCAGCACCTCGGGGTAGACCTCCTCGGCCTGAAGGTTGGTGTAGCTGGCCACCACGTTGGTCAGGACCGGCGTTTCGAAGCCGGCGGCGAACCGGCGCAGGGCCCGGGGCGTCTCGGCCAGGTCGGGGCAGTCCTCCAGTCTTCCCCGCGAACGATAGGCCAGCAGGCTGAGCAGGTACAGATTGCCCTTGGGCCCGGCGTTGAAGGTGAAGATGGAAAAGTTGTCGCGGTTGACGCGCTGGAAGTCGCCGACCACGTAGCGCACCTCGGCCGGCCCCTCGGTGGCCACCCCGTCGGAGAGGAGAAAGACGTTGCAGGGCCGGTCGGAACGGGGCACGCTGCTCAGGATCAGCCGGGCGGCCTCGAAGACGTTGGTCCGGCGCTGGTCGGAGCGGCGGTCGATGAAGCGGGTCAGGGCCGCCTGATCGTAGGCCGAGGCCGGCAGGAAGGGGGCGGAGTTGTCGAACATGATCGTGGCTTCGCTGAACAGGGCCACGTTCCACCGGTCCTCGGCCGGCAGGGAGCCGAGGTAGGCGACCACCGCCTCGCGGACCAGCATCAATTCGTTGAAGGGGATGCTCTGGCTGATGTCGATCAGGAAGAGCACGTCCTTGGGAATGGCCGGCAGCTTGGACGCGGGCTTGAGGCGCAGCTCCAGGCGAAAGAAGCCCTCCTTGGCCCCGGCCGGCCGGTAGACGTTGAAGTCGGCCTGGATGTCGTCGTCGAGGCTGGGATAGCCTTGCGGCGGCCGTTCGGCCAGCAGCCGCCGGGTCACGGCGCCCGCGCCTTCGGGCAGGGCGAAGCGGGTGTCGGCCGGGGCGGCCACGACCAGGGCCCGGCCCGTGGGCGGCGGGGGCGGTTCGATCGGCTTGGGCACGAAGGCGGTCTCGCCCGGCCGGCCCAGCAGTCCGCCGCCCAGGCGGCCGCTGCCGTACAGCTCGCCCAGGGCCGGGGCGAAGCGGTCGGCCACCTCGGCC
>CAYMGG010000115.1:0-6634 GCA_964389915.1 uncultured Planctomycetaceae bacterium
CCCACCCCCAAAACCCCCCAAAAAACCCCCGCCAAAAACCCCCCCACCCAAAAAAAACCCACCCCCCCACACGGTTGGGCGTTCTTTTTCAGTCCCGCCCGCGGGGGGGGGGGGGGGGGTCCCCTCCCCCCTGGCGGGGGAGGGTTGGGGTGGGGGAGGTGGCCTGAAGCGCAACTGGTCCTCTCCATCCCCCCAACCCCCTCCCGGAGGGAGGGGGAGACGTAAGGCGCGACCGCAGAGATTCGCCCCCTTATTTGCGGGGAGTGTGCTTAGCCTTAAGGCGGTGGCCGTTGACGTTGACCGCGTCGAAAGTTTTCTCCGCCGACGGGCGAGATCTGGCAAAACCCGCGCGGGCGGATATAATCCGGCAGCTTATATGACTGCTTTGCTCGAACTGCGCGACGCGCACAAAAGCTATGGCCGGCAGATCCTGCTCGACGGGGCCGGCGCGACCTTCCACGACGACCGCAAGGTCGGCCTGATCGGCCGTAATGGCGCCGGCAAATCGACCCTGGCCCGCATCCTGCTGGGCGAGGAGGAGCTCGACGCCGGCGAGCTCTATCGCCACCCCGGCCTGCGGCTGGGTTACCTGCGTCAGCACGACCCCTTCCTGCCCGGCGAGACGGTCATGCAGTTCCTCCGGCGCGACAGCGAACGGCCCGAGTGGCGCTGCGGCGAGGTGGCCGGCAAGTTCGAGCTCAAGGGCGCCTGCCTGACCGAGCCGGTGACCAAACTCTCGGGCGGCTGGCAGAGCCGGGTCAAGCTGGCGGCGCTACTGCTCCATGAACCCAATCTGCTCCTCCTGGACGAACCGACCAACTTCCTCGACCTGGGCACGCTGATGCTGCTGGAGCGATTCCTGCAGTCCTTCGCCGGCGGCTGCCTGGTCATCTCCCACGACCGGGCCTTTCTGGGCGCGGTCTGCGGCCAGACCCTGGACCTGGCGCGCGGCCGGCTGATCGCCTATCCGGGCCCCGTGGCCGAATACCTGGCGGAGAAGCGCCAGCGCCAGGAGCAGGACGAGCGAACCAACCAGAACCTGGCGGCCAAGCGTCGCCAGCTGCAAACCTTCATCGACAAGAACCGGGCCGGGGCCAACACCGCCAGCCAGGCCAAGAACAAGCAGAAGCAGCTCGATCGGCTGGAACTGATCGAGATCGAAGGCCCCGAGGCCCGCGCCCGCCTGCGCCTGCCGCCGGTGATGGCCCGACCGGGTTTGGCCCTGCGTTGCAGCGGGTTGGCCGTGGGCTACCCGGAACGGACCGTGGCCGCCGGCATCGAACTGGACATCGACCACGGCCAGCGCGTGGCCGTGGTCGGCGACAACGGCCAGGGCAAGACTACGTTTCTGCGCACCCTGGCCGGGTCGCTCGCGGCGTGCGGCGGTACGTGGCGTTGGGGCGTGGGCTGCGAAATGGGGGTCTATGCCCAGCACGTCTATTCGGCCCTGCCGCCGCAACTGACCGTGCGGGAGTACCTGGGAACCTGCGCGGCCTCCGACACGCCCACCCAGACCGTGCTCGACGTGGCCGGCAGCTTTCTCTTCTCCGGCGAGGCGGTCGACAAGCCCACCCGGGTGCTGAGCGGCGGCGAACGGGCCCGCCTCTGCCTGGCCGGCCTCTTCCTGGCCGGCCACAACGTGCTCATCCTCGATGAGCCGGCCAACCACCTGGACGTGGAGACCTCGGCCGAGCTGGCCGGAGCGCTGGCCGGGTTCGCCGGCACGGTCATCTTCACCAGCCACGACCGGACCTTCATGGCCTCCGTGGCCACCCAGGTGGTCGAGGTTCGCGACGGCCGGATCCGGCTCTATCCCGGCGATTACCCGCGGTATGTGGAGGATCTGCGCGGACGGCTGGAGCTGTCCGACCGCCCCACCGCCGCGCCCAAGCCGGTGGCGGAGAACGACGACGCCAAGCGCCGCGGCCGGGAACGCTACCGGCTGGACAAGGAGATCGCTGCCCTGGAGCGGCAGATCGCCAAGCAGCAGGAGCCGCTGCGGGCGCTGGAAGAAAAGATGCTGGCCTGCGCCGCCGATTGGCAGGCCTTGGCCAAGCTGCATGCGGAAAAACAGACGCTGGCGGCGCAGATCAGCGAGCTGGAAGAGCAGTGGCTTGCCCTGAACGCCGAACGGGACGGACTGTAATCGCTTCAGTCTCCGCACCTGCGCAGCTAGCGGCATAGGCCAATTTTTGCCACCGCTTCGCATACTCGGCCGCTTCAGATGGATAAGGCGCACGAATGTAGCAGGCGCTGAGTTCATCCATATGAACCTTTGAGAAGGCGAAGTTGGGCGAGAGTTTTTTGGAAGGGGCCGGGAAACCTTTTTTGCAAAAGTGCGTGCCGCACACCCAAAAAACGCTTCGCGTATCCGGTCGGTTCAGATGGACGAATCGAACGAATACAGCAGACGCGGAGTTTATCCATCTGAACCTTTGAAACGGCGAAGCTGGGTAAGAGTTTTTGGGAGGGACTGGGGAACCTTTTTTGCAAAAGTGCGTGCCGCACACCCAAAAAACGCTTCGCGTATCCGGTCGGTTCAGATGGGCGAGTCGAACGAATACAGCAGACGCGGAGTTCATCCGTCTGAACCTTTGTAAAGGCGAAGCTGGGTGAGAGTTTTTTGGAAGGGTCCGGGGAACCTTTTTTGCAAAAAAGATTCCCCGAAATCGGCCTTAATCAATTGAAATCGGGATTAGGGATCTGGCCGTGATGACGGGCGAACCAACCTATCTGGTCACCGGAGGCGGCGGATTTCTGGGCCGCTGGCTGGTCGCCAAGCTGCGGGCGCGGGGCGTGCGGGTGCGGGTGCTGGGCCGCCGGGAGTATCCCGATTTGGCCGCGCAAGGCGTGGACTGCCGGCGGGGCGACCTGGCCGATTCGGCCGCACTATCGGCGGCTTGCGCGGACGTGGAGTGCGTATTTCACGTCGCGGCCCGGGCCGGTATCTGGGGCCACCGCGAGGATTTTTGGCGCGACAACCTGACCGGAACCGAGAACCTGCTGGCCGCCGTTCGCGCGGCGGGGATTAAGCGGCTGGTCTACACCAGCACGCCCAGCGTGGTCTTCGACCGCCGGCCGATCGAGGACGGCGACGAAAGACTGCCTTACGCCTCGCGATTTCTGGCCGCGTATCCGGCAAGCAAGGCGGCGGCGGAGCGTCTGGTTCTCGCGGCCCACGGTCCGGACCTGGCGACCTGCGCCCTGCGGCCGCATCTGATCTGGGGGCCGGGCGACACCAACCTGATCCCCCGTCTGATCGCCCGGGCGCGGGCCGGCCGCCTGGTCCGGATCGGTTCCGGTCGCAACCTGATCAGTGTCAGCTATGTCGAAAACGTGGCCGACGCCCACTTGGCCGCGGCCGACCGGCTCGCTGAACCACGGTCGCCGGCCGGTGGCCAGGCCTATTTCATCAACGAGCCCGAACCGGTAAATTGCTGGGAATTTATCGGCCAATTGCTGGCCGGACTGGGCTGCCCGCCGGTCGGTCGGTCGATGCCGCTGGCGGCGGCTTATGCGCTGGGTTGGGCCTGCGAATGTGCCTGGACCATATTGCGGCGCACCGATGAGCCGCCGATGACCCGTTTTCTCGCCCTGCAACTAGGGGAGAGCCACTGGTTCCGGCCGGAAAAAGCTGTCCGCGAACTGAATTGGCGTCCAGCCATATCGATTGCCGAGGGCCAACGGCGTTTGTTCGCGTCCGTAGCCAACTCCAGCGAGGACAGGCGCGGATGAAGCTGATCGGCCATGTCTCGGTGGCGGCTTTGGCCGCCGCCCCGCTCATCCACTATCGCGGGCTGGCGCCGGCCTGGGCCATGCCGCAGTTGACGGATTGGCAGCTCTTGACCTGGGTCGGAATTTGGGCCGCGCTGCCGGACATCGACATCGTGCTCAGCCGGTTTTTACCGATCAAGCACCGGGGTTTTCTGACCCACAGCCTCTACTCGGCGCTGTTCGGCGGGTTGCTGGTCCTGGCCGGCTGGCTGCTGGCCGGCAGCGCCGCGGGACCGCTAGGCGAATGGAGTCCGACCTGGTTTCATCGCCTGCGGCCGGCCGTGGCTTGGCTCGGGCCGTTTACGGCCGGGTTGGCCGGACTGAGTCTGCTGCTGCACGTGCTGGGCGACTCGCTCACCAAGAGCGGCGTGCCGCTCTGCCGACCGGACCAGGAGTGGCATTTCCCCGTGATCGGCGGCTACGCCGCGTTCGACAACTATTTACTGAACGCCATTCCGCTGGCGCTGGCCGGCTATGTGCTGGCCGCCTGGCTGGGAATCAAACCCGCCGCCTTGACTCGGCTGGGGCATCTGTCCAATCTCTGGAACGCGCCGCGACAAATTGAACGTTCAACCGCCAAGCCAGGCTCGTCCGTCCGACGGGATTCGGCCGCCCCTGCGCGGCATTCGCACCGCAAGCCGGCCAAAGCGGTCGACGCCGACCGCTGAACCGCCGGGCATGGACCGAGCCGGGCCTTAAAGCCATTGCGGGAATCAGCGGCTAAAAAAGCTTGCAAACTGCCCGCGGCAGATGTTAAGCTATCCGTCCTGATTTTGCCAGCTTAGCTCAGTGGTAGAGCAGTGCTTTCGTAAAGCACAGGCCCAGAGTTCGAATCTCTGAGCTGGCTCCAGATGTTGCGCCCCGCGAACCTTGGTTTTGCGGGGCTTTTTCGTTGGTATCGCTTAGGTTAAGTGATTCCGCCCCGGCGGCTTTTTGCATGACGGCTTGTCCGATGCTGTCCGGCCGTGTCCGATCGTTTTGCGTGGAAATGGCACAAAATCCGGCACAACCCGGATCGCTCGGATTCGCGTCATCGGTACCCGTCGCACGAGCGGCTTCGCCCGCCGGTTTTGCGTCAAGGTCGGGAAGCTTCGCGATAGCTTCGGTGCGATCTTCAAGGGCAAGATGTGTGTAGAATTTCGCGGTCAAGTCGACGGTCGAATGCCGCATCAATTCGCGCGCGGCGGCAAGAGACACGCCCGCCCGGGCAAGGGAAGTCGCGAATTGCCCGCGCAGGGCGTGGAAATCGAAGCGCCGCCCGGCTTGATCCTCGAAGGGAATGCCCGCGCGCTCCAGGTAGAACCGGACAGCCTTTGCCCCGCAGTCGGTCGGCGGCATGGGAAAGGCAGGCGCGTTGGGCATTCTCAGGGCCAGAAAAGCCCTCAGAATCGTTGCCGTCGCTTTCCGTAAGGGTTGGATGGCCTCTTGCCCGTTCTTCGCGTCTGTGCTCGCGAGAATGGCCGTAGGCGGTTCGCTATCCAAGGCGAAAGAAGCGCGAGTCAAGGACCGCAACTCGTTCCAGCGGTAGCCCGTCTCTGCCGCAAGCCGAAAGAGCACCGCCCACGTCGGGCCATCCATACCCCGAAAGGGAGATCCGCTTTCCGCCGCCTGCATAAAACGCCGCATTTCGTCCGCCGAAAGCGCGCGTCGTTCGAGGGTAACATTACCGGAATGAACGGCGGCGGGGCGGATACGAGCGAGAGGGTTTTCCTGTAACCGACCTTCCCGAACAAGCCACCGCGTGAACTGGCCGAAGGCTTGCAGGTAGCCGTTGCTTGTGCGCGCGCTATGCTCTCCGGCCTTGCGTTGTTCCGAAAGCCACTTGTCCACCGGCCCGGCTTGAATGCCCTGCAAGGTGCGGAATGCGCAGCCCTTTGCAATCGCCCGCGCCCGTTGCGCGACGATCCGCGCCCGCTTGGTTTTGATCCGTCCTCGGTCGGCATCCAGGCAAAGGGCGGCCTCATAGTCCGCAAGGTGCGTGTCCAGCCCATGTGCCGCGTGCGCTCGTTCGGGGTCGATGAAGTCATGGCGAGCCAGCCATTCGCGCGTGTCGGGGGTCAGGCCTTCAATCCATTTCAGGAGCATCTTGTCGGGGCGTTCGCGGGCAACCCGGCAGTCGCGCAACGCTTCAATATTACGAGCGAAGGCTTCGCTTGCTCGTTTGGATTCCAAAGCCGGAAGCCGCTGGCGAGTGCCGTCCGGGCCGCGAAGATCAAGCCAATACTTTCCCCCGCGTCGGTAGAGTCTCATTCTTGCCCCTTCCGAAAAGGTTGCATCAAGAATTCTGGAATTGTGGTCTCTGCGTACTCCGCCAGTTTTTTGATCCTGGCGTGCTCCGCTTTCGTGATGGATACCGTTACCAAAACATTGCGGCGCTTCTCGGGGGGAAAAGGTCGGCGCCCGGTCCGCTTTGCGTCAGCCGCCTTCTGCGCCGCTGTCCGTTGCTTCTTCTTTACCTGCTTGCAAGTCATATAGACACTTTACTTTCTGCTTTGTCTTAAATCAAAAGTCTCTTCGCAAAAGATTCCACCGCTCCCGGTATGGGCATCCGGCGGCAACCCATGCCTGGAGTTCGTCGCCGCGCCAGTAGGTGCGCGCGCCAATCCGGACGGGTTGCGGGATGCGGCCTTCCTGATCCCATGCATAGAGCGTGCTCCGGGCCACGTCAAACATATTGGCCGTGGCGTCGGCGGACAAAAGCAGCGGCGGAGGTTTCGCTTCCGGTGGCGGTATTGCGACCTGCCGCTCCAGCACGCCGACGAGTCGAGCCAAAGTCGCCACAAGGTCGTCTGTAGTGTCGGTCGTGTCCATTGTTCGTTACGCCTTGTCCCGCCTATGGGGTGCTGTAACTTGGACGTCC
>CAYMGG010000115.1:6644-16033 GCA_964389915.1 uncultured Planctomycetaceae bacterium
GAGGGTGGTTGGTAGCGGTCGGCGTACTTGGATTCCTCGGCCAACCGTCCCCTCGCGCGCGCGAGGGTGGTTGCCCCGATTAAGTAAACCTATATACATCTTCGACAATCCTTACGGTCGCGCACGCGCGCGCGATCGCTCCAGCCGGGTTATCCCTCCCTGGATAATCACGAGGGCCGGATACTGCATTACTCTTACACACATGATCCAGATAGACCTATTCTTGGGTGCGAACTGTGCCGCGAATACTTCTGATTCGCCATCTGAAGCATAGCTGCCTTCGCCTGCGTCACGAATCCGCCCCTTTCGGTCACCAGTTCACATCTTTTCCAATTCGAGGAAAGACGATACTGACATTGACAAACCTACATATTCCCGAGAAAAACTGACGTTTTGTCAGTGTCAGTTGTGTCTGTAAGGACAAAACGGCGCGTCGGCCGGCCCCCTTGCGAGACGGCGGGGACGTCTTGCCACCGTCCGATACCGGCTCGAAACAGAGCATTCAGGGCTTCTTCCCCCGCAACCAAGCCGAAGCGACGGAGTTGCTCAAGGCGGTCAGCCGGCAGCACGGACAGCGAGCGCTCAAGTTCTGGAGTTGGCCGGGTTCCAGCCACGGCCAAAGCAACCAGTTCTTCCAGGCGCGGCCGAATTCATCGGATGCCTTTTTCGTGGGCAGCCCGGCGAAACGGTGACGGATTCCGTTCGGGCCCCGGAAGTCTATCCAATGTCGGCCAGAACGCGTATATACGCGGTACGGCATTTTTTCCCCCTCAGGCAATTTAAATGTACGATCCACTGCCGTCCGGTTGTTTCATGAGTTTTTAATGCAACGCCTATTTTGACAACGAGTTGAGTGCCAAACGATCTGTCTCGACTTCATTTTCGGCGATAATTCCGGCTCCCTTTTCAATCAAGGAGCCGGCTATGTACATTGGCCGAACCGTTTTTGCCAAGCTCCTTGACCGAACAGGTCAGACTCTCGCCAAGGCTTCTTTCCAACTTTTGATTTTTGCTCATTTTGGATCCTCCTGTTTTTGAAGTTTGGCTTTTCGAAGTCTGGCCATTTCATTCAGCAATCCGCGCCGAAAAAGCGCTTTGAGAAATGCGGGCGGCGGTTCCCATCCAAAGCGGGCAAAGATGCCTTGCGCCACGGCCAACTTTTCGGATTTCAGGCGCGGCTGACTGCCGTCGATTTCCTCCCCGGCGGCGCGCTCGGTGGTGGCCTCGAAATCTAGCTTCATGGCCTCGCAGGCGCGCCGCAAAACCTCATTTGCCAAGGTCGACTCCAAAGCGGCCAGACTTTCGATTTCAGCCTCGGTCCCGGTCGCGGCTACCCGTCCGACCTCGGCCAAAAGCTCTTGATCGCCAGCCTCAGCGGCCCGCCGGGCCAGGTCTCGCAGGGCGTCGGGAATCGGTTTATCAATCGCGGCGATCATGTTCAAAACTCCGTTTAAGATTCTCATTCGGCACGACGCGATTTTGGCGGACAGATAACGCCATGCTCGATCAGTTCCGGCCGGGTTCGCTGTTGCGTAAACGCCAAGCGCGTCCTCGCGCCAACGCCTTCGCGGGTGCGGCCGATAAAAACGGTTCGGTTGCAGGTGACGGCTTCACGCCCACCACCGGGGCGGAAGATTTCAAATTCTCGATCTTCGAAGGCCTCAACGATGATTGCCGACTGACACAGCCGCTGCCAGGCGGAGCTGCCCGCCAAATCGTCCAGGGTGGCCGGTCGCTGGCCGTGCTGACCGGGGCGGTTTTTTAAGTGTAGCGAGATAACCACGGCGCAGTTCCGTTTGGCCACCAGCCCCAGCAGGCGACGGCAGAGACGCTCTTCAACCTGGAGAGAGTCACGCCCGGCGCTTGAGATATCGGCGGCGGAAATCGGGTCGAGAAAGGCAACCTGGTATCGCTGGGTCACGCCGTCGGCCCACCACAGGATTTCGTCCGGGCCGAATAGCGGAACCTCGGTCACGCCGTCAACGTCGTAGGCCAGCCGGGGGTTTTCTTCAAGGTGGGCCTCAATCGCCATGAAGTCGGCCTTGTGTCGCTCCAGCAGCGACAACCGGTCGGACGCGCCGGATTGGTCGCGGTCCAGTGGCGAATAGGTGCCGGCCATAAGCGCCAGCATGCGCCGCATGATGATCTCTTTCGAATCCTCCAGAGGGCAGAAGGTCCACTTCACACCCAGCCGGTGAAGGTGAAAGGCCATGCGCAAGAGCAACCAGGTTTTCCCCGTGTTGCCGCTTCCACCCACCAGCAAGATTTGTCCGGCCCGCAGCCCGCCAATTAGATCGTCCAGCCGCTTCCAGGGCAGACTAAACCGGCCAGTATCGCCGGATTCTTCGCGAATGTACTTCGCCCACAGGTTTCCGTAAGTGCTGCTTTCCATCCTCACCCCCCTTTTCCGCGCCCGCAGACGCTTTCAAACCCTTTTTGGCCACCATCGCCCTACCCAGCGGCTCAGCGTTCGCCAGCGGGTCGGGAATCGGCCTTTTCTGCGGCTTCAAATTCAGCGGCGCGGCGCTCCAATTCATCGATGACCTCGGGCGGCGGCGCATAGTCTTGGCTTTCCGCCACGGCGGCGCGGCGCTCGGCCGCTCGCTCTTGGGCACGACGAAGCCAGTTTCCAAGAAATGCCCCCACGTTCTTTTTCCGGCGCTCGGGATGCTCAAGCAGCCAGCAATGCGCCTTGGTGACTTCGGCCAGCGCGTCGACGTCCCGGCAGGTGCTCTGCCAGCCAGTTTTGAGTTTTGACCAGTCCCGGCACAGGCGCTCGTTGGTGGCGAATAGCTCCAGGCCTTCGAGTTCGGACGGGACCGTTTGCGGCTCTGGCTTACGCTTGGTCGGCTTGGTGGCGCGGGGTTCAGTAGGTTTGCTGTGCCGGCGCGGTTGCACGGCGGCTATTGAAGAATCTTGTTCTATTGAATAGTCTGCAACTATTCGCAGGGGTGTCCTGCAACTATTCGCGGGGGTGGTCTGCGACTTTTCGCAGGGGTCGGAAGGTGTACCCCTGCAACTTTTCGCGGGGGTCAAAACCAACCTTGCGGACATGCCCGGCCGGGGTTCAACCGCCAGAACGTCGAGCCCGGCCAGCTCACGGATCGCATCCGCGACGGACCGCAGACAGACGCCGGCCCGCTTTCCGAGGGTAACTTGGTCGACCAAAGTCACGCCGGTTTGACCGTCCACGAAGCTCGCCAGCGCCAAGCCCACGGCCAGGCCCGGATAAGACAGCCGGCCGGCTTCTCGAAGCTCTAGCAGCCGGCAAGCGACGGCGGCGTGGACATAGGTGACGGCCATAATCGAATCCTAAATTGTAGCGCAAAAAAACCCCGCAAGGCCGGGGGGCATTTGCGGGGCGGCGCTTGCGCGCACTTGGAAATTTGTTTGGCCCCCCGGCCGAACGAATGAATTCTAGGCGGGGGCAACCGTACGGGGCGACGTACGGCGAAAGAATATTTCCCGTACGGCAAAAAGTTGGGGTTTGTAAGGATATTTGAGGGAATTTAGATGTTACCGTACGGGAAGCGTAGAGTTCCCCGTACGGTAGGTGGCGCTATTTTTTGCGGCCACGGTCGAGCATTTTGAGAATAGTTTTTTTGACGGCGGCGGGAATTTTCAGAGCCTTTTCGTCGGTGCGCTTCAAATCGGATCGCATCGCATTGAGTGGGCGCTTTAGAGCAAGATCGCGCCAAGCGTCCAGGGCGTCAACTGTCGGGTTATCTTCGAGGTACTTCACAAGGGTTTTTCGGTCGCTGGCTTGGAGGTAATCGCTGGCCCTCTTCGCAGCCGGCTCGCCCTCCCCGGCGGCGGGCTTGGTCGCGGCGGGCGGAATCGCGGCCTTGGTTGCGGGTGCATCCTTATCGGTAGGCAAAAGGGCACAGTAACCTTCAAGCAGCTTCAACTCGCACAGCATTTCAGGAAGGATTCGCTTCCAGATGTCAACGTACTGAGGGCCGAAGTCTTCGTTTGCATACTGATGGGCAGGGAGCATATGCGGCAGGATTTTAAGGTCGCCGTATTTATTGGCCAGTAAACGCAAGTGGGCCATGGCTGGAGCCAAGACGTTGATGTACTCCGTGATCCTGACGAGGCGGTCTGCAATGTACAGGTCTTCCTTCTTGGCAAAGTTGGAGTACCTTTTTCTGTAGAGGCAATGAGCCGCTGCGTTGATCCGGCCTTTGACATTCACCACTGCAGGGACAGATTGGGATTCACCCTCCGGGGAGGATGGGAAGAGGTGATCCATTGATTTAAACAGCTTGAATATAGGATTATTGGTTGGAGATGGCTGGTTGATGACTAGGCGGCTTCGGGCTTCTGCCTTCTTGGCTATCTCGGTAGTGGCGGCTTTGCAGCACTGTTTCCATGCCTTACCTTCTGGGGGAACCAACTCGGCTGCTGTCTGCAATTCTGTCTGCAGGCGTGTGCCGGCTTCGATGGCCTGCGCGATGATCTTCTGGGCCTGGTCCATGGTAAGCGTCATCAGGGGGTATCCCCTGTTTCGGGGGTGGTCATTTGGCGTCTCCATCTGCCTTCTCGCTGTCTGTCATATACGCCTCCCGTTTGCCTTATAACCGGGAATGCATTTCCTAGCCAGTTCGAATACTTCCCAGGTATTTGATTAACCTGCCAAGCTTAAGAATTCTGGCGACTTTCCTTGATCAGTGCGGGCAGCACTCCTGTTTGCGGACGCAAATATTTGCTTTTGCTCCGGCGGGCCAGCTGTTCGGCCTCCGCCGCTTCGATGGCCGGCTCATCCTCCAGCATTTTGGCCGCCGAAATATACCACCCGAGAGACCAATCTGATTGGCTGGGAATCGGCGCAAATGAATCCCAGGCGGCTTTGAGGCATTTCGTCCGGTCATTTGCGTCATGGCTCAGTTGGGCTTTCAGCACCCAATAGGGGGCGTCATTGCCCCGCTCAATCGCCTGATCAATCAGGCGCAGAGCTTCATCATCCTTGCCGCTTCGCCGGCAGGCCAGTGCCAGGTTGAACAACGGCATGCCGTCCTTATTCGCGACCATGGCGCGTTCATAATACTTGCGCTGCAATTTGGCGTCGCCAAGCTCTCCGGCGTAGATACCCATGAGATTGAAGGCTTCGCTTTGATCGCCGTAGCCCTGCTCTAGCGAACGCTTCAACAGCGAAATGGCCTTTTCCCGCTGGCCTATTTCCGCGCACCAGCGCGCCAATTCCACGGTCGCCGCGGGTCTCTCCGCGCCGGCAAACTTGTGATTCCGGAGTTCTTCCTCCCGGGCATCAATCTTGGCCCGGACCACGCTGGGATTGACCACATGCGTCAAGGGATTGTCAATTTCGCAGCTAAAATGCTGGGCGCAGGGGTGGCCGGCCAAGGACAGATTCACGCGCAGCACTTGGTTCTCATCCATGTTCCACGTCAATTTCAGCGGGTCGCCCGGATATACCTGATCCGGCAGGCGCCAGTGCTGGGTAAATATCACCCGCTCATCCCGCCCGCAAACGACCTCCACCAGAAGATTGGCATCGTCATAGATTATGGTTTCGGGCACCGCCAGGCGCAGTTCCTCGGCTTTGCCCCCGCAGGCGGGCAGACGCGCGCCGCGTTGAATGATGGGCAAACTGCCTCCTTCCGTGCGCAATGCAATCAGATCCGGGCAAACCGGGGCCACCAGCGGCGTTCCGGTGACCAGGCGATGGAACCCATGTATCGCGGCTCCGCGGGCCACGGCCGTCTGAATGGCGTTGGGGCTGTCGAACGTCAGGTGGATGGCGTTGGGCAGATAGTTGGCGATGGCCGCAGCCACCGGCGGGATCAGCGTGCTGCCGCCGGCCAGAAGCACGACGCCAATCTCTCGTGGCGAAAGTTCGGCTCTTTCCAGCGCGTCCTGCAGCGGGGCGAAAACTGATTGTGATAGCCGATATTCGGTTTCACAGTTGAGGAGGATGTCGCGATCGAGAAATGGATTCACCACTTGAATGAAATCCACATAAGAGACAGCTGGCGAAGACAGCTTTACATCCCGCCCTTTCAGCTTGAAGGAATAATCATCCGGCAATTTGGCCTGCAACCGGGCCGGCGAGACACGGTGCCATTCTCCGGCGGCCTGAAGGCTTTTTACCTTTTGGCTGATTTCGATTTTAATTGCTTCTGCGACATGCAGCAACGCGGGCTCAATGCATTGCTTTTTGATTTCATAATCCAATTCATCCGCCAATTCCGGATTCTGGCGCTGGAGTTCGGGCAGGAGCAATTCATACAAGATCGCCCGGTCAATATCCCCCCCGCCCAGACGGTGAAATCGGCTAACGGCCAGCGGGGAGATTCCGGGCCGGGCCGGATCATCCGCCCAATCCAGTTGCAAAATCGCCACGTCGCACGTCCCGCCGCCGAAATCAACCACCAACAGTTTCGTCCGATCCTCAAGCGCCTGCAGCCGGTCCGTGCCATATCGAAAAAGATAATCGATGAAGACCGCCACCGGCTCATCCAGAAGGTCCCCGGGGCCCAACTCGATCCCGGCCAGTTTGGCTGCCTGGATGGTGTCGCGGCGCTGCGCAATCTGGAATGACGAGGGGATAGTCACCACGACCCGCTCGGGCGGCTCGGGATTGACGGCCAAGGCGGCCTGATAAAGGGTTTTCAGGATTTGGGCGGATACTTCAACCGCGTTGCGCATCCCTTCGGGGGCATTGGCATAGGTTCGCTTCAAGCCCATGTCGTTTTTGCATTCAAAAAAATAGTCGCGTTCGGCGACAAGCCCCAATGCCCCGGCTTGGGCGCGCAATTGCCGGGCGCCCTCGCCAACCCAGGTTTTATTTTCCGCGCGCGCGACCGCCGAAGGCAAAATTGGACTTTCGATGGAACAGTTCAAGGTCTCCTGAATGACCGGAAGGCAATGCAAATGGGCTTGTTTTTTGTCGCCATCCGGGTGGAGGACCATCTCGGCAGCAATGCTGTTTGTGGTTCCCAGATCAATTCCCAAGACGCGCACGGGTGATTTACGGGCGAGAAGTTCCGAATCGGAAGCGAAGCTCATCCTCAGTTTGGTCATGACATGTCCCTCCCCTTAAGATTGGCCGCTTGAATGCACCCCGCCTGACCTGCCGCCGCTGATTATCCGACTTAGCCAGTTACCTTTTCGCGCCGCGATGATACCTCACGTTGTGGGCCATTTCTGTGTATAGGCCTTTCTCAACTGGCGTGCCAGCTAATGGCCTTCCCCAGCTTCTTGCCAAACGTTTATTCGCCAGCGACTTGCACGCCATGCCGTAGTGTGGGGCACCACATTCAAATCTTTCTATGCACAATTTCTGGTCAACGTGAATAATTTAAGTGCTTATTTACTGGCCAGGCCATTCCGCGCGGATTACGCTGTAGAGATAGCGCCATGCGTTCTCCGTGGAGATTCCCATGCCCAAGGATGTAATTCTGGCATACGCAACCATCGACGGCGCCTGCGCGGCGGCGCTGGTCCTGCTGGCCAAGCCCAAAGCCGAAATCGTCATTTCCAGCGCGACCACCTTGAATCGAAAGCTGGCCGAACAGGCCGAAGCCAGACGCAAGGGAGACACCATACATGTTTGCGGCCTAGGATTTCACTGCGGCTGGGAACAAATCGAAATACCGCTCGGCCGGCTGCGGGAAAACGGATGCCGAACCGTTTGGTACAGCGGTCGACGGCACCTGGATGAATACAAGGAACGCCTCGCCAACGTAGCCGAAATCGGCTTCTACCGCACGGTCACGGATGCTGCGGCGGTCGCCAAGCATCTGCACTCGGATCACCCGCATGTCCGGGCCATCCTGGCCGTGGCGGCAACCGATCCCCGGCTGCCGCCCAGCGACAAGATCGAGGCCGCTGACCGGGAAACCGCTTTTTGGCTCGATTTCATAGAAGCCTGCCGGGCGCAATTCTACAAATATCAGATTCGCGAAGCCTACCCGGACGCGATCCGCAAATTGGCGGATCAGCGCATTGGCGTCGAGGATGAGCGTCAGGTCGAATTGTTCCGGGTAAACGGATTCCGTTATCTGCTGGCCGGAAATTCCCGAAAAATCCGACAGGTAATCACTCGTATTCGGGCTTGCGCGGCCTGCAATGACCCCGTGCTGATCACCGGGGAGAGCGGCGTCGGCAAGGAGAATGCGGCCCACCTGATACATGAAGACAGTCACCACACCTCCGAACCGTTCGTGCCGGTCAATTGCGCCATGTTTGCCGGGAACTTGGGGCTGGCCAATTCAGTCTTGTTTGGCCACGCCAAGGGGGCGTTCACGGGCGCTTATTCCGCCCGACGGGGAGCTTTTCTGCAGGCTGACAATGGAACGCTGTTCTTGGACGAAATCGGCGAAATGCCCCTGGAGGTGCAAGCCAAGCTGCTGCGCGTGCTGGAGGATGGACTGGTTTTTCCCGAAGGTTCCGACACGCCCGCCGCCCAAGTCAGCGTGCGCATCTTGGCCGCCACCAACGTGGATCTGCCGGCCAAGATCCGAGCCAGGCAGTTCCGTGAAGATCTGTTTCATCGCCTGGAGGTGCTGCGCATCCATATTCCACCCTTGCGCGAGCGCCCCGAAGATATCGAGCCGCTGGTATATAGCGCTTTGCGTTCGCCGAGTTTCTGCGACGGCAAAACCGGCCTCAAGCTAACCGCCGCTGATTTTGATTGCTTGCGGCAGGCCAGTTGGCCGGGAAATGTCCGGCAACTGTACAAAGTGCTGAAGCGCGCCCTGCGCCTAGACCTCACGATTCGCGAGGTCATGGCCGAAGAGCTATCCGGTCAGGCAGAGTCGGCCGTTACCGATGGCTTTTTACCGTTGCGCCGGGAAGACGTGAAATCCCTGGAAGAAGTCAAATCCCACTATTCCCGCCAGGTCATCCGGCTGACAAACGGCAATCTTGGCGAAGCCGCAAAGCTGCTAGGAGTACATCGAAACACCATCCGGCAATATGCCCGTAAGGCTGATCCAATTTAGGCGGTTGCGGCTATTTTTGCTGGCGTGAACTCTGCGCACACAACAAGATTATGCCTTGCCCGTATGCGTCGCTGTAAACAGCACAATTTGTATTCAAAGAATCCATAAATATACTTCGTAGGCAGCAAAGACACTATTATATCCTGATCCCGGTGAATCCTCAGTCGCCTCAACCTTGGGACTGCCGTTTCCTGGCACTAACAAAGGAAAGTGCGAAGGCCCGGTTAGCTCATAATTCTTCGGCCAGAACAGCAATTTTATTCTTGATATAACCTAGGAACTGACCTAGACTTTAGAAAACATTGCGGCGGTTTAAAAAATCCCCCCGCAGGACGAAGGATGATTTAGAATAAAACTATGAGCGAAAATTTCAAGCGTCCCGATCCGGATGAATTATTGGCACGGCTCAAAGAGGCCGAACAGCAG
>CAYMGG010000116.1:0-15877 GCA_964389915.1 uncultured Planctomycetaceae bacterium
CGGCCGCGTGGCCTGCATGCCCTGGGTGATCGAGTCGCCGTAAACCAGCCAGCGCCGCGCCGGCGCGGGCCAGGACTCGAAGGTCGCCTCCGCGTCGAGCGTCAGGCCCAGCAGATCCACCCGGGCCACGTGGCAGAACCAGAGTTCGAAATGCCGTTGCCGTGCCTCTCGGAAGTTGACCTCCCCCGTCCAGTCCAACGGGCCGGTCGCGCCGGCCGGCCCCAAGGCGCGCAGCCGGCCGTCGATCGCCAGATCGCACTGATAGCGCCGGTCTTGAGGCCAGGGCACTTCCCCAAAACGCAGAGCGAAAGTCAACCGACGGGAGTCCGAGATAAAGCGCAGGCGCACTCCGCTGGTGCAGGCCAAGCGGATGCGGCTGCCGCCCTGCCGGCCGTAGAATTCGGTCAGCCCGCCGCCGGCCCGGCGCAATACCAGCGCGTCATCCATCTCCTCCCCCGCCGCGCAGCCACAAAGGGCCGGCTTCAGGCGTGAAAAGGAGATTGTATGCCGGTCGGCAGCAGAAGTTTTTTTCATTTTTCGACGGCTCCTTGAGTCAGCAGTTCTTCATACAGCGCCAGCGTGGCGGCGTTGACCGAATCCAGGTCAAATCCCTGAAAGAAAATCTCCCGGCTACGCCGGCCCATCTCCCGGCGGCGGGCGGGATCGGCCAGCAGCTCCGCCAGGGCGGTCGCCAGCGCTTCGGCGTCGCAGGGCGGGACCAATAAACCGTTCTCGCCGGGCCGCACGATCTCCCGGCAGCCGGGCACGTCGGTCGCCACCAAGGCCCGGCCCACGGCCGCCGCCTCGACCAGGGCGCGCGGCAGGCCCTCGCGGTAGGATGGCAGGCAGACCAGGTTCGCCTGGGCCAGCACCCCGGCCATGTCGGTCCGCTCGCCCCACCATTCCAAATCGCCCGCCGCCTGCCAGGCCTGCACGGTTTCGCGCGGCAGCGCCGCCCGATTGAGCGGGTCTTCCCCGCCGGCCAAGGCAAACCGGGCGCGGATTCCGCGCCGGCGCAGCCGCCGCCCGGCGGCGGCGAATTCGCCCACCCCTTTGTCGACCAGCAGGCGGGCAGGCATCACTACCAGCGGGACTTCGGTTTCCGGTTCGGGAACGGGCGGAAATTCGGCCGGGGCCACGCCCGAACCTTTGAGCCGGCGGAGCTTCTGCGCCGGGACCAAACCTTCGGCCAGCAATAGCGCCTGGTCGTCGGCGTTCTGCACTGTGTACAGCCGGCGCAGCCGCCGGCTGCCGGCGCGCAGCAATCGGCCAATCACAAGCCGGGCCAGCCGCGCCCGCCAGCCCGGCGCGACGAAGGCCCAGCCCAGCCCGGTGAGCATGCCCAGCACCGCCGGCCCGGCCGGATCGGCGGCCAGCCCGCCCCAGGCTACGGTCTTGAGCGCCACCAGATGGACCAGGTCGGGCCGGAGTCGGCCGAAAAGTCCGCGCAGCGATTGGCAGAACCGCCATTCTTGAATTGGATTCAGGCCGCCGGGTTCGCAGGGCAAGGGGTGGAAGGGGAAGCCCTCGGCTTCGAGCTGCGCTCGGGCCGCATCGGCGCGGGCGGCGAAATGAACCTCGTAGCCGGCCGCCCGCGCGGCCCGCGCCAGCGGCAGGCGGTGGCTGGCCAGAAAGGTGCCGCGCGTGGCCGCGATCAACACCCGGTGCCCGGAGGCGGAAGAAGCCGCGCTGGACATGGAATACTCGGTTTGAAAAATTACCCCTGAACTCTGGGGGAACTTTTTTGCAAAAAAGTTACCCCAGACCCCCTCAAAAAACTCTCGTTCGGCTTCGCCGTTTCGAACGTTCAGATGGATAAATTCAGCGTCTGCCCCATTCGTGCGCCTTGTCCATCTGAACCTGCCGGGCACGCGAAGCGTTTTGAAAAGCTCCCCCTCCTTCCGGGAGGGGGTTGGGGGAAGGAAGCAGTAGTGGTAGGATGGGAGTAATCCCATCCTGCGGCTATTGCTTAGACGCCGGGCCGGGGCGATAGGCGATGACGTGAACCTTTTCCAGCGTGACCAGGCCTTCAACCACCAGTTCGTCGAGCCGGGGCAGAAAGTCGGCAAGCTTTTCGGGCGTGTCGACGATCTCCACCACAATCGGCAGGTCTTCCGATAGGCGCAGGATCTTGGCCGTGTGCATCCGGCTATGCGCCCCGAAACCTTCGATTCCGCGCAACACCGTGGCTCCGGCCAGGCCGCGCTCCCGCGCTTCTGCGACCAGCACTTCGTATAGAGGTTTTCCCTGGTGGCGGTCGGATTCGCCGATGAAGATGCGCACCAGTTGGGAATCGCCTTCGAGTTTCATGGTCTGCCTCCCTAGATCAGACGGCCCGCGCCGAAGCCCAGCAGCACGCCCAAGGCTCCCAGGACGACCTGGGCGGCCACGTTGGCGCCGGCCAGGAGCCATTGCCCGTCGCGCGCCAGTTGCACGGTCTCGAAACCGAAAGTGGAGAAGGTGGTGAACGCGCCCATGAAGCCGGTCAGGATGACAAGCCGCGCCTCGGCGCTCAAGAGGCCGCGCTCGGTGGCCGCGGTCCAGACCAAGCCGAACAGGAAGCAGCCCAGCAGGTTGACCGCCAAGGTGGCCCAGGGGAAACCCGCGCCACCCAGGCGCTGGACCACGCCCCCCAGACCGTAGCGGCAGAGCGACCCGAGGCCTCCGGCCAGAGCGATCAGCAGCAGTTTGCCCATGGGTCTCTCTCGGGCCTTTGGCGGGACGAACGCTACGGCAGTCCGCCGGTCACTTCCAGGGTCGAGCCGGTGACGTAGGAGGCTTCGCGGCAGGCCAGGAAGAGGACGGCCGCGGCCACCTCCTCGGGCTTGCCGAAGCGCTTGAGCGGCACGCTCTGCTTGTACTCCTTGGCCAATTCCGGGGGCAGGTCGGATAGAAGCTCGGTGTCGATGTAGCCGGGGGAGACGCAGTTGACCGTGATTCCGCGCTTGGCCGTCTCCTTGGAGAGCGAGCGGGCCAGGGCCACCTGTCCGGCCTTGCTGGCCGCGTAATTGGCCTGACCTTCGATGCCGATCCGGCCGCTGGGGCTGGTGACGCAGACGATCCGGCCGTAGCGCTCGGTCATCATGAGCTGCACCGCAAACTTGCTCATGTTGAAGGTGCCGGTCAGGTTGGCGTCGATCACCCGCCGCCAGTCCGCCTCCGGCATCATGGCCAGCACCGAGTCGCGGCGGATGCCGGCGTTGTTGACCAGCACCTGCAACGGCCCGTATTTGTCGGGGAAGGCCTTGTAAAAGGCTTCGACCGCGGCGTAATCGGCCACATCGAATTTTTCGCAGAACAGATTGCCCGCTTTTTCGCCCTGGGCGGCGCGAAAAGCGGCGGCGCGTTCGTCATTGCCCGCATAGGTGGCCACGACTTTGGCGCCGGCGTTGAGGAAGGCGGTGCTGACGGCCGCGCCGATGCCGCGCGTGCCGCCGGTGACGATAACGGTCTGCTCGGAAAAGTCGGTAAACATGGCCCTGAGTATAGCCAGCGGCGGCCAAATTTCCGCAATTTTCTTTAATTGTCATTATGACTGTGGGCTGCCTTTTTTTCGCTTTTTTTTCAGCGCCAACCGCCTTTCCGCCCGCGAATCTGCCCTCGTAACATTTATCATATAAACAAGTTGTGTTGCGACAAACAAAAAACCGCTGGCTGGCGCGCGAATTGCAAGATTGGCTTTGACGCAGCGTAGATTGGCGCTCAGTATGTCTTTTTGACTGGGAACAGGCTGATCGGCACCAGGCTCAAGGAATTACCCGGGACCGAGCCGCAGCCGGAATCCAAACGCCAGAATTTATAATCTAACTCGTGGGAGGTTATCGACATGGGTAAAATCATCGGCATCGATTTGGGGACCACCAACAGTGTCGTGGCGGTCATGGAAGGCAACGAAGCCAAAGTCATTCCAAACAAGGAAGGCGCCCGCACCACGCCGTCGGTCGTCTCCTTTACCGAAGACAGCCGGCAGGTGGGAATTCTAGCCAAGCGCCAGGCCGTGACCAATCCTCAGAATACCGTCTATAGCATCAAGCGCTTCATGGGCCGCCGGCACAAGGAAGTGGCCACCGAAGAAAAGATGGTCCCCTACAAGATCGTCGGCGGCCAGGAAGAGCTGGTCAAGGTCGAGGCCCGGGGCAAGAGCTACACCCCGCCCGAGATCAGCGCCATGATCTTGCAATACCTCAAAAGTTGCGCCGAGGATTACCTGGGCGAGGAGGTCAAGGAGGCGGTCATCACCGTGCCCGCCTACTTCAACGACGCTCAGCGTCAGGCCACCAAGGACGCCGGCCGCATCGCCGGCCTGGAGGTCAAGCGCATCGTCAACGAGCCGACCGCGGCCAGCCTGGCCTACGGCCTGGAGAAGAAGGCCAATGAAAAGATCGCCGTCTTCGACCTGGGCGGCGGCACGTTCGATATCTCTATTCTCGACGTGGGCGACGGCGTCTTCGAGGTGCTGGCCACCAACGGCGACACCCACCTGGGCGGCGACGACTTCGACGACGTGGTCATCAAGTGGATCTGCGAGCAATTCCGCAAGGACTCGGGCGTGGATCTGACCAAGGACCCGATGGCCATGCAGCGCCTCAAGGAGGCGGCCGAGAAGGCCAAGTGCGAGCTCTCCTCGGCCATGGCCACGGACATCAATATCCCCTACATCACCGCCGACGCCTCGGGCCCCAAGCACCTGCAACTCTCGCTCACCCGGGCCAAGCTCGAGGAGCTGATCGATCCGCTGATCGAGCGGACCCGCCAGCCGTGCCTGAACTGCCTGAAGGATGCGGGCCTCTCGCCCAAGGACATCGACGAGGTGGTCCTGGTGGGCGGCTCGATCCGGGTGCCGGCCGTGCAGGCCATCTGCAAGGAGATCTTCGGCCGCGAACCGCACCGGGGCGTCAACCCCGACGAGGTGGTGGCGGTGGGCGCGGCCATCCAGGCCGGCGTCCTGGCCGGCACGGTCCGCGACGTGCTCCTGCTGGACGTGACCCCGCTGTCCCTGGGCATCGAGACCCTGGGCGGAGTCATGACCCCGCTGATCGAGCGCAACACCACCATCCCGGCCAAGAAGACCGAGGTCTTCTCCACCGCCAGCGACAGCCAGCCGGCCGTGGACATTCACGTCCTGCAGGGCGAGCGCAAGCTGGCCAAGGACAACCGGACCCTGGGTCGCTTCCAACTCGACGGTATCCCCCCCGCCCCGCGCGGCGTGCCCCAGATCGAGGTCACCTTCGAGATCGACGCCAACGGCATCCTGACCGTGGTGGCCAAGGACAAGGCCACCGGCAAGGTGCAGAACATCACGATCAAAGACTCCTCCGGCCTTTCCGAGTCGGATATCAAGCGCATGGTCAAGGAAGCCGAGGAGCGCGCCGGCGAGGACGAGGAGAAGAAGAAGCTGATCGATCTGCAGAACGGCGCCGACCAGCTGGTCTACCAAATGCGCAAGATGCTCAAGGAGAACGGCGACAAGGTCGACGCCGCCGACAAGGAGGCCCTGGAGGCC
Organism: uncultured Planctomycetaceae bacterium; assembly: GCA_964389915.1. GTDB lineage: Bacteria > Planctomycetota > SZUA-567 > SZUA-567 > SZUA-567 > CAYMGG01. The sequence continues at coordinate 5,504 of CAYMGG010000116.1, forward strand.
AAGCTGACCGAACTGGAGAAGGTTAAGCAGTCAAGCGAAGCCGCCGAGATCGAAAAGGCGATGAAGGAGGTCGAGGAGGCCTCCCACGCCATGGCCGCCAAGATGTACGAGCAGGTCAAGGCCGCCGGCGGCGCCGGGCCGCAGAATGCGCCGAACGACAATCACCACGAGAGTGGCGACGCCAACCAGTCCGCCCGGGGCGGCGACAACGTGATGGACGCCGACTTCACCGTGGTGGACGAGGACAAGGACAAGGATAAGAAATAATCCGTCCTGCAGTTGCCCTGCCCCTCTTCGCGCCGGCCCTCGCGCCGGCGCGAAGGCGTTTCGGGCAGCGGTTTGGCCTTTTCCGAAACAGGTTGACGCCGGCCGGATGGCGGGCCGTCGTATCAAGGCGTCGGGGCAGGCAAAAGCGGAGGCCCCATCAAGGAGCGGTACGTCAGGCGGGGGCAAAATCTTGGGCGTGGGGGCAAAGTTTTTAAGCTTATTTTCCCGGCCGCGGCGGCTGGAGCGAAACCGGTTCGGCCGGCCATGAAAAAAGACCGCCCGGTCCGGGCGGTCTTCAATTTTTCATAACGACGGACGAAACTTATTTTTGCTTGAGCGTGGTGAGGATTTCGTTCAGTTTAGCCTCGGCCTCGGCGGCGGGAAGCTGGGTGGTACCGGCGCCCTTGTGGCCGCCGCCGCCGTACTTGGCGCAGAGCTCGCCGGCGTTCACCTGGCAGGTCCGGTTGAAGATGCTGTGCCCGACCGCGGCCACCACCGCGCCGTTGTAGCCGTTGAAGAGGCGCAGCTCGACGTTGGCCTGGGGGAACATGGTATAGACCAGGAAGCGGTTGCCCACCGGCTTCTCGTGCAGGCCCCGGAAGTCGGTGATGATGACGTTGTCCTCCACCCGGCAGCACTTCTCCAGCAGGCGGCGGAAATCCTCCTGCTCGGTCAGCACCCGGTCGGTGCGCTTCTTGACCTCGGAATGAGCCAACACCTTGGTCAGCGGCAGTTCCTTGATGTATTCCACCAGCCAACGGAAATATTTGCGGAACTCCGGCCCCAGGCCGGAGCGCGGGTCCAGGGTCAGCCCCAGCAGCACCCAGCCCTCGGGCTCGGTCACGTCCTTGAGGCCCAGCTGGGCGCTGTCGAGCTTGTCGCAGGCTTGCACCATCTCTTCGTACTTGGCCAGCTTGTCGCCCTTGGAGGCGTAGTGGTTGACGATGACCCGGGCGCAACTGGGCGCGATCTCGAAGCGGCCCTTGAACCGCTGGGCGGGCAGCTTGCCTTCTTCCGAGACGTGGTGGTCGAACCAGAGGCCGCAGCCGTTGATGTACGGCAGGTTGACGACGATGTCCTCCAGATCGGCCTCGACCCGGCCGTCCTGGGCGTCCTTGGGGTGGACGAAGCGGATTTCGCCGATGGTTTCCACTTCGGTCAGCAGCACGCTGCTCACCAGGCCGTCAAAATCGCCGCGCGTGACGATCCGCATTTTTCTCCCTCCCCTGCCGGATTGATTCGGAATTTCGCTTTTGCGCCAACCACCGGCGGATATGATAACCGGCACCCGGCCGGGGCGCAAGTTTTTCGCCGGTTAGGGTTGGACGCGAGCGATAATTGAAGATTGCGGCTTGATCCTTCGTCGCAACTGCGCTTTCGGCGTTTTTGATCCTGGCCCGGGCCAAAAACGCCTTTTGCTCTGCCGCTCCTTGAGCGAACCTCGCAACCTTTAGTTGATGCCAGCGCTTTAGGCAAAAGATTTTTCGCCCCGTGAGGTGGCCATGCCGCGTCCCAAATTCGCCCCCGGCGGGCGTCACGCCTTCACCATCAGCCGGCCCCTGGGCCGGCGGGATCTGACCGAATACCTGGCCGGCCGGCTTTCGATCTCGGTCAAGCACGCCGGCCTGCTGGTGGCCGGCGACTGCGTGCGGGTCGACGGCCAGGTTTGTGCGGTGGAAGCTATCGTCGATCTCCAGCCCGGCCGGCGGGTGGAAGTTTTCTTCCCCGAGCTTTGGCCGCCGCACCTGCAGCCCGTGGCCATGCCGCTGGACGTGATTTACGAGGACGACTGCCTGTGCGTGCTCAACAAGCCGGCCGGCATGGTGGTCCATCCCGCCCGCGGGCACATGGACAACCTCACCTTGCAGAACGGCGTGCTGGATCGCCACCGCCACCGGTTGGGCGATCCCGAGACCACCATCGCTGCTCCCCACCGCCTGGACCTGGACACCAGCGGCGCGATCGTTTATACGCTGACCAAAACCGCCTATCGCGAGCTGACCCGGCAGTTTTTCGCCAAAGAGGTTCACAAGGAATACCTGGCCCTGGTAGACGGCCAACCGGATTTCACGGCCACGCATGTCGACAAACCATTGGGCGTGCATCCTCAAGACCCGGCGCGCGGCGCGGTGGTGCCGCTGCACGAGGGGGGCAAGGAGGCGGCCACCGATTTTTACGTGCTGGACTCCGGGGCCGATTGGGCCCTGGTGCGGGCCAATCCGCTTACCGGCCGGCCCCACCAGATCCGGCTGCATCTGGCGGCGCTGGGCCTGCCGATCATGGGCGATCTGGATTATCATCCCGACCCTACCTGTCGGGGCGCCCAGCGGCAGATGCTGCACGCCGCGGCCCTGGTCCTGACCCATCCGCTCACCGGTCACCGCCTGCGCTTCGAGGCCCCGCTGCCGGAAGATTTTTCACAATTGCGGGACCAACTGCGGGCCGGTCGGGAAAGCCGCAATTCACTTCTGCCGGGAAGAGGATGAAGCGCTGAACTAAAGGAGGCGGCTATGTTTCAGCGCCTGAGTTTGTGGGCCATGTTACGAATGGCTTATTACGAATGGCGCGACCGACGTCGGTGCCTAAGAGAACTTTCGCGGCAGTTGCTTCACGGGCTGCCGGCCGGCGAAAACGATGAGCCGATCTCCCGAATGACCATGCTTGATTTGCAGGGATTTTTCAAACAGGGCGCCGATGAGGTCCGAGTGGTTATTGACCGGCAGTCCGGTCAGGCCAGCCTGCAGGGGCATTGTCCGAAAACGAACGAGTGGTGGCAGGAAAAAACAGAAAGTTCTTACCGGAGGATCAATCGATTTTTTAGTGGCATGCATGATTTGGCGTTTCAAACTCGACCTGTAAATTGGGAAGAAGCCGAAGCTGGCTTGGCCAGCCGTTGTCTTCCGGCGGTTTTGGCCGGTCAATCAGTGAGTCTGCAGTTCAGTTATCAGTTTCAAGGGTTTGATGATTTGCTAGCGAAGATGGAAGTTCCGGCCCATAAATCAGACGAAGCGCCGATTTTTAATGAGCGGGATGAATTGAGGGTCAAATTTATCCCCACTCCCCATTCCGACTGACCGGCAGGTAGAAGAATAAATCAGTCATCCCTGCATCACACGCATAGGTTACCAAACTCTGGGGGAACTTTTTTGCAAAAAAGTTCCCCCAGACCCCTTCAAAAAATTCTCAATAATCTTAACTTCTTTAAAATAAAGGTAGTTATACAAAACAAGCTTCGATTTTTAGATAAACTAAGTTGACAAATATGAAACCAGCGGGTTAGGCTTCGGTTAGGATTTGATTTGGAAGGAGAATCAGCCGATGGAATCAGCCCTAGCCTTGGGTTTTGCCGGGTTATGCCTGCTTTGCGCCGCGGCCAATGATCTGGTCTTCAAGCTCTACACCCGGCGCAATCGTTCTCTGGGCGCTTACGCCCTGGTCATCGGCTTGGTCTGGCTGGCGAGTTTCGGCCTGATCGGTTGGTTTGACGGGCATCAAGCCAAGATCGAGCCGACGTTGCGTTGGGGCGTGCTGTCGGGCGTCTTTTCGATCCTGGCCAATCTCCTGTTTTTGGAAGGATTCAAACGCCAGGAGGCGGGTATCTGCGCCACGATCTATCGCCTGAACCTGGCCCCGGCGGCGGTGCTGGCCGTGCTTTGCCTGGGCGAGTCCCTGACCTGGGGCAAGGCCGTGGGCTTACTGGCCGCAGCCGGGGCGGTCGTGCTATTCGCGCCGCGGCGGAATTTGGCGGCGAATTCTCCATTCCTGTGGCAGCGCTTCCTCGCCGGACAATGGTGGCGGCAGCCCGAGAATCTGGGCTGGGGTCTGGTGGCGCTGGCCAGTCTGCTGCGGGCGGGCATGGGCCTTACCTATAAGGCCGGGCTGGAGCGGGGGGCGGACGTCTGCTGGCTGCTGGCTCTGAACGGCGCGGCCTGGATGCTGGGCGGTCTGCTGTATGGTCTGATCCGCGAACGGGGCGAATTGCGATTGACCTTGGGCAACGAGGTGAAGTACGGGCTGATCTCCGGCGTGCTGGTCTGCGGGATCACCCTATTTTTGGCCTTGGCCCTGCGCCTGGGCGAAGCCAGCCGGGTGCTGCCGATCACGCAGCTGAGTTTTGTGCTGACCGCGGTGGCCGCGGCGATCTGGTTGAAGGAAGGCTTGGGCTGGCGCAAGCTGGCGGGGGTGGGTTTGGCCCTGCTGGGCGTGCTCTGCCTGACCATCAAGTAAGGCGCTGGTAATGATTAAAGGTTGCAGTTTGATCCTTCGTCGCGGCTGCGCTTTCGGCGTTTCGCCCAAAATGCCGGCCGAAACGCCTTTCGCTGCGCCGCTCCCTGACTGAACTCGCAACCTTTAATTATTGCCAGCGCTTAATCACGGAGGGGAAGATGGGACGACAAATGCCGGCGGGCGATCTGGTGCAGATCGGCCTGCGCATCCGGCGGGAGCGGCAGGCCCGGGGTCTGACCCTGGCGGACGTGGCCGGCCAGTGCGGCTTGACCAAGGGGCTGCTCTCGAAGATTGAAAATTTCCGGGCCATTCCCAGCCTGCCGGTGCTGGCCGGGATCGCCCAGGCCCTGGGCGTGGACCTGGCCGAGTTGGTGCGCGGGGTGGGCGCGGCGACGGAGACGCCGTACCTGCTGCTGCGCGCGTCCGACCGCCAGGCGGTGGAGCGCGACGAAGCGGTGGGCTTTATGCACGAGCCGCTCCTGGCCCGGCCGGTGGGGGAGTGGGTGTTCGAGGTCATGGTCCTCACGGTCCAGCCGGGCGGCCGCCGGCGGCCGGTCACTACTGACGGCCTGCAATTTATCTATCTGTTGGATGGGGAACTGCTTTTCCAACTGGGAGAGGATCGGCTGGAACTGAAGGCGGGCGACGCCCTCTATTTCGACGGTTCCGTGCCGCATGTGCCGCTCAACGAGACATCTGTTCCGGCCAGACTGCTGGCCGTTTATCTGCTTCGGGCCGAAAGGAGTGAAGCGTGAGTTCGGGCAAAACCGCGTCCGGCGTCTGGCTCAAGGGCAACACCCATACCCACACCACCAATTCCGACAGCAAATTGAGCCCGGAAGTCGTGCAGGAGAAATATGCGGCGCAGGATTACGATTTCATTTTTCTGACCGACCATTGGAAACTGACTCCGCCGCCCGCAGCGGAGAAGGCATCCCGGTTGCTGGTCATTCCCGCCACGGAGATCGATTTTCACGTCGGTCGGAACTATTTTCATATCGTCTGTCTGGGCCTGAAGCGCCAATGGGAACGACGCAAATTCCGCTCGCTGAACGCGGCGCTGGACTTTGTCGCCGCCGAGGGGGCGCTGGCCATTGCCGCGCATCCTTACTGGTCGGGCATTCCCGGCGGGGCCTATCTGACCGCCCGGTCTCTGCTGGGCCTGGAGGTTTACAATACCGTCTGCGATCTGGACATCGCCCGCGGTTATTCGGCCGTGCACTGGGACGAGCTGCTCTCGGCCGGCAAGAAACTATACGGCTTTGCCGCCGACGATTCCCACGGCCGGCCTTTCGGCGACGTCGGCAAGGGCTGGATCATGGTCCGAGCACGGGAGAAGTCGGAAGCCGCGATTCTGGCCGCGTTACGGGCAGGTGATTTCTATGCTACCCAGGGGCCACAGATTCATGACGTGACCTTGCAGGGGCGCACCGCCAGCGTGACCTGTTCGCCGGCCGCGCGGATCAATTTCATCGCCAATTCCTATTATGGTTCGGTAACCACCGACCCGGCCGGACAGCTGACGCAGGCCACCTGGACCGCGCCGGCGGCGGCCACCTATCTGCGAGTGGAGTGCGTGGACGCCCAGGGCCGGACGGCCTGGAGCAACCCGGTGTTTTTCGCCTGATTTTTCCGGCCGGATAAACAGGAGCAGGACCTTGAAATTCACTTCCGATTGGCACATTCATTCCCGCAATTCCTGTGACGAGGCGGCGTTGACCGTAAGCGAACTCATCGCGGACGCAGCGGCGGCGGGCATCGAAGATTTCGGCCTGACCGATCATATCCACACGCCCTACAACTTGCCCGATCTGATTCGTTCGCGGCAGGAGTTCGATTCCTGCCACCCGTCGCCGCGGTTTCATTTCGGCGTGGAAGCCAGTTGCGTATCTCAGTGGGAGATCGACGAGATCGCCCGGACTTCGCCCCAGGCTCCGGTCTACGGCCTGCGCTCAGGAGGTCCGGCCAACAGTCCCTTGGCCATCGGCTTGACGGCCGAGGATGTCGCCCGACTGGGCATCGAATACGTTGTCGGCGGAACTCATTGGCCGATGTACGTGCCGTGGGAGCGGGAGGCGGTGATCCGGGATTTTCACCGGCAAAACATGTTTCTGGCCACCCATCCGCTGATAACAATCGTGGCCCATCCCTGGTGGTGGCATAACCATTGGAAAGACGAAAACGGCCGGTATACGGCAGAGCCCTGGCTCGATGATTTCGGGGTGATTCCGCAAGCAATGCATGACGAATTTTCGGCAGCGGTCCGGCAGGGCGGGAAGGTGGTGGAGATAAACATTTCGGCGATGATTTTAAACCGCGCCTATCCGGAACGTTTCATCCGCGAATACATCGATTACCTGGTGCGATTGAAAGAAGCGGGCGTGAAGCTCAGTCTGGGGTCCGATTGCCACTATCCCCGTTATGCGAAAATGGATTTTGCGGCGGCCGAAGAAATGCTGGCTCCCGTCGGACTTAAAGATCAAGATCTCTGGCGTTTACCGGCCAGAATTTAATCATTCCCCCGCCAGGCGCAGATTGTCGATCAGCACGGTTCCGGCCGACGCCTGGCGGTCGGGGTAGAGGAACAGGTTCAGCTTGCCGCAGGCCTCGGGATTGGTCAGTGGCGTGTCGTAGTTCCGCCAGCCCGTGGAACGCGAACGGAACGTCGCGCCCGCCAGCGGGAAGCGCAGGTTGCGGTTCCAGCCGGCGGTGAGAATGAGCGGCGCGGTTTCGAAATCCCGCCAGCCTTCCGGGCCGTGGGTGGTCAAGACCAGGGAGGCCCGCAGGCCGGCGGCGTGGCCGTTGTATATATCCACCAGCACGGCCGCGGCGTCGTGCAAGTCCAGCCGCCGGCCCAGCCGGGCGGGCGGATCGTAGCGCGCGGCGATCTTGCCTTTCGGGCCCGCGGAAAAATCCAGGCGCAGGGCCTCGCCGCCCGCGCCGTCGGGCGCGAGGGCCAGCTTGCCCGGATCGCTCCACTTCTCCAGGCTCCAGGCCAGCGTCTCCCGAGTCAGGCCGGTAAAATCCTCGAAGACCCGCAGCGGGCCGCCCGTAGAAGCGGCGGCGACCGCCCCGCCGCCCGGCGTGGCGGGCAGCAGCTCTTCTCCGGCGTTCTGCCCGCCGCCCAGAAAATAAGTGATGACCGTCAAGCCCAGCCGCAGGGCCTCGGCCCGGGCCGTGGTCAGGTAGGGCGCGGCGGCGGCGCGTTCCGGCGAGAGCGCCAGCGCGCCTGTCCAATCGCCGCGCGTGAAGAGCACCCGCCCCTGGCCGGCGCGGGCGGACCAGAATTCGGGGGCGGCCTGACCCAAAGCCGCCGCCAGGCTCGCTCCCGCCCGGGTCAATTGGTGCTCCGACGGCAGAGTCGCCAGCCTTTCGGCCAGGCGCGAGAGCTCCCGCCGCGCGGCCAGGGCGAACGACTCGTCGCCCGGCCGGCTGGAGTCCATCACCCAGAGCGAACCGCCGTGGTTTAGGTAATCGCCCAAAACCAGGGCCTCCTGCCCGTCGAGCACAAAGGGTCCGGACCCGGCCATGAGCAGGATCTGGCAATCGGCCAGTTCGGCGGCCTTCAGGCGCACGGCCCGCTCCTCGACCTTGACCTTGCCCGCCAGGCCTTCGCGGCAGGCAGCCACGACCGCGCCGCAGGAAAGGCCGGCATGGGTCCATTCGCCGGAGAAGACCAGGCGGCCGACCACGATGCTCAGCGAACCGATCTCCACCGCCGAATCTAGCGCGCCCTGCATGGCGGCCACGTCACCAGTTCGGGGCGGCGGGGCGGTGCGGGAGGTGAGCTGCGCCCGGGGCTGGACCACCGGCCGCGGCAGGGCGGCCTCGGGAATCTCGGCGCCGGCCGTAGTCGGCAGCGGTTCTTCGCGGCCGACCGCGGCGGCTTCGGAGGCCGGAGCGGCGGCGGCGAACCGCCACTCGCCGGGAATGGAACGCCCGCGCATGACCCGGGCGGAAGGAGCTCCGGTCTCGGTCTGGCCGGCCGCCCGGGCCAGCAGGCTCGAAGCCGCCCCGGCGCCGGCCGGTTCGTCGTTGCCGGCCAGCCGGTTCTCCGGCCGTAAGCTGCGGCCCCGATAGGAAACGCCGCCGGCGGGGCGAGAATGGGCGAATTCGCGTTCGGCCGTTCCTTGAGCCCAGGCGTCGAGAGCTTGGCCGCGGGTTTCCGTGGGCCAAGTGGCGGAGGCCAATTGATTGGCGGCCGTCGGTCGCCCGACCCGGGCTTCGGCCGGCGCCAGGGCAGCGGCAATGGTTTTCGCGCCCAGGGACGATTCGCCCTGCGGATGCTGGTCCGAGCGGCGCCGGGCCGGGACAGAAGCCGACTCGAAGGCCGAAGCCATTTCCGGTTCGGTCCGGCTAGGCGGCGACTCGGTCCGTTGCGTCAGAATCGGCTCCGGCTTTTGCATCAGCTGGTCGTTCAGCCCGGCGGGAGATTCGCAGCGCGGCAGCGGGTCGGCGGCCTGATCCGGCAGCCGAGCCAGGTTGCAGAGCGGAGCGCCGGCCTTGGCCGCGGTCGGCCGGTCGCGCCGGGACTGCGCCGGCTTTTCCCATAACTGGGCGGCCGAAGATTCGGCCACCGTCGGCATAGTGAGCGCCACGGCTTCGACCGAACGGTCGGGCTGAGATGTGGATTGGGCTAAGGCTGTCACCAGCGGCATCTGCGGGCGGCTGGCCATTTCCGCCGGCTCGGTACGAAGCGGCGCGGGCTTGGCCCGGGGCTGGCTTGATTCCGGCGTCTTCCAGGCCACCCGTTCGGCCGGCCGGTCCAGCGGATCCTCCAAAATGACCGGGGGTTCCCGAGGCGAAGCCTCGGCTTGGCGGGCGGCGCTACGGGGGTCGGCCGTCGGAGCCGCCCAGGCCAGCTCGGCCAGTTCAGCCGGCACCGAAGGGCCGGGCCGCGCGGCCTCGCCTGTCGCCGCCCGATCGGGCGAATGGCGTCCGCCCTGCGCGTCGTTGAGCGCCAGTTGGGGCAGGGCCGGCTCCGTATGGCCGGGTTCAACCTGCGGCCGGGCCTGGGCCAAGAGCCCGGTTTTGGGGCGCATGGCCGCCACGGAATTGGCGACCGGGGCGGTTTCCGGCAGCGATTCCCGCCGGGTCAGACCGCCGACCGCGGCCAGCTGCGGTTGCGGCGCGGACAAGGTCGGCCGCTCCAGCTTGGCCGTCTGGTGCGTGGGCGCGGACGGTTCATTCCAAACCGGCGCGGGGGCGGCGGCCAGGTGGGTGGGCTCGGTGGTCGTTTGCGGCGCGGCCGGGGCCTGGACCGGCTGCTCGGCCAACTCCGCCGGTTGATCCGGACGATTGGAGGTTTCCGGTTCGGCCGGGGGGGCAAAAGCGCGATTGGGAACCGGACGGCTGAGCCGTTCGACCCGGCGCCACTCCGCGCTCGGCTCCAAACGCGAGGCGGTGAGCTCCATTCGCGCGGCCGGAGTTTTCACCACGGCCGCGGCTTCGCGCCGCTGGGCGTCGGGCTGCGGATTCTCCGCCTTCGCGGGCAGGAAACGCCGCTCCTTGATCGCGGCCAGCGAACGGGAAGAGTCGGCCAGCAGGCTACGTTCGGCCTCGCTGGAGAGACTGGCGACGGGTTTGCTGTCGACCAGGCGCGCGATCATGACCGGCCGGCGCTCGGCCGGACGCGGCTGGACGATCACGAAGTAATTGGCGATGGCCAGGACGATCAGCAGATGAGCCAGGGTCGAAACCAGGGCGAACCGGGCCATCCGGTGGCGCACCAGCTGGCGGGTGAGCAGGATCAGCAGGACCAGCAGCAGCATGGCCGTGAGCAAGGCCCAGAACAGATATGGCCGCCAGAATTCATAGGCCGGCGGGGGCGAAACCTCGGCCACCGGCAGGGTCCGGACCGGGGCGGCGGCCACGGCCACC
>CAYMGG010000117.1:0-15871 GCA_964389915.1 uncultured Planctomycetaceae bacterium
GACGGAAAGATGGCCAGTAAGAACGAAAAGGGACAGACGGCGGCGGCGGTTTGCGCGGAGCGGCTTGGAGACATCGGCGCGCTTCTCGACCAGATCGGCCAGGAACTTGACGCACGGTTCCGGCCCATTGAGGAAGCGGGAGCCGGCTGGGGAGACGCGGGTGACCTTGGGCGGGTAAGGGAAGCGTTGCTGGAAACGCTCCAGAGCCTTTGCCCGTTCTCGCGCGAAGAGATCGAGGCAACGTTGGAGGAGCTTCGCGGCCAGTAGGGCTGGCAAGGGAGCGGGGTTTTCGCCTCGCCCCTTCGCCCCTGAACCTTTCAAGGAGACGGTGATGATTCCTGAAGCAGTACAAGAATTCTTCGAAGAGGCCCTCGGCGTAAGCATCGGGCAGATCGAAGAGGACGAGATAACGGTTCCGGACCCCTTGCGCGAGCTGATTCGCGTTGAGTCCTTCGCGGACTCCGGGGTCCTGACCGACAACGACGGGCTGGTCCTGCGGTTCCGGGACGGCTCGGAGTGGCAACTTTCACTTATTCAAAGCAGATAGGAGAGAAAACCATGGCTACACCCAAGAAAACATCGACCAAGAAGAGCGCGGCAAAGAAGGCTCCTGCGAAGAAGACCCCGGCGAAGAAGGCTGCAACAAAGAAAGCCTCCGCCAAGAGCGCCCCGGCCAAGAAGGAAACGGCCAAGGGCAGCGAGTTCCACCTGTACGACGAGGGCAAGAAGAAGTTCGTAGCGGCCGAGAAGGCGAAAGAGGTCAAGGTTCCCGGCTTCGAGGATTTCCGGTTCTTTCTGCACAAGAGCGCGGACGGCAAGGGCTGGACGGTAAGCGAAGCCTCAAGCGGCGGGCGCATCTCGGTTGGCCACACGCAGAAGGAAGCGAAGGAGAAGGCTGCCGAGGCCCTCGGGAAGCACGGCAAAGGCGGCCTCGCCAAAAGCATCAAGCAGTCCATTGCCAAGAACGGAGCAGCCCCCGGCTTCAAGGGCGCGGGGAAGAAACCGGCCAAGGAGACGCCGCAAGTAACGCTGAACCTGAAGAGCCGGGTGCTTGCTGCCCTGGTGGACGAGAAGAAGCTGGCCCGGGCGCAGGTCCACTTCGATGAGATCGCCAAGGCGACCGGCGCGCCGGTTGGGGACGTTTCCGCAACGCTGATGGCCCTGGAGCTTGAACACAAGGTGAAGAGCCTTCCGGGCAAGATGTTCCGCTTGCCGAAGGCCGAGGAGTCGAAGCCCTCCGGCAACCGGGGCCGCAAGCCAAACGGTCAGAAGAGCCAGCTTGACGCGGCGGTGGAGATCCTGAAGGGCGCGAAGGAACCGCTCACCTGCAAAGAAATCGTCCGCCGGATGTTTGAGCAGAAACTTTGGAACACCGCCGGCCGCACCCCGGGCGCAACCCTCTCCGCTTCAATGCAGCGGGAGATCTCCAAGCGCGGGAAGGACTCGCGCTTCCGCAAGGCCGAGCGCGGCCTGTACGAACTGAACGGTTGAAGGAGACGGAGATGTTTGAAGCGATAGAGAGACTGGTCTGTGACCATTGTGGCGCGCGCGGCCCCGACGTTCTGGAAAGCGAGTCGGCAAGAGAAGTCGCCGAAGCGGAAGGCTGGTTCTGCACGGAAGACGAGGACCTTTGCCCAGTTTGCATTGCCGGATCCTGGGAGGAGAAGCTTCGGGAAGCCCTGATTCACCTTCCGGGGGTTGAGACCCTGGCGACCCGGAACAGCGACCGGCTCGACTTCCACGATATCGGAGTCGCTTCCCTGCGGGAAGCCCTGATCGCGGCCTACCAGGCCGGCTGCCGGCACGGAAAGGAAGCTGCCTCGGCCGAGTAGCCCGACGTAGTACCCAGCGCGCCCTGGCCCCACCGGACCGGGGTTGCGCTACGAGTGGAGGTTGCCTTGGCCCCGCCCGGGCCACAAAACCGCCACAAAGGCCCCACAAGCGCCACGTGCGGGCCAAGTGTACCTGAGGTAGCACCACCGGGGCCGTCCCCCACAAAAGCCGTTTTTGCCCTTTTGGGCTCCCGAGGGAGGGATACTCCGATGAAAGAAGGCAAACTGAACCCCACCAGGCTGGCTCCCGCTGATGCGGCCCGGCTCCTGTCCAAGGCGGGCGGGGAAGCCGTAACCGAGGCCCAGGTCCGCGAAGCGATAGAAGCCGGGGCACCTGTAGACGCGGCGGGGTATATAAACATCGTGCACCTTGGCGCGTGGATCCTCAAGGAAATGAAGAACAATGGCAATTGACCCGCATAGCCTGAAGCCCATTGAACTGGCCCGGCTCATGAACTCCACTCCTCTTGGGGAGGTGGTGGCCCAAGGGGCGGTGTATCGGCACCAGAACCGGGCTGGCCTTCGCATCGGTGATGGTCGTCGGATCGATCTGGTCCGGTACGTGGCCTGGCTGTTTCTGGAGTGGCGGCGGTTGCTCGATGCGGAGTCGGAAGCCGACGGGCTGTCCTATGCGGAAAAGCATCGGCAACGGGAAGCAGAACGGTCGCGCCGACTCTCTGAGTCGGTGCGCGATATTGGCGAACTGCCCGAGGTGGAAGACCCGAAGCGCAAGGAATCCTGCCGGTATGATCTCGCGCGCTTCATCATGACCTATGCGCCGGAAGGCAAGGACCCATTCTCCGATGACCACATTCGCGTGATCAAGCGGATCGAGAATGCAATCTTCCACGGCGGCCGCTTCGTGGAAGCGGTCTATCGCGGCTTCGGGAAATCCACGATCAGCGAACTCACTGCCGCCTGGGCGATCTGCTACGGCCACAAGCGGTTCATCCCGATCATCGGTGCGAACCAGACACGCGCCTCCGACAACCTGGATTCCATCAAGGGGGTGTTTGAGAGCGATCTGCTTCTCGCCGACTTCCCGGAGATCTGCTATCCCATCCGGTGCCTGGAAGGAATCAACCAGCGGTCCCACGGCCAGCTCTACCGTGGCCAGCCCACGCATATCGAGTGGTCGGCCGATTATCTCGTATTCCCCATGATTGAAGGTTCGGAAGCGGCCGGATCGGTAATTCTTGCCTGCGGCATCACCAGTTCCAAGGTGCGCGGCATGAAGAAACGGCGCGGCGACGGCGTGCAGATCAGACCAGATTTCTGTGTAATCGATGACCCTCAGGACGAGGATTCGGCTGCCAGCCCGCAGCAGATCACGAAGCGCATCAACATCATCAAGAAGGCTGTGATCCGTAGCGCCGGCCACAAGACCGGCATGTCCGTGGTGATGCCCTGCACGGTCATTCAGAAGGACGACCTGGTCGATCAACTGCTTGATCCGGAGAAGAACCCGGCCTGGCAGGGAGAGCGGATTCCCTTCGTTCGGCGGTGGGCGGATCGGCACGAAGACCTGTGGATGGAGGAGTACCGGAAGCTGCGCATCTCCTACAACCCAGATGATCCTGACGATTACCTTCGCGCCCGCGAAGAAGCGACGGAGTATTACATCGAACATCGCGCCGAAATGGACAAAGGCTGTGAAATCGGCTGGGAATACTGCTATGAAGCCGACAAAGGCGAGGTGAGTGCCATCCAGCATGCCTACAACGCCCTCATTGATGACGGCGAGGCGGTCTTCGCTTCCGAGTTCCAGAACGAGCCGCAGCTCCCGCCCGAGGAGGAGGGTCAACTCACGGTCGATGAGGTGCTTGCCCGCACCAACAACCTGAATCAGCGCGAGATCCCCACCTCTTGTGAACGGCTGACCTGTTTCATCGATGTCCAGGGGAAGGTGCTCTACTACGCGGTGGTGGCCTGGGGCATGGACTTTACCGGATACATCATCGATTACTGAACCTACCCGGACCAGAAGAGACGCTATTTCACGCTGCGACAGGCATCGAAGACATTGCAGGCTGCTTTCCCCGGTACTGGGCAGGAGGGGGCGTGGCGGGCCGGGCTTGAATCATTGACCGGGGATCTTCTGGCACGGGAATGGAGGCGGGATGACGGCACGGTCTTGCGGATCTCCCGGTGCCTCATTGACGCGAATGACGGCAACGCCGCCGGCACGGTCTACGACTTCTGCCGGCAGAGCAATCACCCGGCCGTGGTCATGCCCAGTCGCGGCAAAGGTGTGACCGCTTCATCCACTCCATTCTCTGACTACCGGCGCAAACCCGGCGACCGGGTGAGCGAATACAACTGGCGCATTCCTTCCCGGCAAGGCAAGAATGCCGTGCGCTTCATTCTCTTTGACACCAACTACTGGAAGAGCTTCGTGCGCTCCCGGCTCCGTGTGGCCAAGGGGGATGCCGGCGCATTGACCCTCTTTGGCAAAAAGCCGGATGTGCACCGGATGTTCGTTGAGCAGCTCACCGCTGAGTATTCGGTTCGCACCGAGGGGCGTGGCCGGGTGGTGGATGAGTGGCAAATGCGCCCGAACCATGCCGACAACCATTTCTTCGACTGCGTTGTGGGTTGCGCGGTAGCGGCGTCTGAGCAGGGCGTGGCGCTCCCAGGCGATGGATCGCCTGCCCGGACCAAGAAGCCGAGAATCAAGCTCTCCGAGCTGCGGGCCAAGACACGCTGACGGCCAGATGCGGGTCGGAATGCGGAATCCTCCCGACACTTTGCATCGCCACGGGGTATGTAACCTCATCAGCCGTTGATTTGCAGCGGCCTTATGAGGTCATCTATGCCCGAAGATCTGACCAACCAGATTCTTGAGAATGCTTCCGGCCCCAAGGCTGCCAAGGGAGATTCTGGCTCCATGGAGCAGCACTCTCTGAGTGATCAGATTGAGGCGGACCGGTATCTCGCGAGCAAGAAGGCGGCTGGTTCCAAGGGCATGGGGCTCAAAGTATCCCAACTCATTCCCCCGGGGGCAGCGTAATGGCGCAGGCGACAGCCAGCAAAGAGAAGATTCGCCTCGGCAGTCTGCGCGCCATCCCGGTGCGCCGGGTGCGCGGCGGCTTTGATTCCGCCCAGACCACCGTGCATAACCAGCGGCACTGGTCCCAGGCCGACAACCTGTCGGCCGATTCGGCAGCCAGCCCCGAGGTCCGCAAGACCCTCCGAAACCGCGCCCGCTACGAGGTGGCGAACAACAGCTATGCGCGCGGCATCGTTCTGACCATTGCTAACGACACGGTCGGAACAGGGCCGCGTCTGCAGATGCTGACCCAGGACGAGGAGGCAAACCGCGCAGTCGAGCGTGAATTCAGTGCCTGGGCGGCTGCCACTTGCCTTGCGGAGAAGCTGCGCACCATGCGCATGGCGCGCTCCCAGGACGGGGAGGCGTTAGCCATTCTCGCGACCAATCACAAAATCGATCACGAGGTGCAACTGGACCTTCGCCTGGTTGAAGCGGATCAGATCACGAGTCCTTTGACTTCAGCCCTGGATCCCAACGAGATCGACGGGGTGCTTCTGGATCGGTATGGCAATCCAGTGTCCTATCGGGTGCTGAACTTCCACCCCGGGGATTCGACTGCCGGGTTCAGCCTGCTGACCAGAATGGTTCCGGCAACGGCAATGATTCACCTCTTCCGGGGGGAGCGTCCGGGGCAGCACCGGGGGATACCTGAAATCACTCCGGCGCTTCCCCTCTTCGCGCAGCTTCGGCGCTTCACGCTGGCGGTCTTGTCGGCTGCGGAGGCTGCTGCCGATTTCGCTGGCATTCTGTATACCGATGCGCCGGCCGGGGGCGAGGCGGATAACGTCGAACCCATGGACCAGATTCCGCTTGAGCGGAACATGCTTCTGACCATGCCCGGCGGATGGAAGATGGGGCAGCTTGATCCCAAGCAACCGGCCACGACCTATGCCGAGTTCAAGCACGAGATTCTGAACGAGATAGCCCGCTGCCTGAACATGCCCTTCAACATCGCCGCCGGCAATTCCTCCGGCTACAACTACGCCTCCGGGCGTCTTGACCATCAGACCTACTACAAATCCATCCGCGTGGATCAGGCCTTTATGGCTTCCCGCATTCTCGACCGGGTCCTCTCCGCGTGGCTTCTGGAGTATGGCCTGGTCTATGGCTTCCCCACCGGTGACACGCGCGCAATCCCGCCGCACCAATGGTTCTGGGATGGGATGGAGCATGTGGACCCGTCCAAGGAAGCAAAGGCGCAGGAGACCCGCCTCAAGAGCAACACCACCACGCTTGCCCATGAGTACGCCCGTCAGGGCAAGGATTGGGAAGTGGAGCTGCGGCAGATCGCCCGTGAGAAGACGCTCATGCGTGAGTTGGGATTGATCGACACTGCCCCGAGTCAAGCAACCAAAAAGGATGAATCCTATGAATGACCTGTTTCTTCTCATTGAAGCGGCTGGAACTGACAAGCCACGCGTGATGGGGATTGCCTATTCCGGCGCCAAGATGAACCTGCCCGGCTGGAGGCATCCCGTCGTCGTCGATCTGTCTGGAATGGAGATCCCGGAGCAGGTCCCGCTTCTCGCGAACCACGAAAATCGCACCGGGTCCCGCGTGGGAATGATCAACGCACGTGTGGAGGACGGCTGCCTTGTTATTGAGGGCGAGATCCTCTCTTCCAGCGGCCAGGCCTCCGGCATTGTCGAGCAGGCCAAGTCGGGCGGGGACTGGCAGCTTTCCATCGGCGCAGAAGTCAAAGACGCCGAGCTCATCGCCAAGGGCAAGAACCGCATCATCAATGGCCGGTCCCATGAAGGGCCGTTCTACCACGTGAAGGCCTCTGTCCTTCGCGAAGTGTCTGTTGTTGCCGTGGGGGCAGACGCCACTACGCGCATGAAGGTTGCCGCAAGTTTCACTCTCAAAGGAGACATTACGATGGAATTCACCGCATGGCTGAAAGGCAAGGGACTTAAGGAAGCGGATCTCTCTGAGGATCGCCTGGCGGCTCTTCGGGCCGAGTTCGACAAGGAGAACGCCCCGCCCGCAGATGATGACGAGACCAAGGTGATCCCTGCGCCGAAGAAGGCGGAGGCGCCCGCACCCAAGGAGCCGGTTCCTGCCGAGCCCAAGGTCGATGTAGCGGAACAGGCCAAGGCCGAAGCCCAGCGCGCGGTCCAGGCTGAACGCAGTCGTGTCTCCGAGATCCAGAGCATCTGCGCCGGCGAATTCGCCAAGATCGAACAAGAAGCCATTTCGGCCGGCTGGAGTCCAGACCAGACGCGCGACAAGGTGCTTCATGCCATGCGCGCAGCCCGCCCCCAGGCCGATGTCGGCATCAGCATTGCAAAGGAGAAGACTCCGATGGAATCGAAGCAACGCCTTGAGGCAGCCCTGTGCTTTCGTGCCGGGATCGATGAAGAAACCCTCGTGTCAGAATATGGTGAGGAGACCGTATCCGCTGCCTACCATGACAGGGACATTTCTCTCCAGCAGGTCTTCGTCGAGTGCGCCAATGCCGAAGGGGTTCCGCTTCCCCGTCATTTCTCAAACGACACCATCCGTGCGTCCTTCAGCACTGTTTCGCTTCCGGGCCTCTTGAATTCGGTTGCGAACAAACGGCTGTTGAAGTCCTTCAAGGCGCAGCCTGTGATTGCTACGCGGCTGTGCTCTGAAGGCGAGTTGACCGACTTCAAGGAAGCGGAACGTTACCGGCTGACTGACGTGGGGGACCTTGAGCCCGTCGCTCCTGATGGCGAGATCAAGCATGGGGGCCTCAGTGAAGAGAAGGCCACGAACCAGCTCCAGACCTACGGGAAGCTGTTCTGCCTCACGCGGAAGATGATTTTCGATGACGACCTTCAGGCCTTCCTCCGGGTCCCCGAGGGGATGGGGGCACGCGCAGCCCGCAAGGTGGACCAGATCTTCTTCGAGCGGCTCTTGTCGAACCCCAACAGCCTTTTCTCGGTTGGGCACAAGAACTACAAGGACGGTGCAGATACAGCTCTGTCTCCTGACAGTCTGGCCATGGCTGTGCAGCAGTTCATGGACCAGACGGATAGTGATAAGCAGCCGATCAACATTGCGCCTCGGTTCCTGCTTGTCCCGACCGGTCTCAAGATGACTGCCCGCGAGATCCTGAGCAGCAGTTACCTGATGAGCACCGGTTCAACCAACAAGCAGCGGATCCCGACCTACAATCCTCTTGCCGATGAGGACCTGGAAATCGTCTGTAGCCCGTACCTGAGCAATACCAACTATGGCGGCAACAGCACCAAGGCGTGGTACTTGCTGGCTGACCCTGCGGTTGCAGACACCTTTGAAATCGCCTACCTGCGCGGCCGGCGTACGCCATCTGTGGAACAGGGGCAGGTCGACTTCAATGTTCTGGGAATCCAATTCAGGATCTACTGGGATCTTGCGTGCCGTGAGCAGGATTTCCGGGGAGCTCTGAAGTTCAACGGAGAATAGTCACCAGGCATGGATTTGCCTGGCGAGGCGTGGACAAGTGGGAAGAGGCATAAGCCCAGGTTTCAGAAAGGGTATCTATGAACGCGATTTTCAAACATGAAGGCAAGTCTGTCGATTATGTCCCGACTGCCAACGTTACCTCTGGCGATGTGGTGGTTCAGACGGATCTCGTTGGCGTGGCCAAGCTCGATATCCAGGCAGGCACACTCGGCAGCCTGGCGGTAGAAGGCGTCTTCGACTTCCCCAAGGCCACGGGTAGTGGCACGACCATCGCCGCAGGCACCAAGGCGTATTGGGATGCCGTGGCGAAGGTTGCCACCCACGACGATGCGGCCGGCGCGAACAAGCTGCTTGGAAAGACCATCGCCGCTGTTGGCGAGGCTGATGCGACAGTGCGCGTGCGGCTCAGTCAGTAGTCGGTTTGGGTTCCCAGGTATGGCCGCAGAAGGTGCAGCGAAGCTCGCGCCCACGGCCAGCGGTATCAGCCCTCTTGGCCCGGTTGCGGCCGCAGTGAGGGCAGATATTTCCGGTGATGATGCTGTCCCGCGTGCGGCGGGAGGAATCTCGTGTCAAGGTGCTCTCTCCAGGTTGAAGGTGAAGAGGATACGCCCTCCAGGGGCTCTGTCAAGGTGGGATTCGATTGGCGGACATGCTGCAAATCTCGAGCGAATGGCTGGAAGGGATGCGGGAAAAGCACCGCACCATCCCGGTCGAATACCGACGCGGAGGGGAGGCGTTAGCCGTTCCTGCCACGGTCGGGAAGACTGTGTTTCAGATCTCTCGCGAATACGGCCTCTTTGAGCGGTACGAGTCGCGGGATTACCTGGTGGGGGCTGAGCACCTGGTTCTCTCCGGCTCACAGACCCTGCCACAACGAGGGGATGTGATCCGGGAGACGGACGACGGCAAGACCTGGGAATACGAGGTGATGGCCCCCGGGAACGATCCGTGCTGGCGCTGGTCCGACGACTACCGCCGAACGCTGCGGATTCACACGAAATTGATCGGAACGGAGGATGCCTGAAATGGAAGCCGTCGAGTTTATCCTAACCCCGGTTGCGAATTATGGTTTCCTCGGATTCTCCGTGGTGCTGCTCGCGATGGTGATCTGGCTCATCAAACAACTGCTCTCTGTCATGAAAGCGAACAATGTGATCGTGGCCCAGAACACGGCGGCGATGAAGACGCTCACCGCGACCGTATCGGACCTGATGATCCTGAACCGGTCGCTCCATGACAAGATCATCTCCCGGCCCTGCATCGCGAGGGAGGAGTGAGCATGGCGGTGATTCCGGAGATTGCCCAGGCGGTGACGGAGAAGCTGAACGGGTCGACGTTCTCCATGCCGTTCATGGCGGAGCGCGCTTACCGCCCGGCCTTCGAACTGCAGGAGATGAAGGAACTCCATGTCACGGTCGTGCCACGCGGGATTGCCTCTTCCGTATTGGACCGGGGGCGAATGCGCGAGGACGTGCAGATCGACATCGCGGTGCAGAAGAAGGTCGCGTCCGACGCGTCTGCCGAACTCGACCCCCTGATGGCGCTGGTGCAGGAGATTTCTGACGCATTGCGCGGAGTGAATCTGCCGACCACGCCCGAGGCGATGTGGGTGAAGGCCGAAAACGAGCCGGTCTTCGCGCAGGAGCATCTGCAGGAATTGCGCCAGTTTACGAGTCTCCTGACCGTGACGTACCGCGTGGCGAGGTGACCGATGAACAACGTGATCATGAGGCAAATCAGTGTGACCACCGACTTCGCGCCCCTCGTCCCGGAAAAGCTCGTGGGGACCTTTGAAATCTCCACCCCGCCGACGAACGCGGGGAACGTGATCTTCCTTGGTGACGACGGTAGCGAGATTCATTGGCTGCCCGGGGAGTACCACACCCTGGTGAGGATTGACCTGGCCGAGATCCGGGTCAAGGGGCAGGCCGGAGACAAGGTAAGCGTGGTCGGGGGCACATGGTGATGGGGGCTGACTCTTGGGCTACTACAGCAACCCCACGTGCACCGGCGGAGACGGATTTGATGTGCTCAGGAAAAGCCTGTCCCAGGAGGAGGTCGACCAGAAGCGGATTGTGCTTCCCGATTTCCAGGTCGCGCCGGGCGAGGTGATTCTCCTGATCGAAGGCGCGCCCCCGCAGATTTACGGGGTGGATTACCTGGTCGTGGGGAACGAACTGATCTGGGCCGGCATGGGACTGGACGGCCAGCTGGCCACGGGGGACGAGATTACGGTGGTGCACCAATGAGCAAGATGCAGCGCAAATGGATCGATGACGAAGCGGTGGGGCCGCGCCAGTTGGACCTGGACTTTCCCCTGGCCACGCGCTGCACCACGGAACCGCCGGACGGCCAGATCCCGATTGGGACCGTGACCCTCTGGCTTAACGAATCAACGAACCGGCTGGAAATCAAGGCGAAGCTGTCTGATGGCCGGATCTTTACCGGAGACGTGCGTCTGAGACGCCAACTGTAGAAAGGGAATCGTCATGTCGCGACTTCAAACCAAGTGGATCGAGGACGGGGCGATCACCGCTCCGAAGCTGAATGCGGACGTCAAATCCGCCAGTACGGATCTGACCACCGATCCGACCAAGCTGATTGACCGCCAGACGCTGCAGGCGGTCCTGGACAAGTTCCAGGCCGGCTTGGACATCCAGGAGGACGTGCTCGATGTGCAGGTCGATGCCACGCTCGATCCGGGGGCCAGCCCTGTGGCGGGTGACCGGTATGTGATCACCGCCCCCGGCAGTCTGCACGCCAACTTCGGCACCATCACCGGCGTTTCCGCCGGCGACATTGTGGAATACGACGGCGCGGCCTTCGTAGTCATGTACGACGTCTCGGCCGAGGAAGGGACGTCTGGATCAGCTCTCGTCTGGGACCGGACCGGCGGGCGGTTCCTCCGCTATGACGCCACAGCCCAGGACTGGGTCGAGTTCGGCGGGCTGGCGGGAATCACCGCTGGTGACGGTATCGCCAAGGCTGGCGATGTCATCTCCGCCGACGTGGATGGCGTGACCGTCATCATCGACGGCAGCGGCAAGATTGCCTCCGTGCAGAAAGCCTTCGCGCAGAAGGTATTCGCCATCGACAGCGCGGTGGCTTCTGCCGGGTATTTCGAGCTACCCCTCCGTCTTGATGCAGGCGACCTCGCGAACGTGGCCGTCTACGCGGTCGGCGGTCCCGCCCAGGTCAACAAGCAGGCGGTCGGTGCCACCGGGGCCACTCCCGACTTCGACGTGATCAACCCCGGGACCGGCAACAGCCAGGTCCACGTCAACCTGAACGGTGGCGCGACGGGCCTGAGCGGGGTTATTGGTGATGGCGACCTGTTGATCGTCATCTATCCGGCGTAGGAGACGCGTTCATGATCGGTATGTCCGCCCGCTTCCAGTTCCAGTCGCCTAAGGTGCTCCGGGCTGCGAAACGCGCCAATGTGCGCGGCCTGGGGCATGCCGGGGCCGGAATCCGGCTGCGCGCGCGGCGGAGCATTCGCCGAAGCGAAAGCCCTAGTCAACCGGGCCGGCCTCCGCATACGCGGAAAGGCCAACTCAAGCGCGCCCTTCTCTACGCGGTTGACCGGAGCGACGAGCGGGTAGTCATCGGCCCGACCTACGAGATCGTGGGCCGCAGCGCCATGGCGCACGAGTTCGGCGGCAGATACCGCAGGGAACGTTATCCGAAGCGTCCGCTGATGGGACCGGCGCTGATGAATCATTTGCCGAGTATCCCAAAACACTGGAGGGCCTCGGTTCGCTGACACCCCGACCAACGGGAGGCGTGATGCAAGGAGCTCTCTGGAACGCGCCAGCGTGAATGTCAGCCCGGACACCGGGCAGGAGGAAGAATATGGGTATTCGATTGGGAATGCAGGGGCGGCTCTACCGGAACACCGGCAGCTACGCGGCCCCCGTCTGGGAGCCCCTGAACAACGTGCGTGACCTCACGCTGAACCTTGAAAAGGGCGAGGCGGATGTGACCACGCGGGGCAATAACTCGTGGCGCGCCACGGCTCCGACGCTGAAAGACGGGTCCATCGAATTCGAAATGGTGTGGGACACCGAGGACGCCGGGTTCACCGCGATCCAGCAGGCCTACTTCACCGACGGCACCATTGAGATGGCCATCATGGACGGGGACATCACCACCAGTGGCATGCAAGGCCTGCGCGCCACTATGGGCGTCACGAACTTCACCCGGAACGAGGAACTGGAAGAGGCCATGCGGGCATCCGTGTCCATGAAGCCGGCCTATGCGGCCAACGCTCCCGAGTGGATGAACGTGGCGTAGACGAGGAGGAACCCCATGAACGAGCAACGTCCCAGGTATGTGAAGTGCGTCTGCGATGTCTGCGGTCGGGAATACGCCGCGATCAAGGACCAGGTGGACGCCGGGTCGATCCGGCACTGCCCGAAGAGTGATCCGCGCAAGACCAAGCCCGTGGCGGATACTGAGAAGAAACCGGAGGACGCATGAAGACATTTGCCGACAACGCCGGACGCACCTGGTCGGTCTCGCTGAACGTGGACGCCATCAAACGCGTCCGCTCCCTCTGCGAGGTGGACCTCATGGAAGCGGTGGGCGGGAAACTGCTTGAACGAATCACCTCCGACCCGGTCCTGCTGTGCGATGTCCTCTTCGCCATCTGCAAGGAGGAAGCTGACACCAAGGGCGTGTCCGACATCGAGTTTGGCCGCGCCCTTGCCGGTGACGCCATCGACATGGCAACCACCGCGCTTCTGGAGGAACTGATCTCTTTTTTCCCTACGGAAGCCAAGCGCCGGGTCCTGGGAAAGGCGATGTCGAAGTTGACGACCTTGCAGACCCGGGCGCTGGCAGTGGCGGAAGCACGACTGGACAGTCCGGAACTGGAGCGGGAGATGGAGAAGGCACTGAGCGGTATTGGCGTCTCATCTGGGACCTCGCTGGCATCGTCGGAGTCGCTCCCGGCCCGTTGACGCTGCGGGAGCTTCTCTGGATGGCCGAATCCCGGGTCCGCGACGAATGGAACCGCACGGCCAGCCTCATGGCGCTTCTGGCAAACGTGAATCGCGATCCGAAAAAGCATGGCCCGTACAAGGCCCCGGATTTCCATCCGCTTGAACACAAGACCGAGCGCATCCCGATTGGAGAAGGGAGCATCGGCCTTCTGAAGACCGTTTTCGTGGACCGGCGTGTCGCCGGAGACATCAACGCTGTCGCGCAGCAGTAAGGCCCAGGCACATCGCCTCCCGTTGGTCGGGGCCTTTGGATAGCGGGAGGCAAGGGAGAACGAGATGGACACTCTTCTGCAAACCTTGTGGGCGGTGGCGAACAGCCCCGCCGTCGTGACCGCCCTCGCGGGCCTCTTGCTCTACGGCATCAACAAGCTTTACCTCAAGAAGCCGCTGTGGGAGCAGTACGAAGGAGCGGTGATCGCGGCTATCAAGTTCGCTGAACGGGAAATCCCGAATGACTCGGCGAACAAGAGCCTGCAGCGGCTCGACACCGCGCTTCAGTATGTCCTGAAGGTGTACGAGCAGGCGCAGGGGCGGAGGGCCACCCAGGCCGAGATTGCCGAGTTCACCAACGGCATTCAGGTGAAACACGCCCAGCTCGAATCGGGGGGCGCGGTTTGATGGCCGTCGCCATCGTACTGGAAGTGACGCTTCTTTGTCTGGTGGTCTGGGCCGTTCTCAAAGGGAGACGGATGTGAACGTGATCTGGCAGATTCTTCTTCTGATCGCACGGGCCTTGGTGCCCGCGCTGCTGGAGCGCGCCCAGGACACGGCCCAGGACGCCCGGGGGCCGGGGAAGCTCGAAGAGGACCTCCGGGCCAAGATTCGAAAGGATGGATGGAAATGAAGACGCCAACGACTGGGTTGAGATTGGCTTTTATGGCGCTCCTGGTGGCGCTGGTTCTCCTGTGCTCGACCGGGTGCTTCCAGCGCACGATCTATGTGCCGGACGGCACGGCCGTGCGACTGCGCGCCCCGATCAAGAACGCGAAGGTGTGGGTGATGGACCGAAACGGCAAGCCGGTCCCTGGAGAGTTGGACCTTCCCGAGGGCTGGTATTGTTTGCCGCTCAACAAGGACCACACCGTGATCGAGGTGCCGGCGGAGCCTGCGCCCAAGGTCATGCCGCAGTCGCTCACCATGAGGGAATAGCATGGTTTCAGCCCGGGGCATCCGTGCGGGTGCCGCTTATGTCGAACTTACCGTCGAAAACAGCAAACTCCTCGGCGGACTCAAGAAGGCCCAGGCAAAGCTCCGGGCCTTCTCCGCAGGGGTGCGCGATGTGGGCGCGGCCATGCTCAAGGCAACAGCCTTGGCGGCAGCCCCTCTGGCATTGTCGGGCCGTACATTTGCCGGGTTCGCGGACCAGATGGCCGAGGTGCGCGCGGTCACTGGTGCGGTCGGGGATGACTTCGAGAAGCTGACGGAGCAGGCCAAGGAACTCGGGCGTACCACATCCTTTACCGCACAGCAGGTCGCAGAAGGTATGACCGAACTGGGCCGGGCCGGTTACAAGCCCGCCGAAATCATGGCCGCGATTCCGGATGTGCTGAATCTCGCGCGGGGAACGGCGACGGAGCTGGGCACTGCCGCAGAGATCGCTGCCGCCGCCATGCGTGGATTTGGTTTGGCCGCAGAAGACACCACTCGGATCGCGGATGTGTTGACCGCCACCGCCAACAACAGCGCCCAGAACCTGGAAGACCTGGGGGAGGCCCTGAAATATGTGGCCCCGCTCGCGATGGAAGCTGGCGAGAACATCGAGGACACCGCCGCCGCTATCGGCGTCATGGCCAACAACGGCATCAAGGGATCGATGGCCGGCACCGCGCTCGCCCGGGCTTACAAGAACCTGGCCACCGAGGCGGCGCAGAAGAAGCTGCGGTCTCTTGGCGTGGAGGCGGTGGATCAAGCAGGGAATCTGCGAAAGGTGGCATCGATCCTCGCGGATCTCGGGAAGCGCGTTCAGGGGATGGGGTCGGCCCAGCGCCTTGCCATCTTCGAGGAGCTGTTCGGGCGCGGCCAGGCAGCGGCGTTGAAATTGGCAGCTCCGGGAGCCGACTTTTCTGACCTGCAGAAGACATTGCAGGAGGCTAACGGCACCGCTCAGCGCACCGCCAAGACCATGGATGACACCTTGGGCGGGTCGTTCCGCATGCTCATGTCGGCGGTCGAGGGTGTGCAGATCGCTATTGGCGAGGCGCTCGACAAGACACTCCGTGCCTGGATGGACCGGGGTGCAGAGCTGGCCCAGCAGATCACCGCCATCGTCAAGGCGAACAAGGGATTCGTGGTCTCTGCCCTCAAGATCGTGGCCGTGGTCGGTGCGGTGGGGGCTGGTCTGTTCGCCCTTGGCACTGCCGGCTCGGCGCTTGCCTTCGCCGTTGGTGGCATCGCCTCCATCATCTCGGGTGCGTCCACGGCGGTTGGTCTCTTCGGGGGAGCTCTTGCCGCCATCCTGTCGCCGGCCGGTCTTGTGACCGCCGCGATCATTGCCCTTGGCGGCTACATCCTGACCTCTACTGGCGGCGGGCCAGCAAAACAGGGCCAGGGATGTGAGGTAGTGGGCTAGTAAA
>CAYMGG010000118.1:0-15824 GCA_964389915.1 uncultured Planctomycetaceae bacterium
ACTTTCCGGTCCTCAAAAAACAGAGGACTGTTACGGCCAAAAGCGGCCGCGCGCCGGCAAGGTGCACCTCGACCACGTCTTCACCGGTGTAGCTGCGCGGCCCCCGCATCAGGCAGAGCAGCGCCGGCGCGGAACAGACCCGCTCGTCGCCGGGCCCGACCAGCAGCCGGACCCGCCAGCCGCCCGGCCGGACCCGCCAGGCCCCGGCCGGAGTCGCGGCCAGATCATGGGCGGGCGAGAACAGCTCGCCGGCCAGAGCGAGCGCTCGCTCGCCGGAAATCCGCAGCACGCCTCCCGCCGACGCGGCCGGCGGAGTGCCGAGGGCGACAATCGTATCGCAGGAGAGGCTGGCGAAGAGATCAGGCATGGCCGGACAAAACAAAACCTGAAAAAAGAAAAAACCCGACCGCGCCGCCGGCGAGACGGCCGCCGGCTGCGCCCTCGGAAAATTGGGCCCTCGGCATCGGCCGGCGGTAATTCCAGGACTTTCCCCCTTCCGGGGCAGGGCCGGGGGTGGGGCAGACGGGGCGCGCCCGGTCTTCTCCCTCCCCCCAACCTCCCTCCCGGAGGGAGGAGGAAACCACCTTTGCGGCGCGGAAGCTCTAGTTCACAATAACCGCGGGCGGTTTTCCTCATTGGCCGCGGGTTGAAAACCCGCGCCCCAATTGCCCCTTTTATTTGGAACGTTGCGCTTGGCTCTCGGCCGAGTCCGCCGGCCGCAAATTTACGCCGCGGGGCCTATTTTTTCTTTCCTCCCTTGTGACCTTTGGCGAAGCCGGTGCCGGCCGGCGCGGGCGCCGCGGCGGCCGTCGGCAAGGGGCCCAGGTGGCGCTTGATGTGCCAGTGCTCCAGAACGGTAACGATGCTGTTCACGGTGAAGTAGAGCACCAGGCCGCTGGGCATGCTGTAGAAGAGGAAGAAGAAGACCACGGGCATGAAGCGCATCATCTTCTGCTGCTGGGCCACCTGGGGATCCTCGCTGGCCGGCTGCATGCTCATCTGCACCAGCGAGAGGATCATGTAGATAATCGGCAGGATGTTCAACCCGTCGCCCACCAGCGGCAGGTGGTAGCCCCAGTTCCAGATCGTGTCCGGCTGGGAGAGGTCGTCGATCCAGCCGGGGATGAAGCGCGCCTGGCGGCCGGCGAACCCGGCGGAGAAGGCCCCGTAGAGCGCGAAGAAGATCGGCAGCTGGATGAACATCGGCAGGCAGCCGCCCAGGGGAGAGGCCCCCTCCTCGCGGTAGAGGCGCATCATCTCCTGCTGGAGCTTCTGCGGATTGTTCTTGAACTTGGCCTGCAACTCCTTCATCTGCGGGCCGACCTTCTGCATCTTGTGCATGGAGGTGGTGGCCTTGCGGGTGAGCGGGTGGACCACGGCCTTGACCAGGATGGTCAGCAGGACGATGGCCACGCCGCAGTTGCCGAAGATGCCGGCCATCCAGTCCAGCAGGTGCAGCAGCAGCCGGCTGATGGGGTCGAACCAGCTGAGGGTGTAGGTGACCAGCACCGGCAGGCGCGGATCGGCCCGCCCCAGGATGTCGTCGGCCATCGGCCCGCCGTAGAAGACGAACTCGTGCCGGGCGGTGGCCGAGCCGCCGCCGGCCAGCCGCTCGGTGGCCGGCAGGGTCGCCAGCTGCCCCTCGGCGTTGTAGACCCGGCCGTCCTGGGTGAAATGCGCGGCGAAGGCGGTCTTGTGCTCGGGGTGGCTCTCCACATAGGCGGGGTCGACCACCAGGGGGGAGAAGCGGATGTCGAAGGGCGGCTGCTCCCCGCCCCGCAGCAGGGCCACGGCAAAGAACCGGTTGCGCAGTGCCAGCCAGGAGGCGTCCTTGCGCGAATCGACGAACGGCGCGCCGCTCTTGACCAGATCGTGCAGCTTCTCCCGGTTGACCGAAACGTTCGCGCCCGGCCCGGCGGCGCTGGAGACCTCGATCATGCCGTAGGTGCTCTTGTCGTCGGGCACCAGGCCCGCCGGGCCGATCAGGGTGTAGGCCGGCTGCCGCGCTTCGGCGGCCAGGTTGCGCAGCTCCAGGACCAGGGCGAAGCCGAATTCGCGGTCCGGGGTGAAAATATAGCGTTTGGTGATCTCCCACTGGTCGAGCACGGCCCGGAAGGTCAGTTCGCCGGCGTCGTTGGCCACGCTGCCCGTCGGAGTGCCGGAGGCCAGGCCGCGCGGAAAGGAGAGCAGCTGATAGTTGTAATCGCGGATCGCGCGCTCGGTCCGGCCGTCGCCTAGCTTGCTCAGGGCCAGACTGGCCTGGCCGGCGGCCAGCTCGTCCAGCAGGGCCACCTCTTCGCCCGGCTTCTTTTCGGCGGTCAGGTAATACTTCTTCAGCCGGTAGCTGCGCAGGGCCGCGCCCCGGGTGGTGAAGACGGCCACAAAACCGGCGGTTTCGACCTGAATCTGCCCGCTGACCAGGGGGTTCTCGCTCTCGACGGGCGCGGGGGCGGCCTCGGCGGGGGCGCCGGCCGCCGCAGGGCTCGGGGCGGTCGGGGCGGTCGAAACCGTCAGGTTGGTTCCGTGCGCCGCCGGTTCGGCCGGGCCGGACGGCGGCTGGGATTTTCGTTGCTGCTGCTCCATGGTGGTCAGGACCAGCATGAACGTCAGGAACATCGCGCCGGCCATCATGATGCGGGTCTTAAGATCGCTTTGCACGCCAGAATCTCTCCGGAACCGGGTCGTAACCGCCTCGGCCAAAGGGGTGGCAGCGAAGCAGCCGCCACGTACCCAACAACAATCCCCGCACCGCCCCATGACGACGCAAGGCTTCAAGCATGTAATCGCTGCAGGAAGGCATGAACCGGCAGCAGGGCGGCATGACCGGCCGCGCCACGATCTGATACAACCTAACCAGTCTGGTCAGCAACCAAACCATGGTCACCCTTGAGCCGCCGCACGGCCCGGCCCACCTCGGCGCAGACTTCGGCGAACCCGGCCGTCAGCAGCCCCGGACGGGCCACCAGGGCCAGATCCCAGCCGGCCGGCAACTCGGCCTTCTGCCGGCGATAGGCGGAGCGCAGCCGCCGGCGCAACCGGGCCCGGATCACCGCCCCGCCGGACGCCCGGCCGGCGACGAACGCCACCCGGTTGTGGTCCAGGCCGTTGGGCAGGCCGCGCGCCAGGACCAGCCGCCCCTTGCCCACCGCGCCCTGTTCAAACAACCGCCCCACCGCCCCCCGGCCGCTCAGCCGTTCGCCGCGAGGCAGGGTTTCGTCGGCCACGCTGACCCCCTAAGGGTGGGTGTGAAAAGTCCGTCGCCGAACGTCTCACACCCGCTCACAATCGGCGGGAGCAAGCCGCCCCGCGCATTTCAAGCCCCGACCGTCACGGGGTTTGCCACCCGCTCCGGCGGAACAACCAAAGGCGCGCAGCGGGTTTATGCGCCGGCGCCGTCCGGTGGATTGTTGCGCCGGGGCGGGATGTGTCAAGGGAAATCACTTGCCCGGCTGCGGCGCTTCCGCATAGAAGGTGCGGGCTTCGGCCGGATAATCGGCGGCCGGGTCCTCGTTCTCCCCCGGGGCCGTGGCCGAGAGGCGCATCCGCGCCACCAGAATCCCGTTGTTGTAGGTCCAGACCGCCACCCGGTCGCCCTTGAGCGGCTGGGGGTCGCGATACTCCAGGCTGAAGAGCGGGGTCTCCTCGGCCTCCCGGCTGTGCTGGGTGTAGGCGCCGAAGAGAACCTGGTCGCCCTGCCGCCGCGCCCGCAGCCGGAACCACTTGCGGTGGATGTTCTGGCCGGCGGGGATGCCCTGGCTGGTCTCGGCCACGATCTGCCGGCCGCGCAGGATGGCGCTCTTCTTGTTCTCCCAGCCGCCGAAGACGAAGGAGTAGCCGCTCTCCAGGTCGCGGCCGTCGCCGCCCAGGGTCAGGCAGAGGTTCTGCACGTAGCGGGAGTAGTCGCCGCCGCCGCGCTGCCGGTCCATCATCTGGCCGACGAAACACTCGACCGTCACGTCGCCCGGGAAGCTCCGCTTGTGCCAGAGGGCGGCCAGCTTGCTCTCCTGGTCGGGCAGCTGCTTGAGCTGTTCGACCAGGGCCAGGCGCCGCCACTCGGCGTCGGGGGTGCCCATCGCTTGCAGGGCCTCGATCCGGTTGCGGGCCAGGAAGGGGGGCATGCCGGCCATGAAGCTCCAGCGCGGGTCGCACTCCCAGCGGTTGGTGATCTGCCAAACCCCGCCGGCGGCCCGCCAGTCGGCCGGAGCCCGGTTGAAGGAGTAATCGCTGACCAGCGGACAGAAGACCTGCACCTCGGCCGGGTCGACCTTGATCCCCTTGATCGCCCAGGCGATCTTGGGGCCGTCGGCCGGCTCGGGATCGGTCCAGCCGAAAATCGGCCGGTCGTCGACCGAGGCCACCAGTAGCCCCGCCGTCTGGCGCAGCCGCAGCCGCTGAGGCGCGGCCTCCGCCAGTTCGCGGCGCTGGACCCCGCGCCCGTCCTTGAGCAATTCCAACACCGGCGCGACCCCTTCCTTCTCCTGCGCCAGGCGCAACACATAACCGTTCAATCGGCTGTCCGGGGCGACCTTCTCCGGTTTGCTCAGGGAGAGGGCCGCCTCCCAGGTCGCCGGCCGCTTGGCCGGCAGCCGGGCCTCGATCTCCCGCTCGCCGAAGAACAGCGCCCGGTGCCAGTAGACCGTGTCGTATTTGGAGCCCGAGGTGGGGTTGGCCCGCCAGTCGCCGGCCGCGCCGGACCAGATGGCCATCAGCTGTTCGTCGTCGAAGATCTCGTTGATCGAAGCCACCGGACGGGGCGGATCGACCTCCGCCACCGCGAAATCGCTGAACCGCGCCGCGGCGGTCGGCGCGCCGACCGCGATCAGCCCCACCCCGCCGCCGGCAAGGTCGGGCACGAACGCGGCCAGCACTCCGGCCTGGGCCACGCCCCGCTCCAGCCGCAGGACCAGCTTGCCGTCCGCCGGGGCCGGCCCCTCGGCCAGCACCTCCTCCTTCCCCCCGCGCCAGCGGGAGAGCGTCGCCCGGCCGCGCTCCGATTCGACCAGATAGGCCAGAAATTCGCCCGGCTGGCGGAAGCCCGCCACCAGGCCGCAGCGCCGGGCCGAACCCTGCACCCGGACCGTCAGTTCGTGATTGCTCCAGGAGTCGCCGCCGCGCACCGCCACGCCCGGCAGGCCGGCGGATTCGGGCGCGCACTCCAGGCCTGCGCCCGCCGGCGTCAGGCGGCAGGCGTAACGCCGCCACTTGGCCAGGGGATCGGCGCAGCCGGCCGTCTCCACCCCGGTCAGGCGTACGTCGTCGAATTCGGAAGGTTCGGCCGACTTGACGTACAGGCCGGCCCGGCCGCCCGAAAACCAGTCGCTGGAACCGCGCAGGATTTCGCGGTCGTCGACGGTCACGCTCACCGTTCCGCCCGAGAGCGTGGCCGCCAGGCGGTACCACTGACCCGGCAGATAGCCCCGGCCGGCGCTGGCCAGAACCCGCTGGACCCCGTCGACCACCTCGACCAGCTCCAGTCCGGGATCGGCCGGGCCACCCGCCGGACGGGGCCCGGCCGGCCGGGCCGTCCAGCGGACCAGGGCATAGGTGCGGGGCAGGACTTCGGCCCGCCCCTCCTCGGCGGCGGCCAAAGCCAGGCCGATCTGCCCGCCGGGGGCGCCGTTGACCGAGGCCTCCAGCCGATAGGAGTCCCAATAGCCGCTGCCGACCAGGCTGAGGCCCCCCTTCTCGCCCTGCCCCTGATAGACGAAAGCGTTGGAACTGCGGGCGGGATTGTCCATGCTGCGCACCTCCCAGGCGGCCCCGCCGTGGTTTCGCCACTCGCCCTGCCCGCCGGCCTCGCGCATGAAATCGTCCAGAAACGCCACCGGGGCGATGACTTGCACGGCCGGATCGCCCAGCTCGATGCCGCTCTCCTTGAGCACGCCGCCTCCCAGCCGTCCCCCGGGGAAGCCGGTGGCGGCCGCCTGGAGCACGATCACCCCGTCGCAGACCAGGATCAGATCCGGCGTGCGGCGCTTGAGCCGGATCTGGCGGGGCAGATGCCCGGGCCAGGAACCGACCGGGGCGAAGGCGTCGGCCAGCTCGCGGCGAACCCCCGACTCGACCGCGAAGAGCGTGGCCCGGTCCGGCCGGATCTCGCAGGCCAGATAATTGTTCTCGTCCAGGGCGTCGCAGAAGACCCGCACCCGCACGTCGGCCGGCAGGCTGGCCGGCTCCTTGAGCGTGTAAACCGCGTCATACACCGTGCCCGGCGACTTCTCCAGCAGGCGGGCGGCGAATTTTCCGGCCTCGGCGTCGCCCGGCAGGGCCGGCGCCCGCACCGGGCGGTCGTAACTGCGGGAGACCATGCCCCCGGCAAAGGCGGAAGCAAAGACGAACAGGAGGAGGAGGGATTTTTTCATGACTGGCTCCGCGTGAGAGGTCGACCTCAAACCCCGGTAGGCCCCATTATAGTCGAGTCGGGGGCGCACCCAATCATATTAATGAATAAAGACCGGATGTAAAATGCCAATCCCCTCCCGGAACCACCGGACAGATGCCGCAATTGTCCAGGAGAAAACCCGCCGCAGGGGCAAAGGGGCCGGTTTCTCTGCCGAGCGCTAAAAACCGCTCTTTTTAGACACAGCCTAAAGACCGATAATCAATCCTGCCGATAAGCCCTATGGGCGAACCGGAATCGCCGCCCGGCATGATTTTAGCCCGAGACCTTGGATGCGGGCCGCTGGTTCGGCCGGCCAGATGGCCGACCCGGGGCCGAGGTAGTATACTTTATATGGCCAACACGATGGACGCTTCGCCCCGGTTCTGCCAGCCGCTGCTGGTTCTGCTGCTGCTGGCGTCGGTGGCGACGGGCTTGATGGTCTACCTGCCCAGCCGGATGCAGACCGACGCCGTGCGGCGCGAGTTGACCGAGGTCCGGCAGCGGGTGGCGCTGCTGCGGGAGCGCAATTCCCGCTTGCAGGAGCGGATCTGCGCCCTGAAGGCGGGCGACCCCCTGACGGTGCGGGAGGCGATCCGCGAGACCCTGCGCAAGGGCCAGGCCGGTGACGTTACCGACGTGACTCCGGACGCGACTCTGTAGGAAGCCGCTATGCCTGACGTACTATCCCAAAACGAAGTGGACGCCCTGCTGGCGGCGGTCGACGACGGCGACTTCGACCTGGGCGCGCCGGCCGCCCCCATGCCCAGCTACGGCGCGGGCGCCACCCAGCAGCGGGCCGACATCACCATCTACGACTTCAAACGCCCGGAGCGCGTCAGCACCGACCAGATCCGGTCGATGGAGATGATGCACGAGGTGCTGGCCCGTAAACTGGCGGCCAGCCTCTCGGCCTATCTGCGCACCATCGTGGAGGTGAAACTGGCCTCGGTCGAGCAGCTCACATACCAGGAATTCATCATGAGCCTGCCCAACCCGACCTGCTTCAACCTGCTCAACTGCGAGCCGCTGGACGGACAGATGGTGCTGGAGATCAACCCCTCGATCGTCTTCCCCATCCTGGACAAGCTCCTGGGCGGCGGCAACACCGAGGTCCACATCCCCGAACGCGAAATGACCGACATCGAATGGCGGCTGATCGACAAGGTCACCGCCGAGACCCTGAGCTTCCTGCGCGAGAGCTGGCGGCCGATCCTGGACATCAAGTTCAAAGTGACCCAGAAGGAGGCCAATCCGCAGCTGATGCAGATCGTGCCGCCCAACGAAGTGGTGATCCTGATCTGCTTCGAGGTGAAGATGGGCGAGAGTTCGGGCATGCTCAACCTCTGCGTGCCCTTCCCGGTGGTCGAGCCGATCATGGGCAACTTCTCGACCATCCAGACCTGGTTCACCTCGCGCAAGACCGGCTCCGAGGAGGACGAGCGCCACAAACTCAACCAGGGGATCTGCAAGGCCCCCCTGGAGGCGGTGGTCTACATCGCCAGCTCCAAGATCAGCCTGGAGCAGTTCGTGGCCTTGAAGCCCGGCGACATCATCACCACCAACAAGGACGCCAAGCAGAGCCTGCTGCTCAAAATCGCCGACCAGCCCAAATTCCGCGGGCTGCCGGGAATGCTCAAGAACCGCTACGCCTTCCGCATCGTCCGCAAGGCCGAATGCTGGGAAACGATCTAGCCGGGGAGAGGGTGCATGCCAGAACTGACCGATCTGGACGCGCTGCTGGAGGACGCCGGCGGCTCCGGGTTCAGCCTGATCGACCCCAAGGTGGTCGAGGCCGGCCAGATGATCGCCACCGCCTTCCTCCAGGCCGGCAGCGACGCCTGGGGCGTCTTCCTCGGGCGGGGCGTGCTCTTCACCGAAGGTTCCACCGACTACCAGGCCCCGGCCGACGCCCTGAGCGACGTCGAAAATCGCCAGGTGCTGACCGCCGTGGACTGGAAGGGCGAGCGCTCCGGGCGGCTCTGGTTCCTGGTGCCCGAGCTCTGCGCCAAGGGGGTGGTGGCCTACTTCCTGGCCCTGGCCATGGGCAGCGAGCCGGACCCCGAGAACACGGCCCTCGACGCCGAGGGGATGGACGCCTACGCCGAGGCGATCAACAACTTCGTGGTCAGCGGCGCGGCCCAGGCCCTGCGCCAGAAGCTGGGCGGAGAAATCAAACTCACCGTGGGCGAAACCCGGGTGGTCGACCTGAACAGCGAGGCGCCGGCCGACCTCTTCGGCGGGGAGGAGAGCCTCTGTCACCAAGGCACGCTGACCATCGAGGGCATGATGCCGGCGACCCTGCACCTGCTGCTGCCCGTCTCGGTCACCGGGCTCAAGGCCGAGATCGAGGAGCGCCCCGTGGAGTCCGCCCCGGCCGCCGGGCGCAGCACCGCCGGCTTC
This sequence comes from uncultured Planctomycetaceae bacterium, assembly GCA_964389915.1. Lineage (GTDB taxonomy): Bacteria > Planctomycetota > SZUA-567 > SZUA-567 > SZUA-567 > CAYMGG01. The sequence continues at coordinate 8,783 of CAYMGG010000118.1, forward strand.
TCCGGCCCTCACCACGCCGAAGAGCACCCCACCCGCAATCTGCCCGTGGCGCTCAAGATCAAGCTGCCCACCATCGTCGAATTGGCGAGCAAGAAGATGCGCATGTCGGAGATCCAGGACCTGGCCCCCGGCTCGATCATCGAGTTCCGCAAGCAGAGCCACGAATTCCTCACCGTCCGCGCCGGCGCCCTCCCCTTCGCCGAGGGTGAAGTGGTCATCATCAACGAGCATTTCGGCCTGCAGGTGCGCAAGGTACTCGACATCCGCGCCCAGCTGACCGCCCACGTCTGAGCAAGCGCTTTAAAAGCCCGGATCGGCGTTTCGGCCGGGGAGCGACGCGCCCGGCAACTCTAATACCAATTCAAGTTTATAGTAACCGATTTTGAGGGACCTTTTTTGCATGAAAGGTACCCCAAACCCCGCAAAAAACTCTCCCCAGACTCACCCGGTCCGGAACGTTCGTCGGCCATCAATAACTGGAGCTGATATAAAATCCCGACAACTTCAAGTCATTTAAAGCGCTGGCGCGGCCGCGCCGCCGGCTCATACGCCGAAGTGGGATTCCCAAACGCCTGCCGAAGATTCCCGCCAATTTGGCCAAGGTCCGCCCCGGTCGCAGGCCGATATATGGATATGGCCTGTCCGGCGGCAAGCTCGTTGCCGCCGGCGCGGAGAATGGCGCATGATGAAAAATACCTTGTGGCTCGGCCTGGGCGCTTGGCTGCTACCGATGCTGATCGGCGGCGGCTTCGCGGCGGGCAGCGACAGCGATTATTACAACATCCGGACCAGTCGGGCCTTCATCGACCAATCCACCGTCAGCACCCGGTCGCGCGCACTGGGCGGAAGCTACGCCGCGTTGAATGACGGCGCCGCGAGCACCTACGAAAATCCGGCCGGCCTGGGGGCCATGAGCGGGCACCAGACCAGCGTGGATCTGGGTCTGGGCGGCTACTCGGTCGGCGGCGACGACGTCCGCCAGGTCGAGCTCAACCTGGGCGGGGCCTTCAACCTGAACAGCCTGGCCCCGGAATATTACCCGCGCGAAACCTACGGCAATCACACCCTGGGCGTGGCCGTGACCCACCGCGATCTGGACTGGGACGACAATCGCGACCTGCGGGCCGACGTGACCGCCCTGACCCTGGCTTACGGCCGTTCCTTCGCGGGCGGGCAGAACTTCGCCGGCCTGGCCCTGGCCTACGAATACGCCGACAAGCGCGACACCGGCTCGATCGAGAGCGACTGGTACCGCTGGCAGGTCAAGTTCGGCGGCATCTTCCGCCCGACCCGGGAACTAGCCTTGGGGGCGCTGGTCGATTTCGGCGTGGGCCGGATCAAGGACACCCGCCCCCAGAACAACGCGGAGGGCAACTCCTGGCACAGCGAGGTCCGGGTGGGGGCCAGCTACGAACTCTGCGGCGGCACCTATCTGGTCGGCGACATCAGCCTGCGCAAGGTCGAGGTCAGCGAAGAGGAGCCGCCCGACCAGGTGCAGAAGCACGATATCTGGACCTTTAGCGCCGGCCTGGAAAAAAATCTGATCCCCCAGCGGCTGACCGGGCGGGTGGGCGGCTATTACGTCAACGACAGCTTCGACGGCCGCGGCCTGAACTGGGACAACATCACCGACGACTACTGGGGCCTGGCCGGCGGCGTCAGCTATTACAAGGACGAGTTCGACCTGGGCTATACGCTCGACCTGCGTCTGACCGGGGAAGTGGCCAACTACTTCAACTTCGGCTACAACTTCTAGCCGCCGCGGCGCTTACCTTTCGGCCAGCCGCCGGCGGCACTCCCGGCCGGCCGGCGTGTCCGGATACAGCCGGGCGATCTGACGCCATTCGGCCTCCCGCTGGACCGGCGGCAGATCCTGGCTCTGCTTGAGCCGCATTTCCGCCAGCTGCGCCTCCCGATCCATCTCCACCGAGCCGGTCAGGGCCAACGGGGCGGCCTCGCCGTTGGCCGGCCGCGGCCCCCCGCCTTTGGGCCAGGCCAGCACTATCCGCACGGCCAGGCCGATCCCCACCAGCAGGCTGAGCAGCGCCAACCCCAGGAGCAGCGCTCCGGTCTGCCGGGTTTTGAGCCGCTCGGAAGCGCCGCGCGCCACGCCCCGGGGGTCGAAGTCGTCGTCCTCGTCCTCATCGATCGAGGGCGGATTGGGGCCGAAGGTCAGGCCGGTCAGCTCCTCCAGGCGGGTAGTGATCGAAGTCTCGGTGGTGGCCGGCCGCCGGGCGAAGTACTCGGCCAGCATCGCCCCCACCCGGGCGGGCGTGGCGGGCCGGTCTTCGGGCTTCTTGGCCAGCAGGGCCATGACGATCCGAACCGCCTCCTCGGTCAGCTGGGGGTTGAGCCGGCGCGGGTCGCCCGGCGTTTCGGTGGCGTGCTTGCAGAGCACCTCGGCCGAGGAGGCGCCGGTGAAGGGCGGCTCCCCGGTCAGCATGTGGTAGAGGGTGGCGCCGAGCGAATAGATGTCGCTGCGGATGTCCACCCGCGCGGCGCCCCGGGCCTGCTCGGGGGAGACGTAGTTGGGCGTGCCCAGCATCTGCCCGTCGTCGGTCAGGTCGGCCAGCTCGATGGCCTCCAGGTGCTTGACCAGGCCGTAGTCGGCCAGCTTGGCCAGCCCGTCGCGGGTGAGCATGATGTTGTCGGGCTTGACGTCGCGGTGGACCACGCCTTGGCCGTGGGCGTACTCCAAGGCGGCGGCCACCTGCCGGGTGATGTCCATGGCCCGGCGTTCGCCGAACCGGCCGCGCTTCTTGAGCACCCGTTTGACGCTCTTGCCGTGGACGTATTCCATGACGAAATAGTGGACGCCGCCGGCCTCGCCCTCGTCGAAGCCCTTGACGATGTTGGGGTGATCCAGATCGATGGCCACCCGGGCCTCGCGGTGGAAGCGCTCCAGGAAGACCGGACGGGTGGAGAGCCGGGCGGAGAGCACCTTGACGGCCACGGTCTTGCCGCTGGGCAGGTGGATGCCCTTATAGACCATGCCCATCGCCCCTTCGCCCAGCCGGTTGAGCAGGTCGTAGCCCGGGATGAAGTGGATCACCCGGCAGTCGGCGTCGGACAGAAGCCGGGTCAGCTGCGAGCCGGAGAGGTATTCCCGCTCCAGCAGCACCTCGGCCGGCCGGCGGCGGCCGCCGGTGCGCAGGGAGATGATCATCGCCTCTTCGGCGGCCGCGACCCGGCAGAGGCCCGCCTCCTGGGCCAGCCGGACCAGGGCCGCCCCGCCCCGCTCGGGCGTGTCGGGCCGCTCGCCGGGCGCAAAAAGCGCCGCGCCGCAATGCCGACAGGTAAAAATGGTCCCCGGCGGCAGGGCCGAGGTGTCGTAGCGCGTGCGGCAGGTCCGGCAGCGCGTGCGATCATCGCGGGATGCCAACCTTTCTCCTTGTGGGCGCCCCTGGGGAAAACCATAATAAGTCTATACGCCCGGCGGCGCTGGTCAAGCGCGGCTTGCGGGCCGGGATCGGCCGGCCAACCAGGGCGCAGCATAAGTTGACTTTAGTCGCGCTGGGCGCGACAAGGATTTTTAGCGCATGCCTCAAGGTTACCTCTCGCTGGTGCTCCACGCGCACCTGCCCTACGTGCGCCACCCGGAGCACCCGCGGTTTCTGGAAGAGCTGTGGTTGTTCGAGGCCATCACCGAGACCTACCTGCCCCTGCTGCGGGTGCTGGAGCGGCTGGAGGACGACGGGGTCGATTACCGTCTGGTCCTGAGCCTCTCGCCGCCGCTGGTGGCGATGCTGGAGGACGAGGTCCTCTCCGACCGCTACCTGCGCCATCTCCACCAGCTCTGCGAGCTCTCCGAGCGCGAGGTGGTCCGGACCAGCGCCGAGCCCCAGTTCAACCAGCTGGCCCGCTGGTACGTCGACGAGTTGCGCGACGTGCGCTACTGGTACGAGGAGCGCTGCGGCCGGCGGCTGATCCCGGCCTTCCGCAACCTGGCCGCGCGGGGCCGGCTGGAGCTCATGACCTGCGCGGGCACCCACGGCCTGCTGCCGCTGCTCAAGGTCAATCCCGGGGCGGTCCGCTGCCAGGTCCACACCGCCGCCGAGTACCACCGCCAGGTCTTCGGCGCCCCGGCCCGGGGGATGTGGGTGCCCGAATGCGCCTACTATCCGGGGCTCGACGAGGTCCTGGCCGCCGCCGGCGTCCGCTATTTCTTCGTCGACACCCACGGCCTGGCCAACGCCACCGCCGCACCCAAGCGCGGCGAGTTCGCCCCCCTCTACACCCCGGCGGGCGTGGCCGCCTTCGCCCGCGACAAGGAGACCAGCTACCAGGTCTGGGCCGCCGAGTGCGGCTATCCCGGGCACGCCGATTACCGCGAATTCTACCGCGACATCGGCTTCGACCTCCCGGAGGAGGAGCTGCGGGACTTCCTGATCGACGGCCGTATCCGGGTGAACACCGGGATCAAATACTACCGCATCACCAAGCGCGGCAACGACAAGAAGGAACCTTACAACCCCCGCAAAGCCCGCGAGCGCGCCGCCGAACACGCCGGCAACTTCGTCTTCAACCGCCAGACCCAGATCCGCCACCTGGCCGGCCGACTCGACCGGCCGCCCCTGGTGGTGGCGCCCTACGACGCGGAGCTCTTCGGTCACTGGTGGTTCGAGGGGCCGCGCTTCCTGGACTATGTCCTGCGCAAGCTCTGCTACGATCAGACCGAGGTCAAGGCCCTGACGCCCGGCGAATACCTGGAGCGCTTCCCCGCCAACCAGGACGCCGTGCCCGCCGGCTCCAGCTGGGGCGGCGACGGGACCTACGACTTCTGGCTCAACGCCACCAACGACTCGATCTACCGCGACCTCCACCGCGCCGCCGACCGGCTGACCGAGCTGGTCGACCGCCAGGAGTGGTCGCGCGAGAGCCGGGAATACCGGGCCCTCCAGCAGATGACCCGCGAGCTCATGCTGGCCCAGGCCAGCGACTGGCCGTTCATCATGCGCACCGGCACCAGCCCCGAGTACGCTCTCAAACGCGTGCGCGACCACCTGGCTCGCTTCCACAACCTGGAGGAGATGTTCGCCCGGCAGGAGATCGTCCCCGAAACCCTGCAAGCCCTGGAGTTCGTGGACCGCATCTTCCCCGACGTCCGCCCCGAATGGTACTCGCGCCGGCCCGAACGCTGGCCCCAGACCCAGGCCGAGGTCGCCGGCCGCCCGGCGGGAGCCTGAAACCGCCGACGCCGCGACCATGTCCGCAACCGCCCGTTGAAAAGGAGAAGTGCCCCATGATCCTCGATCTCTTGAGCAATGCCGCGCGCTACGCCGCCGCGCACCCGCGCCTGGCCGCCGGATTCGAATTTTTGCGGAAGACCGACCTGAGCGCCCTGCCGCTGGGGCGGCTGGAACTGGACGGGACCAACCTCTACGCGCTGGTGGGCGAAGACCCCGGCCGGGGCGAGGAAGCCTCCAAGCTGGAGGTCCACCGCAATTACCTGGACATCCAGTATACCGTGAGCGGAGTGGAGCACATCGGCTGGGCGGCCCGGCCGGAGGACCCCGGCCAACTGTACCAACCCGAGAAGGACATCGCCTTCCTGCCCGGCCGGCCCGAACTGTGGTTCGACGTGCCGGCGGGGGCGTTCGCGGTCTTCTTCCCCGCCGACGCCCACGCGCCGTTGGCCTGTACCGGTCGGCCGCGCAAGGTCGTGGTCAAGGCGCGGCTGTAGGCGGCGGCTCCGAGCAGAAAAATGAATCAAAAATCATGGTTCATGGTTTGGAATCCATAGCTTCCGAATTCTGATATATGATTTTTGAATATTGAACGATGATTTTACGGCTGGGCCGCCAGGACCATGCCGGAAAGGAACCTCATGGCCAAAGCCAAACTCATCACCCTGGAGGTGGGGCAACTCGGGACCAACTGCTACTTGGTCGCTGCGGCCGGGTCGGCCGAATGCGTGGTGGTCGATCCGGGCGGAGACGCCGAGTTGATCGTCGCCCGGCTGAAAAAGGAGCGACTGACCCCGGTTTTGGTCCTGATCACCCACAGCCACTTCGACCACATCGGCGGCTTGGCCGACTTGCAACAGGCCTATCCCGGACTGCCGGTGGCGGCGCACGCCGCCTGCGCCGCCCGGATGGCCGAGCCGGAGGCCAACCTGAGCTACCTGGCCGGAGTTTCCTTTACCGCGCCGACCGCCGAGCGCCTGCTGGCCGACGGCGAGACCTTCACGGCGGCGGGCCTGGAGATCCAAGCCCGCCTGCTGGAAGGACACGCCCCCGGCCACCTGGTCTATTACCTGCCGGCCGCAGGGCTGCTGTTCACCGGCGACACCCTGTTCTACCGAGGGATCGGCCGGGCAGACCTGCCGGGCGGCAGCGAAAAGGTGCTCCTGGCCGGCCTCAACCGCCTGCTGGCCGAACTGCCGGCCGAAACCCGGGCCCTGCCCGGCCACGGCCCGGCCACCACGCTCGCGGAAGAGCGCGACGAAAATCCTTATTTGGGATAACGGCATGAGCGTCACCGAATCCAAACCTATTCTGGAAAAGCCAAGCCCCACTGCCGGAGAGATCTGGCTCTGGGGCCTGGCGCCGGTCCTGGCGGCGCTGGGACTGGCTTGTTTCCCCGTCTTTGCCGGTGACATCTGGATGCACCTGGCGCACGCCCGGGAGATGCTGGCCCGCCAGGAATTCCTCTATCGCGACGTCTTTCTTTATACCGCGGCCGGCAACCGCTTCGTCAACCACAGCTGGGCGGCGCAATTCTTTTTCTACGCCGTCTATCGCCTGGCGCAAGGCCTAGGCTGGGAGGGCGCCACCGGCCTGGTCCTCAGCCGCATGCTCCTGGCCGGTTTGGGGGCGGGGCTGTTTTACCTCTATGCCGTCAGGCGCGGGGCCGCGCCGGGTTGGGCCGCGGCGCTCGCCTGCTCGTTGACGGCGATCGGCGCCAACGTCTACATCTGCCGCCCGCTCATGTTCCAACTGCCGCTGATGGCGGCCATGCTCCTGCTCTTGCGCCAGCCCACGCCCCGGCGGGTGGCGGCGGCCTTCCTGGTCGAAATCGCCTGGGCCAACCTGCACGCCAG
>CAYMGG010000119.1:0-15767 GCA_964389915.1 uncultured Planctomycetaceae bacterium
ATATCGACCAGATACTTATCTTTATTCACCCTTTTAGGGCTGACGGGATACTAGGGGGAAGAGCCGAGGACTTTCGCGTCGGCGATCGAGGGCGGATTGGTAACGGCTCCGGCCGGCGGCCGCTATGGGCCGCCCCTGCGGAGCGCGGTCGGACCGCAGCCCGATCCACCCTCGTCCCTGGCGCCATAAGTCCGGATTAAGCCGAGTTACCCGGGCAAAAAAGTTGCGGTAACTGCCCGGATCGGAATAAGATCGCGGCGCGGAAACGATGAGTTTTGAAGCAAGCGTATAAGTCGTAATGCCGCATTCAGACCGAACCGAAGGAAACATCCGATTTTTACCGGCAGGAGTCCCAAGATGCTTCACGACCATCGGAAGAATGCCAACCCACGGCTTCAGGCGGGCTTTACCTTGGTGGAATTGCTGGTTGTGATGACCATAATCTCCGTTTTGGCCGCAATGCTCCTGCCGGCGCTGGAAAACAGCCTTGAATGCGCCCGCCAGGTAAGCTGCTTGAACAATCTCAAGCAGGACCTGTTTGCCGTGTTCAATTATGGCTCGAATTACAACGAGAAAATGATCACTCGCACCAACGGCACTCCCGGTTACGGCTATAAAACCTGGATCCAGCTGCTTGAAAACGCCGCCGATAGCTATGCCTCGGCCGTTTGCCCTTCGGCCACCCCGTACCGATGGAATCCGGCAAGCCCGCTGCGCTATTACCAGATATATGGCGCTAGACGGTCGCATAATTACGAACCGCAGTATGACACGGGCAACGCGCTGTTGGACATGGACGGCAACGATCTCCTGTGTCTCGACAAGGTGGCCAAGCCGTCCCAGTTCGTGTTTTTTTCGGATTCGTGGTCGACGGACAACAACGCGCAATCGTATTCGGCCTTTGTCCGGTCGATCCAAACGTCGCTGATGGACGTGCGGCACAGCCGTAAGGTAAACATCGGCTTCATCGACGGGCATGCCGGGAGCATCGGCCCCGCCGACATGCCCGGCCTGGGGATCACGTATTATTTTCTGAAGGGCCAGCTGATGTGCGCGTGGTAAGGCACTGTCAATAAATAAAGTATGCGGTTTGATCCGGCGTCGCGGCCACGCTTTCGGCGTTTCGGCCCAAACCGCCGGCCGAAACGCCTTTCGCTGCGCCGCTCCTTGACTGAAACTTGCATACTTTATTTATTGACAGCGCCTAAGGTGCGACCAAGAAATAGAGCGTGCGGTTCCCGGGCCAGGAATTGTCGGGCTTTATTCGTTGACCGCGCCTTAGCCGCAATTTTCAGGTAGCGCCGGGCTCTGCGCGATGAGCGCCGGTCGGGCGCAGCGTCAGCCGGAATAAGCCGGCGTTCACGCCGTGTTGTCCTTGGACTTGGCCCCCAAATTGATGACCGGGCGGTCAAACCAGACATTGTCCCCGGTATTGTCCCCCTGCGCGTCGACCATTACCGACAGCACTATCATCCGCCCCGCCCACCGCGCCAGATCGACCGCCACCTCCTGGACTGAGGCCGTGCGCAGTTCGCGCTTGAATTGCTCGCCGCCGTTCACCGCCACCGTCGTCACTACCCCGCTGGGGGGCTGGCGAAGATTTTTGAGCCGGAAAGCGCCGCTCAGGACGGCCGGGGCGGCCGGCAGGCGGAGGCACCAATGAACCGTTGTCTGCCCATGTTCGGGCGGGCTGATCGCCAGGCCCCGCGGCCGAGGAGCCTCCGCGGCCGCCGGCTCCAGCGTGACCGCAGCTTTTAGCGGCGATTCCAGCACCGCCCCGGAATCAAAGGTTGGGGCATCTTCTCCTCCTGCTTTGGCCGCCGATATGGAAGTTCCGGCGCTTACACTCGGCGCGAGCCGGTCCGTTCAGGGTTTGTCGGCAGCGCCCTTGGCCGCCGACAACGGGGGAATCTCCGCGCCCGGCCGATAGACCCGGAATCCGGCCAAGCCCAATTTCGCCGTCTCGCCCTTCAGGACCAACTGGTGGGCGGCATTGGCGCAGTTCTGGACCAGGACCGTTTCCGTCCCGGCCGGCTGCGATTCGTAGCGGGCCGCAAACAGCGGATAGCTCTTCCATTTTATCTGGAATCCGGCCGGCAGGGTCAGCTTCTTGTGATGCAGGCACCAGTCCAGATACCAGTCCCTCGGTTCGATCACCACCCGGCCGGATTTGGAGACGAACCGGGCATCGCTGAAGCCTTCGCCGTCCTCGCCCGTGACCGAGCCGGCCACCTGGAAGTGGACCTTCTTGCCGTCGGCGGCGGAATCGGGCAGACAGGTGAGGGTCCAGTTCTCCGCTCCGGGCGCCTGCTCGAAGCCGATCCGCTTGATGGGCGGCCAGGGCCAGGCCTCGCCGGTGGCGACGCGCGGCCGGGCCATGGCCCACAGCTCGGAAAGCTCGCCCGGATTCCGGCCATCCAGCCGGACCTCGGCCTGGCCGGCGCCCGAACCGGCGGAAACGGCCACGACCCGGTTGCCGGTGAAGGCCAGCGTCAGGGAACCGTCCGCGCCCCGGGTCACCTGCGGCGAATCGAGGGGGACGTCGCTCACCGTGCCGGCCTGGGCCGTGGTCGAAAGGTTCGGCACGGCCTCCAGTTCGGGGCCGATGAATGCGGCCAGCAGCTTGATGCCGGCCGCATTCAGGTGCACGACGTCCTTGAGCAGAGCCTTGGGGGCCAGCTGGTTGGCCTGGAGGTGGGCGATCCACTTGGGCCGCACGTCGATCAGCAGACAGTCGTATTTCTTGGCGATCTCCCGGATCGCGCCGATGCGCGGATCGGCGTCGGGGTTCTTGTCCAGCGTCTCGTCGGCCCGCAAATGGCTGGTCCAGAGGACGATTTCGGCCGTGGTCCGGGTGCGCACGTTGCGGACGATCTCCTCATACTGCTCCACCGGACCGTAGACATGGAAGATCAGCAGATCGGGGTACCAGGGATACAGGTCCGACTCGGCGGTCCGGATCAGGTGGGGCGAACTGAATCCGCCGATGGCCGGATTGGCGAAGACCAGCCGGGCGGAGGGAAACCGCTGGGTCAACTCCGTTTCGACCAGCTTGGTCCAGGGCTGGGCGGTGATGCTCTGCCCATAGAACATGATCCGGGCCGTCGCCGGCCGCTCGGGCGTGGATGCGGCCAGCCGCCCGAGCGTCCGCTGAATGTAGGCCACGCTAGGGTTGACCGAATCGGCCCCCAGGCCCGTCACGCCGGCCCCCAGCGCCCACGCCAATAGGGGGATCAATCTTTGACTCGTCATCTTCTTGCGCTCCTCGGGGAACAGGGTCGGCTTGACGCCGTCCATCATCGGTTCATGCCTGTTTTAGGTTTTCATTTCCACCAGAGATAGGCGGTATCCGGCAATTCCGCCCAGGCTTTGGGCGCTACGTGGCTGTCCAGAAACGCCACGTTCATCCGCCGGTTGTGCCGCCAATCAATGCCGTAACCCCAATTGGCGTTGCTGTAAGTGTAGCCGCAGGATTGGCCGGTGGTGGGCGTGCAGATCGGCGTCACGTTTTCTCCGTCCATGATCAACGAGCGTTCCGAGGGCCGGGCGACGTTGGTCTGTTTGGTTCCCGGACAGCCCGAGAGAAACTCGCTGGCCGTGCTGTTGTCCGCGTTGCCAAAGCGGATGTTGTAGGCATAGTTGGTGATTTTGGTGTTGGCCGAACCGTAGGTGTAGATCTGCCGCGAGTCGCTGGGACAAATCAGGGAGGGATAGCCCTTGGTCCAGGTGCGCTGGCCGAACCCCTGGACCGTGATCTGCCGGTACCACACCCGGGCGCCGGTCTGGTTGGCCGAGTCCTCGAGCATCGCCCCGTGGGCCTTGTAGGGCAGCACCCAGTCCGCGTATTCGTCCACGTACATCGCGCCGACCACGCCGAGTTGTTTCTCGTTATTGGCGCAATAGATGCCGTGGGCCGACTCCTGCGCCTGCTCCAACACCGGCATCAACATGGCGAAAAGCACCGAAATTATCGCCATGACAATCAGCAATTCGACCAGAGTGAACTTCCGCCCGGCGGCTTTCATATCCTGAATCCTCTTCATAAGCAGATTGCCCCGCCCTTCGCCGCGGGGCCGAGCTCAAACCCCCAAACGGACCCGCAGCACCTCGTCCGCCGGTTGATCGGCGACCAAAGCGGCGCGAATGGCCTCTGGCGCTACCTCCCCTACCGGTTTCCCGGAACGAACCGCCAGGCTGGCCGCCCAGCCGGCGGCCTGCCCTGTTAAGCAACAAGTGGCCATGATGCGGGTCGAGGAGAGAGCCATGCGCGTCGCGGACAGGCATCGCCCGGCGACAAGCAAATTCGCCCGGGCCTGGGCGGTCAGGCAACGATAGGGGATCTGATACGGCGGCAGGCTCTGTTTTTGCACTACGGTCGCGGTGTCGAGCGGAAAACAGCCGTGCGCCACGGCGTCGGCAAAGTGCCGTCCCTGGCACAGGTCGTTCCCCGTCAGGATATAATTCCCCGCGATGCGTACTCCGTCGCGGATGCCAAGCATGGAGGCCGAATAGTCAAAGACCGTCGCCCGGCCGGACTCCGTCTGTTGGAAATGGCGCACGAATTCGGGAATGCGCCGGCGGAACGCACGGCAGGCTTCGGAATAGCCGCAACCGGTCGAAGTATCGAAATCGGTCTCTGGAAACTTGAGCTTCAGACCGACCCGATTCGGCTCCGCCCAGACGCTGTAGGAAACCGACAGGCCGGACGGCTCCCCCGCTATCGCTTGCGGCCGCGGTGCGGGGACGGAGTGGAGGAAGACCATCTGTCCGGGCTGAATGCATTGCGGATGATCCGGATCGGCCGGCAGCGCCGGCACTCCCGCGTGCCGGGCCAAAACGCCATCTCCGGTGCAGTCGATGAACACCTTGGCTCCGACCCGCTGGCCCAGCGAACGGTTGTGCAGGATCGCCGCCCGAACCGTCCTGCCAGTCACCTCCGCGCCAATGACATCCGTGGCAAAAAGCAGATCCACCCCGACGGCTTCGGCCAACTCCAGCAAAACTATGGCCAATACGTTGTGATCGAAGGGATGATTGTGGAACAGCGCGGAGCGCTGGGCAGGCCAGCCGTGCTCCGGGCCGATCGCGCCGTAAAAACTCAAGCGCTTCCATAATTCAGAGAAGACCCAACCCTGCCCCGCGGGCAGGCTGGCGTCGCCGAAGCAGAAATTGCCCACTCCGCCGGCCGTGCCCAGGCCGCCCAGCGACTCCAAACGCTCGACCAATAGGGTCGAGACGCCGGCTCGGGCGGCCGTGCAGGCGGCGCCGATTCCGGCCAGCCCGCCCCCGCAGACCACGACATCGTAATCTCGCTCCGCACCATTTAGTCCATGGTTCATGTTTCACACTCCGCCGGCCGAACGGCCGAACCCCATCTCCAAGCCCTACCGCTCAAACCAGACCGGGCCGGGCAATCTGGTAAGCTTGGCGGCTGGCGCCAAACCGTCCCCCAAGGACTCGCTTCATTTCGCCGCAGCCGCAATCCGGACCGTTTCGCTCCCGGCCGGGATGTCGACCACGGTCTGCGCCGCCTGGGTCTTGACCCGGATCTGGGCCCCGCCGGCGGCCGCGGCGGCAAACGGCCGGCTCCCCTTCTCGACCCGCAGCTGTACGGGCGAAGCCAACGGCACCGGAATGATTTCGACCCCCGCCTCGGTTTGGCGGATGATCGCCGCTCCGGCGGTGGTCAGGCCGCCGAAATCGACCGGTTTTTGGTCGACGTTCATGTCGGTCTTGAACTCCTCGGGATTGGATCCCGGCGGCAGATCCCGGTCAAGGGGGATCGGGGCAAAACTCAGCGCTTCGATCCGGCCCTGCGCATCGCGTTTCACCTTCAGCCGCGCCACGCCAACCTTGCTCAACGTCTTATAGACCATCGGCCGCATGACCTTGCCGGACGGCTCGGTCAGCCCGACGATCAGATCGTACTCGGCGCACTCGCCGGACACCGTGAGCTGATGCGGGCCGTCATGATAGACCTGGCCCGGCTCCCAAGTGGAGGTCGGCGGCGTTTTCGCGTCATGCACGTTGCTGAACACGGGGCGCGATTTGGCCGTATCCGCCTCCTTGAACTCCCAGAAGGCCCGGAAGTTGTTCTCCAGTTTCCGCTGCGGCGCCCAGTCGATCGTCAGCTCGAACCGCCCGCCGCCCAGGTCCCGCCATTCGCCCAGGCGCGGGGCGAGCGGCCGGGGCGGCTCGGGCGGCAGCCAGACATAGCTGCGCGCGTCCAGATAGACCTGCCCGGCGTCCAGTTCGGCATAGTCCACGATCTGCCCGGTGCGGACGCAGGTGCAGGCAAAGCCGTTGGCCCCGCGACAGACGAAGCCCCACCCCGGCAGGACCAACCCCTGCAAATCCCAGGCGTCAGGCAAATAGTTGACCCACAATTCCGCGCCGTTCTGGAAGGTGAGCCGCAACCGCTGGAACTGCTCGAGTTTCGCGGCGCCGGCGGCATCGATCCAGCCGGTCCACTCCGGCCGGGAAACGTGATAGGCCAGGGTCTTCACCGGGCTCTGGCCGACGACCTGCTGCACGGTCCGCATCAGATAGTATTCGCGAACCGCGGCGGTTTCGTGTTCCATGTTGTTCAGCTGCCGGCCGATGAAACCGATCCGGCCGAAGGCCAGCTCCATGGCCCGGTAGCGGTCGAAGCCCCGGCAGGTGAGCATCTGCCGCTCCCAGCCCGGCCGATGCCCCCAGGGAGTCCAGCGCTCATAGTAGCCCACCCCGTAATTCTGGGTCTTGGGCCGCATCTTCAGCCATTCGAAGGCCGAGAGCGGCTTGCGGTTGCGCTGGTTGTCCATGTAGGCGTTGCCGCCGGAGTCCCAGGCGCCGCAGAAGCGATTGTCGATCATCTCCGTCGTCACCGGCCCCTGGTACAGCTGGCGGACGTAGGTGAAATATTCCAACTCATGCCGGATCACGTCCCGCAGATAGCCGGCCTCCGGATCGCTCGCCTCGTAGTCGACCTTGTTGGAGTGGGGCATCACGTCGTGGAAGCTGCTGTTGCAGCCGTAGCGGGCCTGGGCCTCGGCGGAAAACTTCCGGACATATTCCATGTGGCGGATGGGCTTGACGAACTGGTGGCTGCCGCCGGCCCGGGGGATGAAGCTGCCGTCCGGATTGCGGGCCAGGAAGCTTTCGCGATAATCCTCGTTGCCCGGGGTGATGTCGTAGTAGTTCTCGTGAATGTTGAAGCGATGTCCCAGGGCCTGCGCCCCCCGCGACAGTTCGGCCAGCGCCTGGTCCCCCCCCATGCCGGAGTTGGCGGGCAGCATGTTGGGATTGCTGCGATCAAACCCCTTGTTCTGCCAGTTGTGGACCATGACCAGCAGCGAATCGAGCCCGTACAGCTTCAGCCGCTTCAACCATTCCAGGTGACCGGCGAAGCTGCCCCGCCCCTCCCAGATGTCGACCGCCACCCGGTTGAGCAGATCCTGCCGGAAGGGCGAAGCCGCAAACGGCGTGTTGGGGAACAGGGCGGCGGCCTGACGCGAGGCCGTCAGGCAGAAGACCTCGTGCAGCGTCCGCCGGGAGCCGTCCGTCAGCGGCGGATAGATCCCGCCGTTGCGCGGCAGCTGGCCGGCGGAGGTTTCCGCCAACACCGGGAACAGACCTAGAAACGCGTCGGCGGCCGAATAGTACTGGGGATATTCCCCGGGGTAATATTCGTAGAAGATGGCCTCGCCCCCGTGGCAATCGAGCAGATACTGCGCAAGCACGGGCGTAGCGCAGGAAACCTCCGCCAGCAGGCTCCCCCGGGCCAGGCTCAACCGGACCTGTAGCTCGAAGCTCTGCGCCGAATCGGCCGTCGAAGTCTGCCGGTAGACGAACCGGCCGGCCTGGCCCTCGGCCGTGGCGCTCGCCAGACTGGCGCGGAATTTTTCGTGATTAAAGGGCGGGGCGACAAACTCGCCCAGCTTGGCCAGGCTGACCGTCTCGTCGCCCGCCTGCTGCTCGACGCTTTTACCCGGGCCTTTTTCATAGGTGAATGCCGCGCTCAACAGCGGCTCGGCCGGCCCCAGCGGACGGTCGTTGACCAGGATCGACAGCCCCTCCGGAAACCCCTTTTCCGGCTGGAAACGGTACTCGACCGTCTCCGCCTCCCCGGTCACGCGAAAGCCATAGACCCCCTCCCGGACGGTCAACGCCCCGGTCACCGCCTGGAGCGGCGTCGGCACCTCGGTATCCTGTTCGGCATAACTGTCGGCGGCGGAAAGGTCCAGGTTCGCCCGGACGGCGAAGGGCTGCAAGTCGGCCGGCGCCGGCGCGGGCGACTCCTGCGCCTTCAACTCCACCCGGCTCAGACCGCCATGCCACCAGGACAGCTCGGCCGCCGTCGCGGCGGCTTCGGCCGCCGGAGCGAAGCTTGCGGGCGTGGCCAGCATTCCTGCCAGGGCGATCGGAATCGTCAACATTCGGGATCTCATCAGGGGCTCCTGTTCCGGGCTTTAGCGGGTAAGGACAGAAAGAATTTCCGGGGCGGGCGCAACCCGCGCCCGATTGGCGGCCAGTTGCGCGGCCAGTTCGGCTTCGTCCAGGGCGCGAAGCGGGACTTTCCGTTTCACGCTCCAGGCGGCGGCCAGACCGGCCGCCTCGCCCAGGGCCTGGCAGGTCTGCTGGATCCGCAGCGAGGATTCCCCTAGGTGCGAGGCGGAAACACAGCGCCCGGCAAACAGCAGGTTCTCGAGCCGCTCCGGCAGCAGGCCGCCGTAACGGCGGTCGTAATCGGCCCCGCCCCGCAGGGCCTCGGCCCGCCGGCGCGCCTCGGGGCTGGTCACGTCCACGGCCGGGGCCTGGTAGCTGTCGGCCGGCCAGACGTCGATGTCCCATGAGCCACGGGCGATGGAGTGCGGGTGATGGCGGAAGTTCAGCACCTCGTCGTCGCCAAGCTGCCAGACGCCCCGCAGCCGCCGGGAGGAGCGTATCCCGATATGGGCGGCGGTGTCCAGCAGATAGGACTCCTCGAAGCCGGGCATGTGGCGCCGGTAGAATTCGGCGCATTGCCGGGCCTGCTCCCGGCCCTCCCGTTCGGCCGCACTCAGCGCGAACGGATCGAGTGGATCGGTCTTCAACACCCGGCACATCACGCTCATCAACTCGCCCCGGTCCGCGGGCAGCTCCCAGCAGCGGTATTTGAGGTAGTTGACGAGGCGCTCGCTGGTCGTGGCGACCGGGTGGGTCAGTTCGCCGGAGGCGACCGCCTGCTCCCAGGCCGCGCGCAGGCGGGCAAAACCCGCCTCGTCGGGCCAGTTCTCCGGCCACCGGACCCGGCCCAGCCGGAACACCTTGGTCAGGGCCATGGCGTACTTCTCGCCTTTGGCCCCCTGCTCGAAGGGCACCCCGGCGGCGGCCGCCACCGCCCCGTCGCCGGTGGCGTCGATCACCCGGCCGGCGCGCACGGCCCGCCGGCCGGCGCAGGTCTCGACGACGACGCCCTGCACCTGGTCGCCCTCGGCCATCGCCCCCGCGCACCAGGCGCGGTGCAGCAGTCTGACTCCGGCCTGGGTCAGCAGGTTGTCCCAGGCGTACTTGACCAGCTCCGGATCGACGGCCCCCTTGATCCCGTCATGGTCGCGCCGCACGTCGCGCACTCCGCCGAGCCGCTTCAATTCCGCGTACCACTCGTGCCAGACCCCCTGGAAATCGACGCCGTTCTTGCTCAGAATCACCAGCACCAACTGATTGACCGTGGCGCCGCCCAAGTGCCCTTCGCGCTCGATCAGCAGGGTGTCGGCGCCGGCCCGGGCCGCGGCCAGCGCCGCCGCACAGCCGGCCGGCCCGCCGCCGCAGACGACCACCTCCGCCTCGGCCAGAATCGGCAGTTCCTGGGCCGGTTCCTTCCAGACGTTCACTTTTCCAACTCCTTTCTGACATATGTGACCAGGTCGGTTTCAGGCCTCTCCGGGCGCGGCAGCAAGCGCCAGATCACCGTATGTTGCAGACACTCCCCCGGGCGCAGATGGGCCTGGGGACCGAGCGTCTCCAACTCCTGTAGGCCGGCCATGGCGAAGACCTCCAGCGAAGCGCCGTCCGGGTAGCAGCCCTGCGGATCCCGGGCGGATTGCTGCACGAAGAGGTAATGGGGATAAACCGCCGCCAACCACTGGCCGAGCGTGCCCATTTTGGGCTTGGGGTCGAGGTTGCGCGGTTGGAATTTGACCGCCCGCTCGCCGCAGAGGGTGACCGCGTCCAGACAGGAGGAGCTCTGACGGGAATTGATGTGCAGATCGCTCCACCAGCTTCCGTCGGCGTAGCGGTGCTGGCTGTCGAGCAGGGTGAAGTCGGGCGGCTCGACCAGGGTGATGGTCCAGATCAGGGAAGGAAAGACCGTCGGCTCGACCTGCTCCAACCGCAGGGTGTTTTTCAGCGCCGGCGCTCCGGGCAGCAACTCGACGGTGCGGGTCATCCGGGTGCCCAAATAGCGACTCACTTCGCTTTGTATGACCACCTTGGTGCTCGAGACTTCGCTGAGCCGCCAAGGCCGGCCGTCGACGGATTCGTCGGGAATCAGAGTGGGATGATGCAGACTGTAGAACCAATCATATTGTTGAGAGTTGGCGACCCGATCCCCCCCGTAATTTTTATAGCCATCCTTCGCCTCGGCCAGGCCCTCGGCCGAATTCAGCTTCAAAACGTTTGCCCCGCCCCGCCGGGCAAACTCTACGATTCGGCCAATCGACGGCGAGACGGCGGCAACCACCCATTCATTTTTTATTGTGACTTTATCCGCAAATTCCACCCCTGCCGCATTTATCGGCCTGCCTGCGGCCACAGCTAAAACACAGATAATCGCTTGAAAGTAAATTAGTTTCACTGTGGTAAACCTATTTCCAGGAACAGGTTTTGCGTTTTGGTGAGTGCGCAAAGCTGATTGCCTCCCCCCGGAGTGAAACAACGAGAACATTTCTCTGATGCTTCACTATAACGCATAAAAAGTGTCTGTCAAGCGGCTGCGCGCTAAAAGGAGACTATTAATCGTCCAGGCAAGTCAAGGGCATTAGCTGGCGGTAACCATATCTTTCGTACACGTTAGCGCTTTTTTAAACCCTTCCCATCTGAGCCGCTAGGGCTCACGGCGGATCGATATTTTGGCTTTTTCGAATCCGGTATCGACCTGCTAGACTATTTACCCCCAGGCAGACTTGACAAAGCGTAATCCCCGGTGTATATGTAGAACATATAGTGCATATGAACTGGAGGTGTCATGGAGCTTCAGCCGCTTCAAAGCCTAACCCTGGCGGATATGGTCGAGCAGCAGTTGCTCGACCATATCCGCCAGCTTAACCTTAAACCGGGCGAGCATTTACCTAAAGAAATTGAATTAGCCCGGCAGCTTCGGGTCAGCCGCAATATCATTCGCGAGGCCCTCAGCCGGCTACGCATGATGGGTATGATAGAGTCCCGCAGACAGCGCGGCATGGTGGTGGGGCAGAGCCGACTTGATCGGGTGCTATCCAAAATGATCGACCCGCAATTCATGCTGGCGCAGGACGCCGACAACCTGTTTGAACTGCGCCTGGTCATCGAGTTGGGTTTGGCTGAGCTTCTCTACTCCCGCCGCACGCCCGAGCTGCAGGCCACACTCGAAGCGATCGTTCGGCGCGAGGAGACGGCACCGGACGATCTACAGGTAGCGCTGCAGACCGACATCGAATTCCACTGCGCCATTTATCAGGCCACGCACAACCAAGTGTTGAATCTGCTCCAGGGCCTGGTGCAGGAGTTCTTCCGGCAGAATCGGCGGAAGAATTTCAATCCCCGTCGCTTCGAACCGGGGCAGACAACCGCCAATCACCGCGACATTCTAAACGTCCTCGCCGCCGGCGGCCCTGAAGAGTATCGCGCCGTCATGCGCCGCCATCTGGCCCC
This sequence comes from uncultured Planctomycetaceae bacterium, assembly GCA_964389915.1. Taxonomy (GTDB): domain Bacteria; phylum Planctomycetota; class SZUA-567; order SZUA-567; family SZUA-567; genus CAYMGG01. The sequence continues at coordinate 11,872 of CAYMGG010000119.1, forward strand.
GCATTTTTCGGAATTGAACATTGACGTTGAGCCTTCCGGCTTCACCCGCGCCATGAACCCTAGCCCTGGAGACCCGAAAAATGACTCGCCTGCTTTGGATTCTGGGTATGCTTGCGCCGCTGCTTCCCGCCGCCGGAACCGCCGCTGAAATACCTGCCAGCCGCCAACTGGTGCAGGCCGGCAAGGCGGGCGAAGTCATTTACTTGGGCAATTCTTGGAGCGAAAAAACCGGCTTTCTTACCGGTACCGATCAGCTATTCAGCGAGGCGCAGCTGGGGCCGGGCGATTTCAGCCTTTCAGCACGGCTGGCCATCCGCAATCTGAAGGGCAGCGCCGCGTCACTCCAGCTGGGCCGGACCAACCACCTGGGCTTCTCCGGCGGCAAGGATAGCCGGCCATTTGCCGAAGGCCGATTGTTCGCCCCGAAATCGCTCCTGCTCGGAACCGCCGCGCCCGCCGAGGGGAAGATCTTCACGCTCGAGGTCAAGCGCATCGGCGAACTGCTCACCGCCACGGTCGACGGCGCCCCGCTGCTTAGCGCGAAAGTCAGCGCCGGGGCGGTCGGGCCGGTCGGGTTCCGACCGCTGCGGGGCACGATCGAGCTTTACGATTTTTCGATCCAAGGCAACTTCCTAAAGGAGAAATTCAGCGTGAATCCCCGTTGGCAGAAGCCGCAAAACTACCCCTTGCTCGACATTTCGGCCGAGACCGCGCGCCATTCGATCGTCGCCGCCGGCACGGCGGAAACCTATCAGGGGCACCCGACCACCGTGCTGCTGCCCGACGGGCGGACGATCTACGCGGTCTGGACCATCGGCCACGGCGGCACCTGCGGTCCTCTGGCCAAGAGCGAGGACGGCGGCCGGACCTGGCGGCAGCTGCCCAGCCCCGCCGACTGGAGCACGTCCCAGAACTGCCCCAGCATCTACCGGCTGACCGATCCGCAGGGCCGCTCGCGCCTGATCGTCTACGCCGCCCGGCCGGCCATGACCCTGACCTACAGCGAGGACGAAGGGCAGACCTGGAGCCCGATCCGCAGCCTGGGCCTGCCCTGCGTGATGGCCTTCTCCAGCATCGTGCGGCTGAAGGACGGTCGCTATCTGGGGCTGTACCATCGCGGCCAGGCCGACCACGACCGGCCGCCGCTGGAAATCTGGCAGACGATCTCGGCCGACGGCGGCCTCAACTGGACGGCGCCGCGGATGATCTGCGCGGCCGAGGGGCTCAATCCCTGCGAACCCTGCGTCTTTCGCTCCCCCGACGGCGGCAAGCTGGTCGCGTTGCTGCGCGAGAACTGCCACACCGCCACCAGCCTCTTGATCCATTCGGAGGACGAGGGGGAAACCTGGTCGGCCCCGGAATACACCGCCTGGGCCCTGACCGGCGACCGGCACGCCGCGCGCTACGCACCCGACGGCCGGCTGGTGGTGGCCTTCCGCGACCAGGCGCCCGACAGTCCGACCCGCGGCCACTTCCTGCTCTGGGTGGGAACCTGCGACGATGTGTTAAACGGCACCAACGGCCAATACCGGGTCAAGTTGCTGCACAGCCATGCCGGGGGCGACTGCGGTTATCCGGGGCTGGAGCTGCTGCCCGACGGGACGTTCGTGGCCACCACCTATATCAAATACGCCGCCGGCCCGGAGAAGAACTCCGTGGTCAGCGTGCGGTTTAAACTGGACGAGTTGGACGCCCGCCTGGCTTCGGCCGACCGGCAAGGGCTCGCGGCGAAATAAGTAGCGCTGTCAGCCAAGGAGAGGCTCCCCAGGCGGCGCATTTCGGCACTAAATGCGCGTTCGGAAGACTCGACGCCGAATCACGGTGCGATGCTTATTTCATCGCGAGGCCTAAATCAGGGAAGGATCGATGCCATGCGCCACGCCCGCAAATCCCGCCTTCCGGCCTGGGGTCGGAAATTCACCCTGGTCGAACTGCTGGTGGTGATCACCATCATCAGCGTGCTGGCCGCACTGCTGCTGCCGGCCCTGTCCCGCGCCCAGGAGATGGCCCGGCTGACCTACTGCAAGAACAATCTGCGCCAGCTGGCCATTGCGGTGGAAAATTATCTGAACGACTCGGAGGGAATGTATTTCCCCAAAAACGGCTCGCGCTTCAACTGTCTGGGCAAGGCCGGAGTCGACCGCCCCCTGACTCCCGACCGCCGCCCGCTGAACCGGTACCTTGACGCCACCCGGGCCAACGATCCGGTCCGGGTCTGCCAGTGCCCCAACGACCGCGGCGCGGCCAGCGTCTACGACAGCAAGGGCAGCTCGTACAACGCTAACGTCTTTTTCGACGTCGGCATGTGCCGGGACATGCTCGGCACCATAATGGTCCGAATGAGCGAGGTGCGTTACCCGTCGCGCTTCGTGGTGCTGGCCGAGGACGCGGCCCTGACCGACGCCTTCGCCTCACTCCCCGACGGCGGCCTGGGAACCGGCCTCTGGCACTGGCCGTACCCGCGCTACAATCTGCTGCACGGCGACAGCCATGTGACGGATCGCGAAGTTTTGGCGGGCGTCCGCTATTGCGAGCAATACTCCTTCGACCGCAGCCATTGATTTGACCGGCAGCGGCGGCACCTGCCGTGCGCCGCTTGCCGCCCTGCTAGGCGATTTGTGCCGAATCGGCTGTCGTTCTTTTTTTTTACCCTTTCGCTTTGGGCTATCTGCCCGGCTGATGAGGCGGGGCCTGGTGAGAGTTTTTTGGCGGGGCCCGGGGAATCTTTTTTGTAAAAAAGATCCCCCGGAATCAGGCAGAGTTAATTTGAGTTGACCTTACCCTCTGATGGCACGGGCGGAAGACCATGACGGATCAAAACGCTAAACTGGTGCGAGTTTTTTGGCTAATCGTGGCCATGCTGAGCTGGACGATCGGCCAGGGCTCGGGGCTGAGCGCGGATAAGCCGCTGCAATGGCGTGAGCTCGCCGCGTTGCCCGAGGCGCGCGGGGTGGCCGGAGCCTATATCGGCCTGCTCTCCGCGCCGGGCGAGGTCGGCGCGGAGCGGCTGGTCGTGGCCGGGGGCGCAAATTTTCCCGAGCCGCTCTGGGAGTCGCAGAAGGAATACCAGAACCGCATCTATCTGTACGATCCGGCCCGGGACAAATGGCACACCTGCCGCCAGACCTTACCTTACAGGGCGGCTTATGGTCTGGCCGTGGTCTCGCCCCGCGATCCGAGAACGCTAATCTGCCTGGGAGGAAACAACGAACGGGAAACCCTGGCCCAGAGCTTCAGCCTCCGATTGACGGGAGATGAGGTGGAGGTGGCATCGGGGGAGATTCCGCCCCTGCCCAGCCCCTGCGCCAATGGCGCGGCCTGCGTCTGGGGCAGCTGCATTTACGTGGCCGGCGGCACCAGCACCGGCGACTTGAAAGACGCGCTGCGCAATTTCTGGCGCTACGATCTGGACCGCCCCGCGGCCGGCTGGCAGCAGTTGCCGCCATGGGACGGCCCGGCTCGAGCCTTCAACGTGCTGGTGCCCCAGCACGACGGCCGCCAGACCTGCTTGTATCTGATCTCCGGCCGCTGCCGAGCCGAGAAGCCGGTTCCGGGCGCGCCGGCCGACCTGCCCGTTTTCCTGACCGACATCTACGCCTATGAAACGGTCACCGGCCGCTGGGTGGCCAAGCGCCCGCTGCCGCGCTGCCTGATGGCCGGAACCGCGGTGCCGGCCGGCCAGAGTCACATTCTCACGCTGAGCTGGGCCGACGGCAGCCTGATGCGGGCCCTGGCCGAGGGGCGGCTGAAAGCGCCGGAGCATCCCGGCTTTCCCCGCGAGGCTTGGGCCTATCACACCATCACCGACACCTGGCGCCCGGCCGGGCCCACGCCGCTCAATCAGGTGACCACGACGGCCGTGCGCTATGCGCCGCCTGGAAAGGGGGAGAGCTACC
>CAYMGG010000120.1:0-15692 GCA_964389915.1 uncultured Planctomycetaceae bacterium
TTGGCATGATAGAGGGCGGCCTGTTCCGGCGGAGCGATGTCGAAGACGCTCTTGCCGATCAATTCCGCTTCGGTCTGGCCATAGAATTCACGGAAGGCCTGATTGATGCGGGTGTAGCGGCCCTGCGCGTCCTTGGCGAAGACGGGCAAGGGGACGGTTTCCAGGAAGGCCCGCTGGTGGGCCGCCGCCGTGCGCAATTCGGCTTCGGCCTGCTGGTGCCGGCGCAGGGCGCGCAGCCGCCCGGCCAGTTCGGCCTGCTCCCGTTCGCCGGGCGGCGGAGCGGATTCGAGGTAGAACGGATTGTCGCTATATCGTCCGTCGAGCAGCACCTGGGGGTGATGGTCGAGGGCGGCCTGGATCATTCCCGGGGAAAACCGCGTCAGATCGTATTGGCAGAGGCAGGGGAATGGCTGGGCGGAGAGCAACCGGTCCAGGTCGGCCTCGAGCCGACTCAGCTGCGCGGGAGAGGCGGCCCCCGGCAGCAGCCAGGTCATCTCGCTGGTCAGCCGTAGCGCCGACCGGCCGGCCGCCCGGGTTTCCTCTCGGGTCTGGCGCACGAATTCCAGGAAGGCCGCGGTGGCGTCGCCGCCTGCCCCAAACGCGGCCGCGGAAAGCAGGACCAACTGCCCGCGGTCCAAATACGGCGTTGGATCGCAGCCGACGTGGCGCAGATAGGCCAGGATTCGCTCGGCCGGGTGGGCAGCGGTCAGATAGACCACCCGGTCGTTGGATTCCAGCCCCTGCCGCAGATAGGGAGTGATATAAGCTTCGTGCTCGGCCTCGGTTGCATAGAGGCAAGCACAGTGGAAACCGGCGCTCGGCACCGGCATTTCCAGGGCGGTCGACATGTAGTTGTTTTTTTTTGCCCGCGATATCCTTGGTTGCTTTTGCCCACCCCACCCTGGTGCATTTGGTCCGGGCTGACCGAACGCCCATTTATACTGAAAACCCAGTAAATGCAAGTTAATTATTCGTGTGGTGTATGAAGGCGGCGATGCAAGGGATGGAATTTGTGTAAAATTCACCTGCCTGCCATATCCGGCCAGGTGAGCGCTTGGCCGGATAATGTGGGGTTATTCTATAAACCGGATTAACGGCGAAGAGAATTACACGGTGGAAGATAGATTTTAGAAATCCACAAAAAGCCGGCGCATTTTTTTGCATCCGCCATGTTTTTGGTTCAGCCAGAATTAGGCATTTGCTCAGACAATGTCGTGCGGAGGCGGAAGGCCAAGGTTTATACCGCCACGACTTCAGGGATATGTCGCCAATTTTGCCGGTTGTCGAAAAAGCGCACTATTCGTTGGCATGATCTAAATCATACAAAATTGCAGGGCATATATGTCGCTGTCAAACAATTCTATGAAGAGCCTGACGGGGCGCTCGGCGAAGGACGCCAAGTTGCGGTTGCTTTTCCATTTTACTGTTAGGTCAAGTGCGTCTCCGGTCAGAGGAACGCAGTCATCGAGGCTGAACCCTTCAGGCACACTCCCATCCAGAGTTCTTAACTCGGCCCTGATGCGGCCCGAGGCAGCGGTGCTGGCATTGAGAATCAAGCGTTCGCCGGTAAAGACCAGCGGCTTGGTCAACATGGTACCACCGCCATGGCCGGCGTGAAGCGAGGCGAAACCGTCCGTACGCAAGGTATAACGCTGCCCGCTGTGTGTGTGGTAAATAGACATTTCGGTTGGGCCGGTGGGGATTACGTTGAGCGCGGCATAGTTTGCCCGGTTGCCCCAACGGTGGGGGTCCAGTCCTGGTCGGATAAAAGCTTCCCGGAACGGTCTGAGGAAAGGCGCACCCGCCCGCGAGGTCATGAAGACTACTTCCGTTGAGCAGCCAAGGTGTTCCATAAACCGGGTCGGCAGGGCTATGTAAACCTGGGGGGCGCGAAAATAAGGCTGGATGCAGCTGGTGTAGAGATGCTCGCCCGGCAGGTTTGGCGCTAGGCATTGCGGGGCGGACCAGCTGCGAAAATCAGGAGAAGTGGAGCGGGAGATGGTCCGTAGCGTTCCGTGCGGCGTGCTCCAGGTTCGGTAATAGCAAACATAGCAATTTTCCGCCTCCGACCAGAAGGCGATATTTTGCGAATCAAAGGCATAAATGCTGGCGCTTTTGTCGGGGGGGCTGATTAACGGTTCCGGCTGGACGAAACGCCATTTAAGTCCGTCGGCGCTGGCCAGAAAATATAGCCCTTGATTATATTTTAGCTCTATTTGTTCGGGATTGGCCGTATTGGGATGCATTCCGCCAAGGGCTTTATATTTTTCCGCGGGGTCGATGCCAGGCTTAGTGTCAAGAAACGGCGTGAAGTTGTGAGAGACTCCGCCGGGAGCATAAAGCATTGCCTGGCCATAGATGACCGGGGAGCTTCCGGTCTCCTGGGGCGGTTGCGGGACATGCCATTCGATCCCGTCATAGCTTTCCGCGCAACAGGTTATTTCCCCCGGATTCCCATCATAAATGGGACCCTCGAAGCCAGGCAAATAGGCGCGGAAGTAGGCGCGATATAATCCTCCGTCTCGGATGAGGGTCATGTATGAACCGCGGATCGGACTGGCGGTCATGGGTTGAGGCTGCGGAGAGTGCAAGCGTAAGGCGCAATTTTTGGTCTCTTCAATCAAACAATCGTCGAACAACGGCTCAAGGTGAGAGTCGATTTTAATCGCCTGCGTCATGGCAGATCCTCTCATTTCATCCAAATTATGAAGGCCAGCACGGATTGCAGTATCGCCGCCAGCAAATTACTCGCCCAAATTCCAAGCCTGCGGAATCGTATCCCGTAAAAAACGGCGAAGATATAAATCGCTAGAAAGCCAAGGACATAACCGGGCGAGAGGGAAGATGGCAGCGGGGAATACCATTCGGCGGCAACTTGCCGGCCGATGCAAGTGCAGCCGAAGAATCCGGCTAGGAGCATGGCGATTTCCCAGCGGCCAGCCAGAAAGTTTCCTATCAGGGGAGCGCTGAGCCTTCCCCTTGAATCACCAAACATGGCATGCCCTCACTCAAGACCGAGTTACGGCCTCCAGGCCTATGTATTCGGCCAGGATTTCTTCGGCCTGGGCCAGCAGGGCGGTTTCCGCCTCGGCCGGCAGGCGGGCGAGGAGCGGCTCGCGGCAGAAGCCAGGCTCCAGCCCGCGCAGCCGCAGCAGCGTTTGCATGGCCGGAATGAGCGAGTATTTCTGCAACAACTCGACCAAAGCCACCGAGCGTTGCTGCAACCGCTCGGCGACGGAGAATTCGCCGGCCTGATAGTGGCGATAGATTTCCAGGTAGAGTTCGGGGCAGAGGCTCATGGTCGTGCCGATGGCGCCGACGGCGCCCATGGTCAGTCCGGGGAGGCAGAGGTCGTCGGGGCCGGAGAAGGCCAGCCAGCGGCCGCCGCTCTGATCGAGAATCCGGCGCAGCAGAGCGAAATTGGGGTCAGTGAACTTCAGCCCCCGGATGTTCGGCAGGTCGGCCAGGCGCCGCATCAGCTCCAAGGGCAGGCTCTGCCCGGTCAATTTGGGAATGTAATAGATGAACAGGGGCAGGGGGGTGGCCTCGCTGAGCGTGCGGTAATAGGCGTAAATCTCGTCCGCGCCGTGCGGCCAATAGACGGGCGGCAAAGAGGAGACCGCGTCATAACCCAGGTCCGCGGCGGCCCGGGCCAGGCGGACCGCGTCGCGGGTGGTGAAGGCCGCCACGTGGGCGATCAGTTCGGTCCGCCCGTCGGCTTCCGCTTTGACGGTTTTAAAGATAGTTTCGCGTTCCTCGACCGAGAGGAACGACCAGAGACCGGAGTTGCCGGTAACATAGAGGCCGTTGATGCCCCGGTCGATCAGAAAGCGGACATGGGCCCGCAGCCGCCGCGGGCAAACCTCGCCTGCTTCATCGAAGGGGGTCAGCAAAGCGGCATAGACGCCTTTGAACATGGCAGAGTCTCCATTCGCCGAGGCCAGACGGGGCCGGCGGCTATAGTTTGGACGGTCAAATAAGGTCTTCCCGCCGCCCCGCGCGCGAACGGGGCGGGAACGGATTCATTTCGCCGGCAAGCGCCAGTGCACGGCTTTCAGACAGGGCTTTTCCCCGGGGCGGTCGATCTCGTAATAAACCGTCAGGATCGTGCCGTCCGGCAGTTGGATCGAGGCCGGGTAACCGTGATCTCCGTTGGGGGCGCAAGTCAGCCGCAGAGGCGTACCCCACGTCCGGCCGTTATCGACGCTCAGGCTGGCGTATTGGCCGAAGGGCTCGCGGCGCACGCCGTAGACGGTCAGCAACCGGCCGTCGGCCAGGGCCACCAGATGTGGAGGATAGCCCCAGAGCGGGGTCGGATGGGCGGTGGTCCAGGTCCGGCCGCCGTCGCGGCTCTCGCTCTGCCGCAGAAAGTGCTGGGCGACATCTTGGGGTTGGTAGCGGATCTGGCAGACCAGTGTGCCGTCGGATGCCTCGACCACGTGCGGTTCGTGATAATGCGTGATCGACTCGCCGGTCGGAAGGGGCACTGTGCCCAGAGGCTCCCAGGTGCGGCCGTCGTTCAAAGATTCACAGGCGCTGACAATGCCGCCGTGGCCTTCCGGGCCGTAGAACAGGTGCTTGCCAAGATAGAGCAGGCGGCCATCGCGCAGGCCGATGGGGCCATGCGGGGCCGAACCCGGCACCCGGACCGGGGCCTCCCAGGTCCGGCCGCCGTCGGGTGAGCGCCGGACCCAGCTCCCGAGCCAGTACTGACGGGTCTCGGGCCCCAGTTTTTCGGCATGCCGCCGCCACTGCTCGGCGAGCAGGCGTCGGGTCGATTCTTCCTTAATCCAGTTTAGGTCGGACCACTTTTCGAAAGCCAGCGAGGTGAACCAGCTGACCAGCAGGGCGCCGCCGGGCGTCTCGATGAGGCCGGCGTCGCGGTCGTCCAGCGGAAAGTTGTTGATCGTCTCCGGTGCGCTCCAGGTTTGGCCTTGGTTCGCGCTGCGCACGATCTGGGTTTTGCCCCAGGGACAAATGTGCGATTCGCGGTCGCCGGAAAAGGCGGCCAGCAGTTCGCCGTTCCGGCTGCGGCAGATGGAAGGCCAGCCGATGTAGCGGTTCTCCTGGCGGCAGATGACCTGCGTATCGATGACTTCGGCGGGAAGCCCCTCGACTTGCGACATGACCTGATTCCTTTGCGAAAGATTTGGCCGGCCCCGGACGGGGCCGGAGTTTTTGACTATTCGGCCAGCGGGCGGAGCTTGATCTCCAGGGCCTGCTCCAGCAGGCGCTCTTTGGCCCACTGGCTGTGGCCGCGCAGCAGGCGCTCGCTCTCGGCGGCGTCGCGCTGCCGGAGGGCCTGGACGATCAATTGATGTCCGTAGGGCGTCTCCCCGGCCGAGTAGCGCCGGGCGGATTTGTGGTACATCAGGAAAGCGCGCTCGATCACGGCGAAGTCGGCCATCACCTTGCCCAGCAGCTGATGCGCCGACAGATTCACGATCAATTCGTGGAAGCCCCGGTCGGCGGCGCGCAGCGCCGTCCGATCCCCGGCGGCTTCGGCCGCGTCCAGTTGGTCCGCCAATCTGGCCAGACGGTCGAGGTCTTTTTCGGTGGCCGTTTCGGCGATCAGTCGGCCGGCGAAACCTTCCAGCACCGCCCGCAGATCGTAGATCTCGGCGACTTCGCGCAGTTCCGGGCGGCGCAGCGAGATGCCGCGGTTTTTGCGCCTTTCGATCAGGCCGCGCAGTTCGAGGAAATTGAGCGCTTCGCGGATCGGCGTGCGGCTGACCCCGAACTTGTCCACCAGCTCGTTTTCTGTCAGCTTCTGGTCGGCCGGGTCGGCCAGATTCAGCAATTCTCTTTCGATGGCCGCGGCCAAATGGTTCTTTTGCATGTGGATTCAATCTCCAGGAATATGTATACATATTACGAGATAAATATCCTTTGTCAAGAGTCGGGACGGGATTGGCCAAAAAAAAGCCGGCCACAGGCATGGCCGGCCGGTTTCTGAACCCAGCTCTTCGCAAATGCGAGGAGGATATACGCTAGCGGTCGTACCGGTGTCTCCCTCTCTCCGCGGGAGGGGGCTGGGGAGAGGGAGTTGCCCCCCGCGCTCCTCGGGGCAGCCCCCTTTTTACCGACCCTCCCCCGGAGAGGGAGGGAGTCCGGCGCGACGATCGCTTCTTTCTTATGAGGCGCTGAACTAAGCCCTAAACGGGCGCGAGGGGGAAGCCGGAGGAGAATTTTTTAGCGGGGTCCGGGGGACCTTTTATGCAAAAAAGGTCCCCCGGAATGGATTTGAGTTATTGACCCTGGTCAAGCATTTGGCGGCTCAACAATATTCCAACTGGGCGGTGGCGGTGCAAGCCGCAGCGGCGCTCAGGCGCAGCCAGTGCGCGCTGTAGCCCTGCGGGAAGCGATATTCGAGCGTCTGCCCCGGCTGGACCGTGAACCGGTCGTAGATGACCCAGGCGTTGTAGCCGGTCGGGTCGACTTCGACGGTGAAGGTGACCGCCTTGCCGGCCGCGTGCGACAGCCGCAGGATTTTTTCGTCATAACCAGTCATCAGATACGGATCAGAGACCTTGCCGGCCTGCACCGGGGTCTGTAACCAGGGGCCGCCGCGTCCTACCGGCTTGCCCAGCTTCCAGAGATCGTCGACCGCCCCGAACCAGAGTCCGGCCGCGCTGTCTTGCGCGCGCACGAAGTGGCCGTCGGATGCGGCGCCGGGCCGAGCGCCGGCCAGCACCAGCAGGCCGCGCCAGGTGCAGTAGTCCAGAATCAGCCGGTTGTGAGTGCAGACCGGGCGCAGGTGCCGGGCGCCGAAGGAATTCTCGCGCGGAATCTCGTAAAAGCTGCCGTGCACGTTCCACAGACTCCGTTCGGTGATGACTTCGCGTTTGCCGCGCGGCCAGCCGACCGGCGATTCGCGGTCGAAGGCCGCGTCGCCCCGGGGCAGGCGCAGCCGCTGGCCGGCCTCTTCGATCCAGACCGAAGCCGAGTCCGCGCCGAAGTCCGGGCCTTTCACCTCGCCTTGCAGGGTTTCTTTGAAATGCCGGACCAGCGCGGCGTCGTTATTCTGTTGGAGGGTTAGGTCCGCATCGACCACATAGCTCTGTTCCTTCACCCCGCCCTGGCCGTCCGCCAGGCGGGCGAGATAGTGCAGCCGCGTCTCTTCCTGCGGATACTTGCCGCCCAGGGGGCGGATGATGCCGCCGACCAGCGCGCCGCTTGCGTCCGCCGCCGGCAGGGCCCGGAAAATTTCGGTTTGGCTGGCCTGGAGAGAGGGGCGGGCGGCCGGATTTTCGCTCAGGTGGAAATAGGCCGTCACGCCGCTGGCCGGCTGGAGCGCGACCAGGCGGACCCATTCGGCGGCCAGCCCGGCGGGGAAGATCTGGTGCGCGTAGCCGCCGGCCGGCACGCTGAGCGTGGCCTGGCGCGTCCAGCGGCCGTCGCCTTGGATGTCCAATTCGAGGGCGAAGTCGGCGGACTGGTCGCCCTGCTGGTCCAGGTGCAGGGCGATCCGGTCGAAGCCGCCGACCAGGAATGGATCGGAAACCGCGCCGGCGGCCAGATCGTCCTTGAGCCAGGGGCCGCCCCAACCGGAACGCGGGCCGAAACCGTCCAGCGCGCCTTTTTCCAAAAACCATAGGTTGGATTGGCAGCGTCCCAGGAGCGGATTGTCGAAGTGCGACGAATGGTTGCAGGCCAGGACCGTCCGGCCCTGCCATTCGCAGAAGTCCACCACCATCTGGTGGTGCGAGGAGAGAGGGCGGATGCCTGCGGTGTTGGCGGCCGAGAAGGTGCCGGGGAAGCGGTAGAACATGCCGTGCAGGTCCAACAGCCGGAAGCCGTCGGCGATCTCGCGGATGCGCGGCCATTCGGTGTGCCAGCCGTGGGCCCCGTCGTAGGTGTAGTTGGCCTTGGGCAGGCGAAACCGGTGCCAGACGCCGCCGTCAAGTACTTTGAGCAGGCAGGAACGCCGGTCCCAGCCGATCGCCCAGAGCGGATCGGTCTGGTTATGATTGCCGCGGATCCCGCCCGGCCCGGTCACCTCGGTATGCTGGCGGCGCTCGACCAGCCGCCAGGTCCGGCCGTCCCATTCGGCCAGACAGCCGGCCCGGTCCGGGCCTTCCGGCTCGTCCGGCACCTGATAGACCGAGTCGGGCAGATTGCCGACGTGCCACTCGCCGTTGTTGGAGAGGACGACCCGCCCCTGGCCCTGATACAGTCCCTTGCCGTGCCAACCCTGGACCGGCTTTTCGAACAAGCGTTTGACCGCCAGAGTATTCACGTTCACCTCGTAGAACGCCCCTTCCATGTCGTAGACGTAGATCAGATTGGCCGGGTCGGTGAGGTGGCGGCAGACGCCGGTCAGCCGACCGGGCATGGCGGCCGGCGGAATGGTCCGGATCGTGCCCTTTTGGTCGATCAGGTACGGGCCGATGATCAGTTGGCCGGATTCCTCGTGGATCATCCGATTGGCCGGGGTGCCGCCCACGCTTTCGGGCCGGATCTCGGGGGCCAGGTCCGGATCGAGGGCATAGAGCTTATCCTCGCTGCCGCCGGGGGCGTGCGGGCAGTAGGTTAGATACCAGAGTTTCCCGGCCCAGGGCACGACGGCGCCGACGCCGCATTCGCCGCCTTCGCTCTGATTGAAGACGGCCAGGTGCGGGTAGACGCCGCTCTGGCACTTCCACTGCACAGGGGCGGCGGGGCGGGGGGCGCTGAGCGTGGACATTCGCTTCTCCTTGGTTTGGCTGGCTCTTGATATTTCAACGAAAACTTAGTAGTTTTAATTCATGAATACCCCATAAAAAAGCGAATAGCCTTGAGTCAAATCTTTAAAAATCTACGAAAAAGGCGAATTGCATGACCCTGGACGAGGTGCTGCTGCAAGCCGAACGGGAAACCGGCGCGATCATCAATATCGACGCCCGCCACCCCGGCTTCTATGCCGCCGACAGCCTGCGGCTGACTCCCGAGCAGCACATCCACCGCGGGGGATTCTGCGCCTTCGCCAAGCGGCACGGGGGGACGATCTGCTTTCAGAACAAGAACCGTACGCGGGCGGTCGCCCAACGCGGCCGGCCGGTTTGGGGCAACTGCCCGTTCGGGGTGCGGGAGTTGGTCTGGCCGGTCCAGGTGCGGGGGGAGTTCGCGGCCACGATTTACCTGGGGCACTTCGCTTCGCCGGTTTGGAGTCGGACCGTTAACGGGCAGGTCTACGCCGGGCCGGGCCTATCGACCCCGGCGCCGGCGGCGGTGGCGCGCTTGCGAGAAAGCGCTCGCTTCATCGCCGAATTCATTCGGGTGGCGCTGGAGCTCTGGATCGGGCAGGGCACGCAGCTAGGCAAGCACAAACCAGCCGAATTCTACCGCCAGTTCTGCCGGCAATACATCGAGCGCAACTATCAGGAGAACCTTATGGTGACCGACTTGGCCGCGGCGCTGAGCGTGACGCCCAACTTTCTCTCCTATCGCCTGCGGCAGGCCTGCGGTCGGACTTTCTCCCAACTGTTGACCGAGCAGCGGCTGAAAGTGGCGGCTGCGCATCTGGAGTTCCATGCCGAATTGAGCGTGACCGCGGTCGCCTTCATGTGCGGTTTTCGCGACAGCAATTACTTCAGCACGGTCTTTCGCCGGGCCTACGGCCAGTCCCCCCGCGAATTCCGCCAGGCCGCTTGGCAGCGCAAGCTCGCCGCGGCGCGCCGGGTTAAATCATGAGGTGAGGTGAGTTGACGGCGACGGGTTTGCGAGGTAGTAAAATCGGGCGGCTAGTAGCCCAATTGGCCTTTGGTCAGCTCCACCACCGGCTGGTATTTCTGATAGTAGTAGCGGTACTGATGATAGGTCAGGCCAAGCAGGCGGGCGGCCTGGGCCTGATTGCCGCCGGCGTTTTCCAGCGCGGACAAGATCAGCCTTTGGCTGAAATTATCCACCTTTTCTTGGAAATTCCGGCCCGGCACTTGCCCCGCGTCCCCCGGTTCGGCCAGCAGGCCGATGTCCTCGGGCGTGATCTCGTTGGTCACGTCCCGGTACGCGGCGCGTTCGATGATGTTTTTCAGCTCCCGGATGTTGCCGGGAAAGCTGTAGCGCCGTAGCGCCGAGATGGCCGATGGCGCGAGTCGCTTGCCCGCGAGCACGGGGATCTCGCGCATGAAGCCCTCCAGGAAGTGCCGGGCCAGCAGTTCGACGTCGCCTTCCCGTTCCCGCAGCGGCGGCACTCGGATGATTTCAAAGCTGATCCGGTCGTACAGGTCGCGCATGAACACGCCGCTTTCCATCTTTTGTTCCAGCGGGGCATTGGTCGCGGTGATGAGGCGGGCGTCGGTGGTGAGTTCGCTGCGGCCGCCGACCCGGTTGAAGGTGCCGTATTCGACCACGCGCAGGATTTTCTGCTGAAAAGGCAGCGACATGTTGCCGATTTCGTCGAGAAAGAGCGTCCCGCCGGCCGCTTGCTCGAACTTGCCGTGCACCAGGCTGTCGGCTCCGGTGAAAGCGCCTTTTTCGTGGCCGAAGAGCTCGCTCTCCAGCAGGGCGTCGGTGAAGGCGGCGCAGTTCACCGCCACGAACGGCCGGTTCTGGCCGCCCGCCGCCTCGTGGATGGCCCGGGCGACCAGTTCCTTGCCCGTGCCGCGTTCACCGGTGATCAGGACCGGCCGGGGGATCCGGGCCACGCGCTCGATCCGCCGGATCACCTCCTGGATCTGGGGGGATTCGCCCACGATCCGGTAGCGGGAGCGGTGGGCTTCGCGCAGCAGCATGTTCTGCTCGCCCAGGACCCGGTTCTGCTCCATGACCTCCAGTAGCTTGCGCACCTTGTCCAGCAGCGTATGGATACGCTGCTTGAGACGCCCGCCCCGGACCAGAAAATCGTTGGCCCCGGCGGAAATGGCCTTGCCCGCCAAGGCCACATCCCCGCGCTCGGCCACGGCCACCACCGGCACGGTCGGATCCAGCCGGCGGATTTCCTGTAGCACTTCCGCGCCGGAACGTTCCCCATCGCCCAACACATAATCCAGCACGATCAGTTCGCACGCCGAGCCGGAATCGAGGATCGAAATCAGCTCCCGGCCGGAGCTCACGGTCTCCACCCTGGCCGCCTCGCCGGCAGCCTGGCGGAAGGCCTGCGTCAGGGGGCGCAGTTCACGCCCGGGCGTGTCGAGCAGCAGGATGCGTTTGGTCATTTGGTTTTTGGCTCCGGCTACGGGCTTTAGTTGGCATTCTAGATCCCGCCGGGCCGGGCGCAAGGGAGATATGATGATTTTCACTATATGTGGTGGAAAGTCTCATATTGCGGTTTGGGGGTGGTAATGCCTATCTCCTTTGCTGCCTGAGTGATGTGGTAATTCGTGCTCTGGAATGCGCTTTGTTTATTAGCTCTCGGTGGCCGCCAAAGGGGTGGCCGACAATGAGGAGCAGTCCATGGGCCGAGGCCGCACATTCGGGATCGATCGCTCCGATTGGCCGGCCGGTCTGGATTGGAGCTGGGCGTCGTTGTGCGGCTTACCGGTGATTGTTGGGCTGTGCGCCGGCGGGTTGGCCATGGCCGGCGCCTGGGTGCTGGGGGAGCAGTTCCGCTGGATCAGCGACTCGTATCTCTTCATGGCGGTTCCTCCGGCGTTGCTTTCAAGTCTGATGTTGATCGGCAGGGAGTCCCTCTGACGAAAGGAGAGGCAGATGGTAATCATGTTGTGGGTGTTGAAGCTCGGACTCGGGGTGGTGGCGGGATTGTTGTTCGCGGCGTGGTTGGTCGGATTGCGCTACATTCCGCACAACAAGGTGGGCATCGTGGAAAAATGGTGGGCCAGCCAGGGCAGCCTCACTGAGGGGCGGATCATCGCTCTTCAGGGCGAGGCCGGCTTCCAGGCCGAGATCCTCCGCGGCGGTCTGCACTGGTTCTACTTCCCCTGGCAGTACCGGGTCCACAAGGAGCCGCTGGTCATGATCGCCGAGAGCAAGATCGGCTATGTCTACTCCCGGGACGGCGCGGCCTTGAAGCCGATGCAGACGCTGGGGCGCGTGACGGAGTGCAACAACTATCAGAACGCCCGCGCCTTTCTCACCGGCGGCGGGCAGCGCGGCCGGCAGCGCGACATCCTGCGAGAGGGCGTCTATGCGATCAACCTGGCGCAGTTCGTGGTGATCACCGAGACCTCCGTCTTCTGCGGCCCCATCCCGGAGCGCGATGCCCGGAAGTATCACGACTGGCAGGCGCAGCTGGCCTCGATCCGCGGCTTCGATCCGGTGGTCGTCGGCGGAGGCGCCGACCGGCCGGAGGATTCCGCCGAGATCGAAGCCGGCGAGCAGATGCACCTGATGGACCAGGACACGATCGGCATCGTCACCGTCCACGACGGTTCGCCTCTGGACTCCGGCGAGATTATCGCCCCGGAAGTGAAGGCTACGGCGGGCCAATCGGGCCACAACTATTTTCAGGACCCCGAGGCCTTCCTGGCTTTGGGCGGTCGGCGCGGCAAGCAGCTGCAGGTCCTGACCGACGGCACGTTCTTCGTCAACCGCTGGTTCGCCACGATCGAATTCCGGCAGAAGACGCTGATCCCCATCGGCTACGTGGGAGTGGTGGTCTCCTACTACGGCGTGAAGGGCGAGGATGTGACCGGCGATCACTTCCGCTACGGCGAACAGGTGGAGGCGGGGCATCAGGGCGTGTGGAAGCGGGCCATTCCTCCGGGCAAATACGCCCTCAACCCCTATGCGCTGACGGTCGAGATGGTGCCGACGGTCAACTTCGTCCTGCGTTGGATCACCGGCAGCGTCGAGGAGCACGAGTACGACAAGGAGCTCAAGAGCATCGAGATCATCACCGCCGACGGCTACGAACCGCTGTTGCCGCTCTCGCTGGTGGTGCACATCGACTATGAGAAGGCGCCCCGGGTGGTGCAGCGGTTCGGCGACGTCAAGCGCTTGATCAGCCAGACCCTGGACCCGATCCTCTCGGCCTACTTCCGCGACGTGGCCCAGAGCACCCAGATGCTCGACCTGCTGACCCGACGCGAGGAGATTCAGCGCCAGGCCACCGAAGAGCTGGGCCGCCGGTTCCAGGATTACGACATCAACTGCATCGCCGTGCTGATCGGCCGGCCGGAGTCGCAGGGCAGCCAGTACGAGGCGGGCGACGATCCGATCGAAAAGCTTTTCGATCAGCTGCGCATGCGGCGGTTGGCCGAAGAGCAGATCGTGACCTATGCGAAGAAGGAGCAGGCCGCGATGAAGCTCAAGGAATTGAACAACGCCGAGGCGATCGCCGAGAAGCAGCGCGAGCTCTCGCAGACCAAGATCGACATCGAGATCTCGGGCAACCGCGGCGAGGCCCAGCTGGCCGAATCCAAGCGCCTGGCCGAACGGGACGTGGTGCGCGCGGAGGGCGAATCGCGCTCCAAGGAGATCATGGGGCGCGGCGAAGGCCGGGCCAAGGAGCTCCTGGGCAAGGGCGAAGCCTCGCGGATTTCCGAGACCGGCCTGGCGGAAGCGGCGGTCTTTATGAAGAAGATCCAGGCCTACGGCGACCCGCGCCTGTTCGCCCTGAACCTGGTCAGCGAAAAGATCGCCGGCAGTCAGCAGCCGTTGGTGCCGGAACGCCTGTTCCTGATGGGCCCGGCCAAGGGGGATGGCGCGCCGAATGATTCCGGGACCACCGGCCTCTTCGGCCAGCTTCTGGCGCTGCTGGTGGCCGAAAAAACGGGGTTGGGCTTCAACGCGACTCCCGGGCCAAACACCGAGCCGACCGCCAGCGGCGAGGCCGCCTAAGCGGACCTCCGCCAGAAAGAGTGCGCCCCGGGGAAATTCCCCGGGGCGCTTTTATTTGGCCGCCAATTTTCGCAACGCATGTAATAATTAAGAAAACTGTGGCCGTGAAACTTAGCGGTGCGCAGGAGGGCGGCGAGGCTTCCGGGTCAATGATGGGAGCGGGCGCTGGAGTTCTTCGGAAGCCGAGAAATCGAATGTCGGCAATAACCAGGGCTGTGGTCAATCCGACACGTTCGGGTATAGAACAATAAATACGAAATAAGATAAATGTTTATAAAAACAGCCTGCTGCAATGCCGGGGAGCCGCCAGGCATGGCTTGCCTGGCGGCGGGAGGGACTGGGTCGGGCCGGGAGAGCTAGACGGTCAGGGTGCAGGCTTCGTACAGCCGCTGGGGCGAGAGCAGGTGGATCAGCTCCTCGCCGTGGCGGCAGATGCCGCAGATGACGTAATTGGCGAAAGTTCCGGCGGCGTTTTCCGGCCGGCGGTGTTCCCAGCGGTCGATGAATTTCTCCTCCACCTGCACGATCTCCCGCACGCTGTCGGCATAGGCGCCGAAATTCGGTCCGGCGGTGGGTTTGAAATAGATGATCAGGCCGTTGGGCGCGGGTTGCTCCTTCTGGCCGTGAAGGGCGGCGGCCAGGCTGACCACCAGGTTGATGGCCCCGCGGGTGTTGATGTAGCCCAGCACCATCTCGCCCGCATGCGGCACGGGCGTGATGGCCGAGGCCGGGCTCAATTCCTTGACCTCCCGGATGGCGGCGACATCGATGCCGCAGGGCCGGCCGCCGATCAGGAAGACATAGATGTTATGTTTGACCTTGGCGGAACTGCTGCTGGTCACCAGTGGACTCCTTGGCGAAAAGGGCCGCTCAGCTGCACGAGGCGGCGGATAGATAGCGGTGCAACGTGTCGAGCAGCTGCTCGCGGTTGAGTTTGACCAGATATTCGTCGAAGCCGGCCGCCAGGCACTCCTGCCGGTCCTCCTCGGCGTCCAGCGCGGTCAGGGCGATGAGCGGCAGGCGTCGGCTGGCGTCGGCCTTGACCCGCCGGGCCAGCTCCCGCCCGTCCATCACCGGCATCTCCACGTCCGACAGGAGCAGGTCGTAGGCGTTGGCCTGCATCAGCTTGAGCGCCTCCTCGCCGTTGGCCACCGTGTCGATCTCCAGGTTTTCCTGGCGCAGGTAGTTGCGGATCAGCTGGCGGAAGAAGGGCGCATCCTCGGCCAGCAGCACGCGCTTGGGCCTATCCGGCCGGCGGGGGGAGCCGGCGGCGGCCGGCCGGCGGCGACCGCCTTCGCAAACGTGATAGATGTCGGGGAAGAGGGTGGTCTGGCCGTTGACCAGAGCCGTGCCCAGCAGTCCCGGGTCGGCTTCGGAATTGTCGCTGAAATCCACCCGCAGCGTGCAGATGCCGCAGATCTTGCTGGCCAGGACGGCGCAGTCCTTGGCCCCGTAGCGCGGGAAGATCAGGTACATGTCCTCCTCCAGCCGGACGGGGGAGACGGCCAGCGTCTTCTCCAGCAGGGCCAGGCGCACCGGCCGGCCGCCCACCCGGGCGTAGAGCGTCTGGCCCACCGATTCGATCTCGCCGCGGCCCACGGTCCGCAGGTGCTGGATGAAGGAGAGGCCGACGGCGAACCGCTCGTTGGGCGCGCCCTCGAAGACCAGGAACTTCTGGGCTTCGTCGGAGTGGGTGGCCGGGAACTGCGGCTCGCGCTCGACCGCGTCGAGATAATGCACCTCGCTCAGCGCGTGGCGGGCCAGCCCCTCCACGTCCAGGATCAGCGCCACCTGGCCTTCGCCGATCACCGTCGCGCCCAGGTAGATCTTGAGCTCCTTCTGGGCCGGATGCATCGGCTTGACCACGATCTCCTCCATGTCCAGGGTCTGGTCGACCACCAGGCCGATCTTGCGCTCGCCGACCCGGACCACGGCCACGTCGAGCAGCGGCACGCCTCCGGCGGCGGCCAGGG
>CAYMGG010000121.1:0-15595 GCA_964389915.1 uncultured Planctomycetaceae bacterium
GACGGCCATGGCCGAGCGGGAATTCATCCGCGGCGCGCTTTCCCTGGACATGCGCCACCCCGAGCAGGCAATGCCCGGCGGGCAAACGGCCGGTTCGGCGCAGTTGCTGGGGCGGAATTATGCCGAGCGGCCGGCCTTCGTCTGCGGCTTCACCTTTGCCTGGACGGTTCGAATTCAATCGCGCGAACGCGTGGCGCGGCTGCTTACCGCGATAGCCGGCGGCCAATGGCGTTTGAGCGAAGCCATGTCTCCGGAATGCCTGCTAGCGCTGACCGCAGCGGCTCCGGCGGGGGACAAACCGCAGGCGCCGATCGAAGTCAAGCCTTTTGCTGCCGCCTGGGTCGAGGTGGAGAAGCGCCTAAACCGGATTTTCGCCGGCGAAAAGCTGTCGCCGCCCCCCCCGCAGGTGGATAAAAAGCCCGCGCCCGCCGCCCGCGTGGCCGCCCCGCCGGCCGGGGACTGATTCCGGCGTCGTCCGGGCGGGGCCGGAAGTCGAACGCCCTTTCTGCCGGCCTAAGCGGCACAAACTTTACCGCGGCTCTTGCATTGCTCCCCCCAAGTTTGCAGAATGTAGCCCCAATCTCGGCGGTCATGGACCGCCGACCCGACTGCGAGTCGATCTGCCGCGCGGCGGCGTAGGCGCGCCATGTTCAGAGCAATCATGCGTACAGCACTGGTGGTGGCGGGGGTGATCGTTCTCTGTGCGGCCAGCTGCCGGCAGCTGCCCTCGCCGGAAGAGCGGGATCTTGCCGCCTACCCCACGGGATTAACGCAAGGGCCCGAGGTCCGGGTGCTGGTGCTGGACAATCAGGCCAGCGGCACGCTGACGGTCACCGGCCCGTATCAGCTGGAAGTCGTCCATCGCGACGGCCGGCGCGAGACCGGCGGCGGCCGCTTGCCGGTGGCTGTGGGGGTAACGCCGACCGCCGGCGGGGTCCGACTCGGCCGCGACGAGGTGCGGACCGCCGACATCATCCCGGGGGAGGGCACGCACCTGACCTTCGAGTCCGGGAAGGCCAAATTCGAGCTCCCCGGCAAGGTGCACCTCTATTCGCAATCCAAGGCCGACGGGCCGCGCCTCTGCGGCGTGGTTTCGGTCGGGATCGAAGAATATCTGGTCGGCGTGGTGGCCGGGGAAATGCCCAGCTCCTGGCCGGCCGAAGCGCTGCGCGCGCAGGCTGTGGCCAGTCGTACCTTCGCCCTGTACATGGTCAAAACCCGGGCCCGCAAGGATTACGACGTCAAAACCACGGTCATGAGCCAGGTCTGGGTGCCTTCCCGGCGGGCCGACCCGCGGGTGCTGCTGGCGGTCAATTCCACCCGGGGACAGGTGCTGACCCACGAATGGGCCCTCTTCCCAACCTATTTTCATTCCGAATGCGGCGGACGCACGGCCAACGCCAAACACGTCTTCCTTCAGCGCGAAATCTGGCCGCTTTCCGGGGTGGACTGTCCGTTCTGCCTGGGGCCGGAGAAGCCGCGCGGCTGGGAACGGCGCATCGACCGGCGGACTTTGAGCGCGCGGCTGGCCGCCGCCGGGCTCATTGCCGAAGGGCGCCAGATCTCGCAGGTCGAAGCGCTCGATCAGGACGGCACCAGCCTGCGCACTCTGCAGCGGGTCTACAGCATGCGCCTGCGCCTGGATAACGGGGTGGAGAAGACGGTGTCGGCCGACGAATTCCGCCGGGCCGTGGGCTATGAGCGCAAAAACCTGCCCAGCACCTTCTTTGCCGTCTCTCACACCGCCAACGACATAGTTTTGGAAGGCCGAGGCTACGGCCACGGTGTCGGCCTGTGCCAGTACGGAGCCGCCTACCTGGCCCGCCAGGGCCAGCTTTATCCCGACATCCTCGCCCACTACTATCCCGGGGCCAAGCTGCTGCGGCTCTGGAACGATTAGCCTAGTCGAGTCTCGGCATTTGACCGCGCCTCAAGCGCCGCTGCGGCGGAAGGCGGAGGGCGATTGGCTGTGGTGCCGGCTGAATTGCTTGCAGAAAAAATAGACGTCTCGGTAACCCAACAGCTGCGCGATGCGGCCGATCGGGTGGCTGGAGTTGTGCAGCAGGGCCCGGGCCGCCGCCAGCCGGCTGGCGATGACGAACTCGCCCGGCGATTGCCCCTTGAGCGCGCGAAATAAACGTGAAAAATGCTGCGGTGTGCAATGCAGCTCGCGGGCCAGGGCCGGTACGGTCCATTTTTGGGCGGGAGCCTCGCGGATCTGCCGGCAGAGTTCGTTGATCCGGGCGGCCTGGTCGGCGAAAGGGCCGGCCGGGGCGCGGCGGCGATCCTGCGCCGCGATTTCCAGCAAAGCCCCGCGCATCCAATGGTCGGCCAGTTCCTGCGCCCGTTCGCCGGCCGCGAACGCCGCGACCACCCTTTCCAACACCTCCTGAATGAACTGTGGATTCTCCAACCGGCGGTGGAGGGGCGGGGCTTCGGCCAAGTCCAATTCGCGAGCTTGTCCGGACTCATCCAACCGGTCTAGGTACAGCCAGATGACCACCAACGGGCGTTCGGGGTCCTGTTCGCCCAGGCATTCCTCGCGCGAGAGCGTGAAGAAGCAGTCGCCGGCGGCCAGGGGAAAGGTCCGGCCGCGCACGGTTAATTGGCCGCGGCCGCCAAATACCGTCCAGAGGCAGACGCCGGTGCGGGTGTTGGGCAGGCGATGCCAGTGCCAGTCCGGGGCGCAGTAGGTCTTGGCGCCCACGCCCAAGCGGACGTGAAGAATCATTTCGTCGGCCTGCATGATATTATAAAAGTACAAAAAAAGGTTCCTGGCGTCCATTGAAAAGCCGGCATTGGCGGGATAATGATAATAGTGTCGTTTGGGAAAAGACAAAAATACCTTCATTAGCCGGTCGGCGGGAGAAGCGATGAACATGAACGCACGCGCGGAAGCGGGAAATGCGCTGGCGGATTGTGCCTTTGCGCGGCGGTTTGCAGAAACGGTTGCCGATAACGAGATCATCCGGCGCTTGGCCGCAGAGGTGGCCCAGGTGGCGGCCCGGCCGATCCAGAATCAGCGCCGCCAGCTTTGGCGGAATCATAACAGCCTGCGGCCGGGGCGGCCGTTGATCAATATGCGCGGCGGGGTGTGTATGCAGGAGACGCTTAATCCTTGGCTGCAATGCCGCGACCCCTTCTTTCGCCATTATGAATTCGTCCTGCGCGACGCGCTGCTGCGCGACTGGATCGACGACGATATGGTGGTCGAACCGTGGTTGAATCTGCGGGCCGTGCCCGTACTGCCGCCGGCAGGGCATTGGGGCGTTAAGATCGAACGCGAGCACAGCGCCGAGGCCCATGGTTCATTCCGTTGGAATCCGCCCCTCAAAGAATGGGCCGACCTGGCCCAACTGGTCAAGCCTCGGCATGAGATTGACGAAGAGGCTACGGCGCGGAATTACGAGCGCCTCAGCGCGGCGGTCGGCGCGGAGCTGCCGCTCAATCTTGACCGCTCCCCGCACTGGACGGTCTGGGCCGGCGACATCTCCACCGATCTGGCCTACCTGCGCGGGCTGGAGCAGGTGATGTGGGACATGGCCGACGAACCGGAACGGCTGCACGAACTGTTGGCCTTTATGCGCGACGGCATCCTGGCCGCCCACGAACAGGCCGAGGCGGCCGGCGATTGGGGGCTGGCCAATCATCAAAACCAATCCATGCCCTATTGCCAGGAGCTGGCCGATCCGCAGGCCAACCGCGGGCCGGTCAAACGCTCCGAGCTCTGGGCCTTCTGCGCCGCCCAGGAGTTGACCCTGGTCTCTCCGGCCATGCACGATGAATTCATGTTCCAGTACCAGATGCCGATTTTAAAGCATTTCGGGCTGGTCGCCTACGGCTGCTGCGAGGATTTGACCCACAAGATCGACATGCTGCGCCAGTTGCCGAACCTGCGGCGCATCGCGGTCACCCCCGTGGCCAACGTCGCCCGCTGCGCCGAGCAGATCGGCGGGGATTACGTGGCTTCCTACCGCCCCAACCCGGCCAGCATGGTCTGCTGCGGCTTCGACGAGGAGCGGATTCGGCGGATTCTGTGCGAGCATCTGGCGGCCTTCAAGGCCAACGGCTGCGTGGTGGACATCTGCCTGAAGGACGTGCAGACCGTAGAGGGCGAGCCCTGGCGGCTGCGTCGCTTCGTCGAACTCGCCCGCGAAGCGGCGGCCGGCTATGCCTGAGGCGGCAGTGAGCGGCGCAGGCTTGCCTTGAATCGAGTTTCGGTTATTATTTCGTCGGGATTGGGGGGACGACGAAAGGATGGCCGGTGAATAACGTCTGGCTGGCCTTCGGGCTTACGGTTTTCGCCGGGTTGGCCACCGGCATCGGCAGTGCCATCGCTTTTCTGGCCAAACGGACCAATTATCGGTTTCTCTCCGTGGCCACCGGCTTTTCGGCCGGAGTAATGCTTTACGTCTCGTTCGTTGAGATCCTGCGTAAAGGCTCGACCGCGCTCTGCGAAGCCTATGGCGGATATTGGGGCGAATGGTTCAATGTGGGCGCATTTTTCGGAGGCATCGCCCTGATTGGCCTGATCGATAAGTTCATCCCCTCGGCCGAGAATCCGCACGAAACGCATACGCTGGAAGAAACCGCCCCGCTGCACGACTTGAACGCGCCGGTACCCGACTTCGCGGCCGTCGCCGCGCATCCGGAAACGGCCGCTTCGGGCGCTCACGACCACCGGGTGGCCCCGGCCAGGCTGCTGCGGATGGGCCTGTTCACCGCACTGGCGATCACCATCCACAACTTTCCTGAAGGATTGGCCACCTTTCTGGCCGCCCTGGACGACCCCCGCCTGGGGGTGGCCATCGCCGTGGCCATCGCCATGCACAACATCCCCGAAGGCATCAGCGTTTCCGTACCGATCTATTACGCCACCGGCAACCGCCGGAAAGCTTTCGTTTATTCCCTGCTGAGCGGATTGGCCGAGCCGGTCGGGGCGGGGCTGGCCTATCTGGCCTGGCGATTGGTCCTGCAGAACGGCGCAATTCCGCCGCAAGTCATGGGCCTGCTTTTTGGCGGCGTGGCGGGGATCATGGTCTATATCAGCCTCGACGAGCTTTTGCCGACCAGCCGGGCCTACGGTCGGGGGCACGACAGCCTTTTAGGGTTGTTGGGCGGCATGGCGGTCATGGCCCTAAGCCTGCTGCTCATGAAATAGCGGCGTCGGGTGCCAGCCGCCATTCGCCCGGCGAGACACCGGTTTCGCGTTTGAAAATCGCATAGAAGTGCCCCAGACTGGGAAAGCCGCAGGCCAGGGCGACCTGTAATATCGGCAGATCGGTGTCGGCCAGCAGGCGGACGGCCTGGCGGGCGCGGACGCGGTTGACGTAGGTCACGAAGGTCACTCCGGTCTCGCGGCGGAATTCCGCGTGAAAGCGGCTGCGGCTCAGATGCGCCAGCCGCGCGGCCTCATCCACGGTCAAGGCTTCGGAATACCCGGTTTCCACCAGGGCGAAGACTTCGGCGAAGCGGGAGGGGCGTTCGGCCGGGGCCAGGGCCAGGGCCAACCGCTGGCCTTGAATTTCATCGCGGATCAGCACCAGCAACAGTTCGCCGATCAGGTTTTTGAGCGCCGCCTGCCGGCCCGGCCGGCGGTCGGCGATCTCCCCGATCATCTGCCGCAATCGGGCTTCGACCGCCTGGGCACCCGGCGGCGAGAGCTCGAGGCGGTTCTCGCCCAGAATCGCCTGGCGGTTGAGGAACTCAAACGCCAGCCGCGCCTCGCGCTCGCAGGCCGCCTCGGTCAGCCAATCGTCACTGACATTTAAAACCAGCCCCTGACAGGGCGCGACGCCCACCGCATAAGCCCCGTGCAATTGCCCGGAGGGAAACAAAAACAGCTCCCCCGGCCGGCAGGGGAAGCTGGCGGCATCGGTGCCTTGGCGCGCCTCGCCCGCGCAACAATAAAAATATTCGTGACTGCCGTGGGTGTGCAAAGGCAGGCATGGCCGCGGTGCCAAGGCGACCGAAAAGCAGTGGCAGGTCAAGGATTCCGCAGTCATTGGCATAATCCAATAAGACGATAAATAACAATAACCCTACAAAAACGCGAAAGCAAGGGCAGTAGTAAGGATAAAACAGGATAATGCAGGAATAGATTCGGACGTTTAAAGAAGATTTGACGTGGCGCGGAATGTAAGCTGCGGTAGAGCCTGCGGTTGGCCGCGCGGACGGCCGGCGGCGGCGAAAGCCTCTGGAGATTTTGACATGCGCTTCATTCAAGTCGGGGTGGGCGGTTTCGGTCGCAACTGGGTCAAGGCGCTCAAGGCCGAACCGCGGGCCAAGGTCGTAGGTCTGGTCGATCCCAATCCGGCGGCCTTGGCCGAAGCTTGCGCCGCGGGCGGCTATGACCGGGGAATCTGCTTTGCGACGCTGGACGAGGCGCTGGCCCGGGCCAAGGCCGAGGCCGTGGTCTGCGTGACCCCGCCGCGCCTGCACCGCCAGATCCTGGAGCAGGCCATGCACGCCGGGTTGCACACGATCACCGAAAAGCCGCTGGCCGACGAACTGGCCGATTGCCAGGCGATCTGCGCCGCCGCGCGCAAGACCAAGCGGGTTTGCGCCGTGTCGCAGAATTACCGCTATGCGCCGGCCACCTGGACGTTGGCCAAGCTGATCCGCGAGGGCGCCATCGGCCGGATCGGCCAGGTGACGGTCGAATTTTTCAAGGGTGTGGACTTTGGCGGCGGCTTCCGCCACGAGATGCCATATCCGGTCCTGATCGACATGTCCATCCACCATTTCGATCTGCTGCGGTTCATCACCGGCCTGGATGCGATTCGGGCCTGGGGGCAGGCCTGGAACCCGTTCTGGTCCAATTACCGGGGGGATTGTTCGTCCTCGGTGGTGTTCGAACTGACCGGCGGAGTCCGGGCGGTCTATAATGCCTCCTGGTGCGCCAAGGGGGATTTCTGCGATTGGAATGGCAATTGGCGCATTGAAGGCGAGCGGGGAACCCTGGTCTACCAGTTGGGCAAGATCACGCTGCACCGCGTCCCCGAGCTGTATAAGGTAGCGAGCACTGAGGAAGTGACGCCGGTCGAACCGCCGCGCCCCGGTCAAGCCCAGGTTTTGGACGACTTTTTGGCGGCGATCGCGGAAGGGCGGCAGCCGGCCACCAGTTGCTTCGACAACCTGGGCAGCGTGGGCATGGTCTTCGCCGCCGTGGCCGCGGTTTCCAGCGGCCAGCCGGCCGTCGTCGCCGGGCGAGAGGGTTGAAGCGCTTAGCGGCGAGGGTAAATTATCCCCGCCGTAAAATGATTTCGCCGCGCTTCGTCCGCCCGGGCGCTTAAAGGGCGAATACGACGTTGATGATTGATGTAATATCTCGGCAAAGGGCGAAGCCTGCCGGGATTTTTCAGTAAAGGGTGCGGGAGGATCTTTTTTTGTGAAAAAAGATCCTCCCGCGACAGCGACGGACAAAACTACGGAGATTCGTACATGGTGACGAAAGCGCCCGCGCAGAAGGTGCGCATCGGGACATTGGTCAACCGGCGAATGAAGTCGGCCGAGTATATTGCCGAAATTTTGCCGTATGGATTCGAGTCATTCTCGCTGACCTTCTGGCAGACGACCAAGGACATCAAGTGGGGCAAGCTGGCCGAAGCGGTCCGGCGGGCGCTAGACGGGAGCGGCGCGGTCGTCAGTTCGCTGGGGATTTTCGGCAATCCGCTGGAAAATCAGCCGCTGGACCGGGAAACCGTTCGCAGCTGGCGCGATTGCATCGACAACGCGCACCTGTTCGACTGCGACATTGTGGCCGGATTTGCCGGTCGGGTTCGAGGCAAGCCGATCCACGAATCGATTCCGGCCTTCAAGAAGGTCTTCGGGCCGCTGGCCGAACGCGCCGGAGAGAAGCGGGTGCGCCTGGCTTTTGAAAATTGCAGCATGGGCGGCAACTGGGCGGCGGGGGATTGGAACATTGCCCACAACCCGACCGCCTGGGAACTGATGTTCGCGGCCGTGCCGCTGCCCAACCTGGGGCTCGAATGGGAACCGTGCCATCAGATGGTCTGTCTGATCGATCCGCTGCCGCAGTTGCGCGAATGGGCCGGGCGCATCTTCCACGTGCATGGCAAGGACGCCACGATTCACTGGGACGTGGTCCGCAAATACGGCATCGGCTCCTGCATGCCGGGCAATACGACCTTGCCGGGGGGAAAGAAGGTTGTGCCGCCATTCGCCTTCCATCGTACGCCGGGCTTTGGCGACAGCAATTGGGCCGACATTATCAGCGAACTGCGCCGGGCCGGTTTCGTCGGTTCGATCGACATCGAAGGCTGGCACGACCCGGTCTACCGCGACGATCTGGAAATGACCGGCCAGGTGCGGGGGCTCAACTATCTCAAACAATGCCGCGGAGGCGAAATGATTCCCAATCCTGCGGTGTAGGGACGGACAACGTCGCAGCAGAGGCTAG
Source organism: uncultured Planctomycetaceae bacterium (assembly GCA_964389915.1). GTDB lineage: Bacteria > Planctomycetota > SZUA-567 > SZUA-567 > SZUA-567 > CAYMGG01. Next base: position 8,423 of record CAYMGG010000121.1, read on the forward strand.
ATTGATTGAAACAGGGTTTCCACGAAAGCGTGGAAACCCTGTTTTGTCCAGAACGCCCGCGAGACTTCGTTGCTGCTGGTCACGCGGATTTCAATCCGCCGGATGCCGAGCTCAGTGAACCAGGCCAAGGCGGCCCGGTAAAGGCGTTGGCCGATTCCTCGGCGTCGGCAGCCGGCGGTCACCGCCAGATCATGTATCGCTCCGTACTCCCGATGGGCGAAGACGGGTGGATATTTGGCCAGGGCCGCCAGACAATAGCCGACCACTTCCTCGTCCTGGGCGGCAATCAACACCAAGGACGCCGGCGCGGACAGATGCCCGGCGATGAATTCCTTGAAACGCTCATGTCCGTCCGGCGCGCGGGTGAAATGAGCGTCCCGAGCCCGATGAAAATCCATGAATTCGATCCATAGCCGGGCGATGCTGTCCAGGTCGGCTGGATTGGCTTGGCGGATGGAGACCGGCGGCGATTCAGCCATTCGTTGACCCCGAATTGCCGGTGATCCCTGACCGGTTTCGATACAACCCCTGCGCGGCGATATACTCGGCTACGGCCGGCGGAACCAGTTCGGCCAGAGACGCGCCCGCGGCCACGGCCTGGCGCACGGCCGTGCTGGAGGCCGGGTGAGGCGGCATGGCAAAGCGGCCGGCCTGGAGAACCTCCGCCGCAGCGGGCGACAGGCCCAGGTCGGCTTTTCGCAGGTCGGCGGGCAGGGCGTACCCCGGCCGCACGGCGACCAGGGGGCACCCCTGGCGGATGACGGCTTCGGCTTCGCGCCAGAGGTGAAATTCGGCGATCATGTCCGCGCCAATGATCAGGCGAAACCGGGTCTGCGGCTCGCGCCGGGCCAATGTCCGTAAAGTGTCGATGGTATAGCTGGGCCCTGGCCGGCCCAATTCCAATTCTTCGATCCGCAGGCGGTCGTCGCCGGCGATCAGCAGCCGTAGCATGGTCAGACGATGGGGCGCGGGGGTCAGGTCCGGGCGCGATTTATGAGGCGGACGATTGGCCGGCAGCAGGCGCAGCTCATCGAGGTTACCGGCCACGAGCGCCGCTTGCGCCAGGGCCAGGTGGCCGTAATGGGGGGGGTCGAAAGTCCCGCCCAGCAGGCCGGCCACCGTCACGGCGCGACCTCGATCTCCGGCGCGGCATGGCGCGATGGGTCGGCCTGGAAGCGGCGCAGGTAATTGAGCAGGCTTTCGCCGCTGCCGGCGGACTCCTGATCCGCCTCGGTCTTGGCCTCGGCCTTGGCCTTGGCGGCATATTCGTTGAGCGGCGCCCAATCCTGCGCTTTGACGGATTCGCGCAGGGCGATGATCAGCGGTTCGTTGAGTTCGCCGTTCGGCCGGCGCAGTTCGCGGTAGAGAAGCTCGATGGTGGCCATGTTGCGGCCGAAATCGGTCAGCTTGAGCGCGGTGATGGCCTCCTGGTTGAGGATCACGCTGCGGGCCCAGACGCTGTAGCCGGAGAGGGCGATGTCCACGTCCCGAAAGGCCCAATCGACTGACCCGTCCAGGTTGAGCAGGCCGTTGGTGCGAATTAGCTGCCCGGGCAGGCGCAGGCTATAGATGAAATTGAAGTGCGGGTTGGCCGGGCTGGGGAAGTACTGGGCCGGCAGATAGGCGCCCATGGCTTTCGGAACCAACGGGTCGATCTGCTGCAAGAGGGCCGGCAGGGAACCGTAACGTTTATCGACCGTCTTTTGCAGGGCTTCGAGAAAGGCCGAACGGACCTCGCGGGAGCGGACGAAATCCCCGCCCAGCGGCTTGATCTCCGGACGCTTGGGCACGAGCAGCTTGGGCAAGCGCTCGTCCAGAAAGGCGGCCAGCGCGAAGCGGAGCTTCTTCTCCAGCGTGTCGCCCTCGGCCGGACCGATCTTGATCCCCAAGCGCTCCAGTTCGAGCGAGGCCCGTTGCAGCCATTCGTCGGTTTCCGCCGGCGCCGAAAGGCCGTCGCGCCTGGCCCGGCGCAACTCCCAGAGCGATTGATAGAGCTTGGTCGAAAGGCTGGGCAGGTTCTCGCGCAGATAGGCGACGAACGGGGCGGTGTCGTAGTCCTGACCGTATAGATCGTTGCAGCAGTCGCTGATGACGGTTTCGGCGATCTCCACCAACTGGGCTAGGGCCTGTTCGCCCTGCACGCGGTCGACCACGTCGGTGAAGTTCTCCTCATAGTCGATGATCTTGACCAGGACCAAGTCGATGCTGCGGAAATAATAGTTATTCCGGGCGGTACGATTAGTGCCGGCCACGGGGCGCTGGAAGTCTGGCGGCAGATCCTGGAGATTCTTAAACTCGCCCGAGAGCAGGAGCTTTTCCGGCGTGTAGACGAAGTTATCGTAAGCTTCCGCATCGGGCAGCGCCAGGTAATCCTTGAGGTTGAGGCGCTGGTTTTTGATCTGACGCGAAGGTTTGGCCAGGACCAGCACTTTGCGCTGGGCGGAATAGTCGTCCCGGATCTTCATATCGATGCGGTAGGCGATCAGCGGCGAGCAGCCCGCGACCAACAGGACGCCGGCCAGCAGGCTCGCGCCGAATGATGCCGAAAGTTTGCTCTGCATTTTGGCTCCGCCGTTTGCATGGTGGGCAAAGGTCGCGAGTGTATAGCCTCGCCCCGATTCCGGCAAGGGGCAAATTGCCTCCACCCGGGGCAGGGCAAGTCAGGTTTTTCGTATTAAGTGTAACTGCAAGAACTTACATTGCGGTAGTGCCGTCGCGGGCCAGGTCGGCTGACTGCGAGTGCGCGTCAACCTGGCTTTTAGGCGGATTTATCCGCGATCAATCGTGGGCCGCAGGTGCCGCTGACGCGAGCGCGGTGGACCTCGCCTGGCCGCCGTTTGACGCCGGGAATGTCGGCCGGTAGATATTCGTCGGTATGACCCAACGCTCCGCGGCCGGCTTCGGCCAGGACGCGAATCTCCCGGCCCACCCAGGCGATGGCACGCCGGACGGCCAGCCCTTCCCCCAATGCGTTCAGACGATCCCGTCGGGCCGCCAGTTCGGCGGCCGGAAGACTGTTGGGCAAGGTAGCCGCCGGCGTGCCGGGTCGGACCGAGAAGGGGAAGACGTGCAGGCGGCTAAATTCCATCTCTTCACAGAAGGCGCAGGTACGGGCGAAGGCGGCTTCGGTCTCGCCGGGAAAGCCGACGATCACGTCGGTGGTGATTTCCAGGCGGGGCAGGCGGGCGCGGGCACGGGCGACCAGATTGCGGAACTCGGTGGTCGTATACGGTCGGTTCATGGCCCGCAACACTTCGTCATCTCCGCTTTGCAGCGGTAGGTGCAAATGCTGACAGGCGGCCGGAGAAGCCGCCAAGGCGTCAAGCAAGGGGGCGTCGACGTGACCCGGTTCCAAAGAGCTGAGGCGCAGCCGGACCAGGTTGGGCTGGGCCGTCAGGGCGGCGATTAAACCGGCCAGCGTCAGGCCGTCCGGACTGCGGTAAGCGCCGATGGTAATCCCGGTCAGAATCAGTTCCCGGTGCCCGGCGGTCAGTAGTCGCTCAGCCTCGGCCAGTACCTCGGCCGGGGGCCGGCTGCGCGCCGGACCTCGGGCCCGCGGCACGATGCAATACGCGCACCGGTTGTTGCAGCCGTCTTGGATCTTGAGCAGGGCCCGTGTACGTCCGGCACAACGCCCCAGGCGGTAACCGAACCCATCGCCGCCGACTTCTGCGAATTCTCCGGCCAACCAGGCGATAAGATTATCCTTATTGCTATTGGGCAGGAGCAGATCGATTTCGGGAAGTTCGGCCAGCCAGGATTCCTGAGCGTCAATGGCGCAGCCGGCGGCGACCAGAAAGGCGGCGGGCTGGCGAGCCTTGAGCGTGCGCAGGAAACGGCGGCAGCCGGCCGCGGCGTGACCGGTGACGATGCAGGTGTTGACGACCATGAGCGTGGCGTCTTCCGGCGCGGACGCCTCCTGCCAGCCCGCCGCCAGCAGGCTTTCGCGCAGCCCCTGACTCTCGTATTGGTTGGCCTTGCAGCCCAGGGTTTTGAGGAAGAAACTCCCCGGGGGCAGGGGGGCAGATCGATTGGCGGGCACGACTGACTTTCGGCATTGGCGGCGCGGGGGGCGGATTCCGCCGGCCCGGCCCCGGGGTTTTGACTGCAAAAAAGCCGCAAACCTAAATTGCCAAACAGTTTCTTTACACTGCCGGCAGATGCTTTTATAATGTGCGCCTTTATCTCTGCAAGGAGAAAGCATGCCCAAGGTAGCGATTCTGGGGGCCGGTTTTGTCGGCACGGCCACGGCCACCTATCTGGCCGAACGTAACTTGGTGGACATCGTTCTGATTGACGTAGTCAATTATGGCCTGGCGGCCGGCAAGGCGGTCGATCTGGCCGCCGGCGGCGCGGTCCGCGGCTTCAGCGGCCGGGTCTATGGCACGGACAAGATCGAAGAGGTGGCGGGCGCCGAGATCGTCGTCAATACTGCCGGCGTGGCCCGCAAGCCCGGTATGGACCGGATGGACCTGCTCAAGCTCAACGCCTCGATTGCGGCCAATCTGGCCGAGGGGGTGGCGAAGCATGCCCCCCAGGCGGTGGTCATCAACGTCGCCAACCCGCTCGACGTGATCTGCTATCAGTTCCTCAAGACCTCCGGCTTCCCGCGCGAGCGGGTGCTGGGCATGGCGGGCGTTCTGGACTCCAGCCGCTTCCGCGGTTTTCTGGCCGGGGCTCTGGGTTGCGATCCGCGCGACGTCTCGGCCATGGTCCTGGGCGGGCACGGCGACAGCATGGTGCCGATCCTGCGTACGGCCACCGTCGGCGGCGTGCCGGTGACCGAACTCCTGCCGGCCGAAACGCTGGCGGCCATCGTCAAACGCACGCGCGAGGCCGGAGCCGAGGTGGTCAAGCTCCTCCAGACCGGCAGCGCCTTCTCCTCCACCGGCGCCTGCGCCTGCCAGATGATCGACGCCTGCCTTTCGCCCGCGCCGCGCCTGTTGCCGGCCTCGGCTTATCTACAGGGCGAGTACGGCCTGCGCGACGTCTATCTGGGCGTGCCGGTCATGCTCGGCCGGGGCGGCATCCAGAAGATCGTGGAAATGAAACTCGACGAATCCGAGCGCCAGGCCCTGGGCGCTTCGGCGCAAGAGGTCCGTTCCGGCATCTCGTCCCTCCAGGCCGGCGCGTAAGCTGGCGCTTGGGCAGTTGCGGCCGACCGGGCCGGGTGGGGCGGGAATCTCTGACCCTAGCGCGGAAAGAGCATATGACAACTCAGGAAAAATACCTGCTGGCGGCGGATCTGGCGGCCGTGCCGTGCCTCAACCCCCAGTTATTGGTGATCGGCTCCGGCATCGCCGGCCTCTCGGCCGCCCTGGCCGCCGCCGAGGTCTGCCAGGTGGTGGTGGTCACCAAGGGGTCGCTCGAAGACAGCAACACCTATTACGCCCAGGGCGGGGTCGCCGCGGCGCTTAGCGGCGACGACAAACCGGAATTGCACCTGCAAGACACGCTGCGCGCCGGGGTCGGCCTCTGCGACGAGGAGGCGGTGCGGGTTCTGGTCACCGAGGGCGTGGAACGCTGCCGCGAACTGATCGAATGGGACATGCCCTTCGACCGCGACGAGAGCGGCATCGCCTTCACCATGGAGGGGGCGCACTCGCTGCGCCGGGTCATGCATGCGGCCGGCGACGCCACCGGCAAGGCGATCGTCGAAACCCTGCTCTTCCGGGTCCGGGCCAACCCCAACATCCGGCTGCTGGAGAATCATTTCGTGGTGGATCTGCTCCACCACGAGGGCGAGTGCTACGGTGCACTGCTCTTGGATACCACCTACGGCCGGCTGCTCAAGGTCGAGGCGGCCGGGACGGTGGTCGCCGCCGGCGGCCTGGGCCAGATTTTCCGGGAGACCACCAATCCCGAGGTGGCCACCGGCGACGGCTTCGCCCTCTGCTTCCGGGCCGGGGCGACCCTGCGGGACATGGAGTTTGTCCAGTTCCATCCGACGACGCTTTACCTGGCCGGCGCGCCGCGCTTTCTGATCAGCGAAGCGGTGCGCGGCGAGGGCGCGGACCTGCGCAACCTGAACGGCGAGCGCTTCATGACCAAGTACGCGCCCGAGGGCGAGCTCGCCCCGCGCGATCTGGTCAGCCAGGCGATCTTTCGCGAGATCAACTCGACCGGCGCCACGCATGTGCTGCTCGACCTGCGGCATCTGGGCGAGGAACTGATCGAGCGGCGTTTCCCCTCCATTCGTCGGGTCTGTTCCGATTACGGCCTGGATATCGAACACGAGGCCATTCCGGTCAAGCCGGCGGTGCATTATATGATGGGCGGGGTGGTCACCGACATCCACGGGGCCACCTGTGTCCGGCGGCTCTACGTGGCGGGCGAGACCGCCTCCACCGGCGTGCACGGCGCCAATCGGCTGGCCAGTAACAGTCTGCTGGAAGGCCTGGTCTTCGGCCGGCGATCGGGGCTGGCCGGGGCGGAAAACGCCCCGCGGCGCTTCCCGCTTTCGCGTCTGACCCGGGCTTTGAGCGGCCGGGCCGTGCCGCTGGACATCGACGACGTCCTGCGCTCGCTCAAGTCCCTGACTTGGCGGGCGCTGGGCGTTTACCGCGATTCGGGCGGCCTGTCCGAAGCGGAGAAGACCATCCACGGATGGGAGAAATATGTTTTGCCCGAGCAGTTCCAGGCCCGGCGCGGTTTCGAGATCCAGAACATGCTGACCGTGGCCAAGGTCATGGCCCGTTCGGCCCGCCTGCGCGAGGAGAGCCGCGGCGCGCACCAGCGGATGGACTTTTCCCGGACCGAGGATTCCTGGGCGCGGCATACTGAACTCAACCTGGCGGACTTCGAATGAAAGAAAAGGCGCTGAGCGTAATGGGGATGATCCGCCACGGGCTGGGCAAGGCCCGGCGGTTCGCCTACAATCATCTGCGTCACAATTATGTCGACACGCGGCTGGCTCTGCGGCGCGGCGACTGCGCGCGTTGCGGCGCTTGCTGCAAATTGCTGTTTAAGTGCCCGTTTCTGGCCGATCTGCCCGACGGCAACACCTATTGCCGGATTCACGCCGGCCGGCCGGGCAACTGCCGGCTCTTCCCGTTGGACAAGGCCGATCTCAAGGACCGCGACCTGCTGCGGCCGGATCAGCCCTGCGGCTACTGGTTCCCCGATGACGAGCGCCGCGCGCCGCCGGCCAGGCAGGTGGAGTAAAGGCGAAAA
>CAYMGG010000122.1:0-15315 GCA_964389915.1 uncultured Planctomycetaceae bacterium
GCGGCGGCCGAGGTGAGCGCCCGCAAGGCCGCCGGCGCGGCCGGGGCCAAGGGCTTCGACGTAGCGGTCGAAGTTTTCGACCGCGAGTCCGGCCAGCGCAAGAAAGTCGACGCCAAGGCCCAGGTCCTGGGCGACCAGGCCAAGCGGGTGACCAGCGACCTGACGCGCATGCAGCGGCTGCGGCCGCCCGAGGAGTGGGTGACCGAGGCCAAGCGGCTGCTGGCGGAACTGGCCAAGGTCGGCTTCGTGCCGGAGACCTACAAGCCCGAGGCGGCACCGGCCGCCGGGGCCAAGTGAACCGACTGACATTTAATCTGACGCTGCTAGAGGAGGATAACGGATGAACGGCCGAGGTGTTTTGAGTGGCGCGGTTTGGCTGGCGGGGGCGCTCTGGCTGATGGCCGGCGCGGCCGGGGCCGGGGAGGCCGCCGAGGGGGACGTGGTCCAGTTCGCCGCCCGCGGGGGCGAGGCCAAGACCCAGCAGGGCACGATTCTCAAGGACCAGTACAACGGCATCACCATCAACGTCGGCGGCGCCCAGTTCGTGGTCAAGCGCCACGAAGTGATCGGCGTCCCGATCTATCGCGAGATGGATGCCGATGACCTCAAGACCGCCCTCGGCCAGTATCAGGACGGGGCTTACGACGAGGCGCTGGAAAATTTCCAGAAGCTGCTGCGGACCACCAATTCGACCTCCGAGGAGCGCAAGATCCTGGCCCAGCAGCACCTGGTCTATTTCCTCGGCATGTGCTACCTCAAGCAGGGCGATTACGAAAAGGCCAAGACCTATCTGGAGTCTTTGATCGCCAAGAAGCCCAACACCTTCTGGTACTTCGACGCCATGCTGGCCCAGGCCCGCTGCCTGGAGGCCACCTCCAAGGACAACCGGGCGGTGATGGACCGCTACCGGTTCCTGATGGGCGACTTCAAGAAGAAAGCCGACGAGGAGAAGGAGCTCAAGTCCGCCGAGCGGGCGATGCTGATGGCCGAGTTCGGCTACCTGCGCCCCCAGATCAAGGAAGAGACCAAGAAGTCCGGCAACGAGGACAAGGTCCGCGGGCTGGAAGGCAAGCTCGATGAGCTGCTGAAGAAGGGCAAGTCCCTCCTGACCGCCGAGGACAAGTCCGAGGCCGTCAGTTACCAGGCCGCCATCTACCGCTATATGAAGAAGTATTCCGAGCTGGTCGAGATCCTCAACAGCGCGGTGCGCGACGCCCAGATGGCCAACGACCGCGACTCCCTGCGGGGCATGTACCTGGAGCGGGGCGACGCTTACTTCGGCATGATGCAGGCGGCCAAGGGCAAGGAACAGCAGGAACTGGGCCGTCGGGCCCTTTTCGACTACCTGCGCGCCGAACTGGTCTACAAGCTCGAACCCGATGATTCGGCCCGGGCCAATTTCGGCATCGGCTCCTGCTTCTTCCTGCTGCGCGGCAAGGATTGGGAAGAGCAGGCCATGAAGCACCTCTCCCGCGCCGCCGGCCGGGGGCCGTTCCAGGACAAGGCCAAACAGCTGATCGAACAGGTCAAGTCCGCCAAGGCCGCCGCCGACAAGGCCGCCGCCGAGAAGGCTGCCGCCGAGAAGAAGCCGGAAGAGAAGCCGAAACCGAAGCCGTAACAGAAAAAGTAATGAAATTGGCCTCTCGCTCCCGGTTTTTTCTTTTCTCCCGGGAGGGGATAAAATAATATGTGTCAAATGGAATATTTCGCGGCGGAGCGGAACTGGACGCCGGGATGACAATTGATCGCTGGTTCAGAGATTTTCACCAGAAGAGGGGGCGTACGATGAAGGCAGTTCGCGGTTGGGGCATGGGACTGGGATTGGCGGCGGTTCTGGCGATGGCGGCGATGTGGCTGGGCGCGACGGTTCACGCGGCTGACGCGGCTCCGGCACCGGCGGGCGCGGCGGCCGAGGGGGCGGCGGCGGGCGGCGCGGGAACCAGCGATACCGCTACCAAGCAGCCGCTGCCGGAAGGCCCGTTGCAGATGATCATCGCCTCGGGCTTCATCGGTTACATGATCTGTCTGCTCAGCGTCGTGCTGGTGGCGCTGATCATCGAGAACCTGGTGGCCGTCAAGCAGGCCAAGCTGATCCCCGAGGATCTCCTGGAGGATATCGAGGCCGCGCTCGACAACGGCGAATACGAAGAAGCGCTCGAGATCTGCCAGTCCGAGGACTGCATGCTCACCCGCGTGCTGGAGGCCGGACTCAACAAGATGTCCCAGGGCATCGACCGCATGGGCGAGGCGATGAACGACGAGGCCAACGCTCAGGCCACCCTGCTCCACCAGAAACTCGGTTACATCAGCATGATCGCCGGCATCGCGCCGATGATGGGCCTGCTGGGCACGGTCCAAGGTATGGTCGGCGCGTTCGGTACCATCGCGCGCACGCCGACCGCCAACGCCCAGGACCTGGCCGGCGGTATTTACGTGGCCCTGATGACCACCTTGGAAGGGCTGTTGGTGGCCATTCCCGCGACCGTGGCCTTCACCTTCTTCCGCGGCCGGGCCGTTAAGATCACCATGGCCATGGGCACGATCATGAGCGACGTGCTGGACCGCTTCCGGCCCGCCGCCGAGGAGTAAGGGAAGATGGCCAAGAAACTCGAAGCCAGTGCCAGTCAGCTGAGCGAGGTTGCCGGGTTCGACATGACGCCGATGATCGACGTCACCTTCCTGCTGATCATCTTTTTCATGTGCGTGACCGAGCTTTCCGACGCCTCGAAGGCCAAAATGGCCCTGCCCGTCGCCGAACAGGGCGAGCCCGACGAGCATATTCCCGGCCGGCTGGTGGTCAACATCGTCAAGGACGGCAAGGTGATGGTCCTGGGCGAGGAGATGAACGACAGCGAGATTAACCGGGTGCTCAAGAACGAGGCCGCGCTTAGCATGCCCTCGGGGGAGGGGTTCCCCAGCCGGGCGGTGCTGATCCGCGCCGACCAGGAGACCAAGTTCGGCCATGTGCAGAAGGTGATGGCCCAGTGCATGGCCCACAAGCTCTGGCGGATCGCCTTCGCCACCAAGGACCCGAACTTCTGAACTTCTCGACGGCACCAAGGGAGAGCCAGTCATGGCGCAAGTCAAAAGCGATGTCTCCGACGAACCGGCCAACAGCTTCACCTCGATGATCGACATCGTCTTTCTGCTGCTGATCTTCTTCATTCTCCAGCCGTTCAAGGCCCCGGAGATGAAGCTGCGCTCCGAGCTGCCCAAGGATAGCGGGCAGGCGGCTTCGCCGCAGACGCCCCGGCCGAACATCACCCTGCGCATCCAGAAGATCCCCGGTTCGGAGGGTAAGGCCAACTTCATGATCAACACCGACATGATCGGCCGCGACGGCAGCACCATCTGGGAGAAGCTGCTGCGCGAGGCCAACGGCGACCGGACCGTGGCGGTGGTCATCGACGCCGACCCGGGCGTGCATTTCGACTATGTGCTCACCGCCCTGGACCAGTGCTACAAGGCCCAGATGCAGGACGTCAAGTTCGCCTCGCCGCCGGCCGGCTGAACGGGGACGACCGACCGACCAGCAATTGCGGGGCCGCCTGGGGGCGGCCCCTTTTTTATGCTCCGCGCGGCGAACCGGCGTTTTGGGCGTAGTTTGCGGGCCTAAACGCCTTCCGACGCCAATCCTATTTCTGGCTGAACCGATCCGATTCTGGGGAACCTTTTGTGCAAAAAAGGTACCCCAGACCCTTCCCAAAAACTCTCGCCAGTTTCGCCTTGGCGGGCGTGCGGCCCAACAGACTGGTGATTGAGGGAATTCGACCCGTTTCGGCTTTCAATTATTGGACAGGAGATTAAGCGGCGTTTGCTGAGCAGCGGTTGGCGGACCGCTTCTGCGGGGAAAAAATCCGCGGGAGCGATTTGCCTGCCCGGAAACGGCCGGGTAGACTGAAACATCGGGTGGCAGATCGTTGGCGCGCCAACGGGAGGGCGAAGATGCAGCCCCAGGAAATCGAAGTGCCGAAAGAATCCGGGTTCACCTCCATGATCGACATCGTGTTTCTGCTCCTGATTTTCTTCATTCTGCAACCGTTCAAAATGCCGGATACGCATTTATGGGCCGAGTTGCCCCAGGGCAAGGAGATCGTAACGAGAGATCCGATTCTGCCGCCGGTGATTCCAATCGTAATTCGGGTTCAGCGGGTCCAGGGGCAGGCCGGGCAGGCGGAGTTTCTGGTCAATCGCGAGACCCAGCCAACCGCCGGGGCGGGCATCTGGGACAAATTGCTACGCGAGGCCAGCGGCGACCGAAACATTCCGGTGGTGATCGACGCCGAGTCGGGGGTGGATTTCGCCCAGGTTCTGCTGGCCTTGGACCAGTGCTACAAGGCCGGGATGCATAACGTCCGCTTTGCCGCTCCGCCGGGGAGTTGAAGGCCAGGTGGGTCGGGTAGGTGAGAGATTTTTTGCAGACGCTGCCGGGGGGGATTAATCTCCTCCGGCGTTTGTTAGGGCCCGGCAGCATGGGCGGATGAGAATTTTTTGAAGGGGGTCGGGGGAACTTTTTTGCAAAAAAGTTCCCCCGTGCAGTTTCCGCCAGCCCGGCCAACGTGGCGGCTTCGCGGGGGCGACCGCCGGTCATCCCCGCTTTATTTTTGCCGGGCGGCGGATAGAATCGAGCGGTAGTGCTGCCAAGAACGGTCCGCGAGGAAGCTTCCGCCATGGTCAAGTATCTGCCGCTGCTGTTGCTGATCGGGTCGAACCTGTTCATGACCTACGCCTGGTACGGCCATCTGCGCGATCTGCGCCTGAAGCCGCTCTGGCTGGTGGTGATCTTCAGTTGGGGGGTGGCCTTCTTCGAGTACTGCCTACAGGTGCCGGCCAACCGCCTGGGCCGGGAACACTTCTCGCTCGGCCAGCTCAAGGTGATGCAGGAGATCATCTCGATGGGGGTGTTCGCCGGCTTCTGCCTGCTCTACATGCGCGAGCGGCTGACGCCGGATTTCGCCTACGCCGGGCTCTGCCTGGTGGGGGCGGCCTATTTCATGTTCCGCTCGGTCGCGGTTTAGCGTGCTCCGGGCGGGGCAGGGTGACGGTGAAGACGCTGCCCTTGCCGGGGGTGCTCTGGACCGAGATCTCGCCGCCGTGTTCGCGGACGATGTTCCGGCAGATGCTCAGACCCAGGCCCGGCCCGCGCACCGCGTGCTGGCCCGAGTTCTGGTCGGCGAACTCGCCCTTGCGGGTGAAGAAGGGCAGGAAGATGCGGTTCAAGTCTTCGGCGGCGATGCCGCAGCCGTTGTCCTCGACGGTCATGATCACCTGCTCGGGCTCCTCCCGGGTCTCGACGGCCACCTTCCGCTCCTCGCGGTCGAGCACGGCGTGGCGCGCGTTGCGCAAAAGATGCATCAGCACCTGCCCCAGTTCCGGCACGGCCAGGAGCAGCGAGCAGTTGTCGGTCAGGCGCAGTTCGAGCTCGACGCTATGCTTGTCGAATTCGGGGCGCAGCAGTTCGGCCACGGCCACCACCACATTCGAGAGCTTGGCCAGCTGCCGGGCCGGCCGGTCCACCCGGGCCACGTCCAGGAGCTTGGCCGTCAGGTCCACCGCCCGCAGGATGCCCTCGTAGGCCTTGCTCAGCCGGTCGCGGGTCTTGTCGGTCAGCTCCGGCGCGCGCATGGCCAGTTCGGTGTAGCCGCGCACGCCGCTTAGGACATTGTTGAAATTGTGGGCCACGCCAGCGGCCAGGGTACCGACCGCGGCCAGGCTTTCGGAGCGGACCAGGGCCTGGCGGGCCAGCTTGCGTTCCAGGTAGTTGGTCAGCCGCGCGGCCAGCTCCATCCGATGCCAGGGCTTGCGGATGTAGTCGTCGGCTCCGGCGTTGAAGCATTCCAGGGCCTCGCGCTCGTCGTCCATGCTGGTGATGACCAGGATCGGGGTGTCGGCGAAACGCTGCTGCTGGCGGAAGAGCTCGATCAGATCGCGGCCGTTGCCGTCCGGCAGGATCAGATCAACCAGGATGATGTCGGGGGTGTTGTCCTGGCTGACCCGCACGGCCTCCTGGTAGGTGCTGGCCTCAAGGAAGGCGCTGAAGCCGGCCTCGCGCAGGTGGGCCACCAGGGTCCGGCGGGTCAGGGCCGAATCCTCGATGATCATGACCGTACGGTTGTTCAGCATGGGGTGGTTTCCTGTTGGTTGGCCGCCGCCAGGCGGGCGGCGGCGAGGGTCGGCCCGGAACTGCGCCTAGTATCAACTTATCCGCTGGCGGCGCGGCCCGCAAGCCGAAAGACTAGCTTTTTGGCGGTATTTGGCGCCGGGTCAGGAGCGCGGTCCCAGGTAGCGGAACCAGTCGCGGGTGGCCTGGGCGATCGTATCGGGCGTCCAGAGCGGCGCTTCCCGCCAATAGTCGATATTGGCCAGGAGATTGCGCACGCCGGTTTCGAGGGAGACGCGGGGGCGCCAGTTCAGCCGGCTTTGGATTTTGGTGATGTCGGCCAGGGTGCAGTCGGGTTCGCCGGGGCGTTTGGGAATATGAATCTTTTCTCCGCCCAGCAGTTCGGCCAGGCGGTTGACGCTGTAGCAGCCGCCGCTGCCGACGTTCAGCACCTCGCCGACCACGTCAGACTCGGCGGCCGCCACCACGGCGGCGGCCACGTCGGTCACATAGGTGAAGTCGCGCTTCTGCTCGCCGTCGCCGACGATGGTGAATGGCTCGCCCGCCAGTTTCTGGCGCAGGAAGACGCCGAAGACCGCCCCGTAGGTGCCCGAGGTGCGCGAACGCGGCCCGTAGACGTTGAAGAAGCGCAGCGACACGGCCGGCAGGCCGTAGACCTGCTGCCAGTGCAGTACGTATCGTTCGCCCACCCATTTGGTCAGGGCGTAGGGGTATTGGGGCCGGGCCGGCGCGGTCTCCGGCGTGGGGTAGACGTCGGGGATGCCGTAGCAGGACGAGGAGGCGGCGTAGACGAAGCGCTTAACCCCCGCGGCCCGGGCGGCCTCCAGGACCGCGGCCGTGCCGTCGACGTTGGCCCGGTGATAACCAGTCGGGTTTTGGATCGAGGGCACGATGTCGGCCAGGGCCGCCAGGTGCAAGACCCACTCCACGCCGCGGAAACACTCGGCGTCCGGCGGCAGGGCGGCGACGTCGGCTTCGACCAGCCGCAGCCGCCCGCCCGCCAGATGCGCCAGGTTCTGGGGCCGGCCGGTGGAGAAGTTGTCCACGACCGTGACCTCGTGGCCGTCGCTCAGCAGCCGTTCGGTCAGGTGCGAGCCGATGAAGCCGGCTCCGCCGGTCACCAGGACGCGCATCAGGCCTCCTCGGCGGCCAGCGCGGCGGCGGCCTCCTCGGAGACGTCGAAGTTGCTGTAGACGTCCTGGACGTCGTCGTGTTCCTCGAGGACTTCGGTCAGCTTCATCAGCTTCTGGGCGTCCTCCAGGCCGACGGGGATGCGGCTGTCGGGCACAAGCTGAATTTCGCTCAGCGAAGTCTCGATGCCGGCGGCGGTCAGGGCCGTGGCCACGGGCACGAAGGCGGTGGCCGGGGCGGTGACCTCGAAGAAGCCGCCCTGGTCGACGATGTCTTCGGCGCCGGCTTCGAGCGCCACCTCCATCAGCTTCTCCTCGCTGGCCTTGTCGGCCTCGACGTTGAAGACGGCCTTGCGCTGGAACATGTGCAGGACGCAGCCGGGCTTGCCGAGTTTGGCCCCGGCCCGCTCGATCAGCCGGCGGACTTCCGGGCCGGTGCGGTTGTTGTTGTCGGTCAGGCACTCGACGACCACGGCCGCCCCGCCGGGGCCGTAGGCCTCGAAGGTCACGGGCTCGAAGCCGCCGCCGGGGGCGAGGGCCTTGTCGATGGCCCGCTTGACGTTGTCCTTGGGCATGTTGGCCAGGCGGCATTTGTCGATGATCAGGCGCAGGCGGGGGTTGTCGTCGGGGTTGCCGCCGCCGCCTTCCTTGACCGCGGTGTTGATGAGTTTCACCAGCTTGGAAAAGACCTTGCCCTTCTTCTTGTCGTTGATGGCCTTCTTGTGCTTGATGCCGGCCCAATGACTATGCCCTGCCATGCCTCGAATCTCCGCTTGAATTGAGTTTAGGAAAACGTCTCACCCCGGACGCCCGCGCGACCGGATCGGATCGGGCGGGCGCGGATCGGGAGGTTTGGCCGGATCGCGCCGGCGGGCCGGGCGCGAAAGCGGAAATAAGCGGCTCATGGCTTGGCGGTTTCCCATTCCTGGCGCAGCAGGCCCATCACATGCAGGTCGTGATAGCGGCCATGGCGGAAAATCTCCTCGCGCAACACCCCCTCGCGCCGGAAGCCCAGCTTTTCGTAGCAGCGGATGGCGCGGGGGTTGAACGAATAGACCATCAATTTCACCTTGTTCAGGTTGATTTCCCCGAAGCAGAAGTCGACCAGCACCCGGAGCGTGTCGCTCCCCAGGCCGCGCCCCAGGTAGGCCGGTCCGAGGAAGAGGCCGACCGAGCCGACGCGGTTTTTGGCGCTGATGTCCACCACGCCGCAGCCGCCGATGTATTCGCCGGATGCCTGGAGTTCAATGGCGAAAGAATAGAGCTTCTCGCTGTTGGCGTCCAGGCTCTGATACCATTTGAGCTCGTCGTCCTCCCGCAGGGGGAAGAAGATGCCGGGGCGCATGTACTGGCCGACTTCCGGATCGTTGAGAAAGGCCCGCGCCAGCTCCAAATCGGACTGGCGATAGGCCCGCAGCCGGATTTGTTGGCCTTCAAACATGGTTTGGCTCCCGGCGGGGGTCAGCCCCGCTTCTGCCAGTCGGGCGTTTCGGCCGGCGGTTCCGGCGGGGTTTCGCCGAAGAGGGCGGCCAGGCCGGCCTTGGCTTGCCGCTCCCGTTCGGTCGGCCCCTCGCCCCGGTCGCCGAACAGAAAATATTCGCAAGTGCTGCCGGCTTGCGGGTCACGAGGTTTTTCGGCCCGGGCCTGGGGCTCGCGGCACCACTCGCGGGCCGTGGCCTCGTAGAAGCGGCAGTTGGCGCAGCAGTGCAGGGGCGTGCCGCACTTGACGCACTCCTCGCGGAAGCCCGGCGAACGCTTGTCCGCCCACTCCTGGCCGCAGCCGTGACAGCGTTTCATGTTACGGAATCACCTTGTTGAGCGGCAGCTCGATGATGCCCTCGGCGCCCGCGGCCTTGAGGGCCGGAACCAGGGCCCGGACCTGCGACTCGTCCACGATCGTCTCCACCGCCACCCACTCGGAGTCGGTCAGCTGGTTGACGGTCGGCGCGTGCAGGCTGGGCAGCTGCTTGGTCACCGCCTCCAGGTTCTGGCGGGCGACGTTGAGCTTGAGCAGGACCTTCTCCTTGGCGGTCAGCGCCCCCTTGAGCATCATGGCCAGCGCTTCGAGTTTGGCCTTCTTCCAGGGATCGGAGTAGGCGGCGCGGTTGGCGATGATCACAGTCACCGATTCGGCGATGGTTTCGACGATCCGCAGGCGGTTGGCCTTGAGGCTCGAACCGGTTTCGGTGATCTCGACGATCGCGTCGGCCAGGTGCGGCACCTTGACCTCGGTGGCCCCGTGGGAGAAGTCCACCCGGGCCTCGACCCCGTTCTTGGCCAGATACTTGCGCGTCAGGTTGACCACTTCGGTGCTGATCGTCTTGCCGGCCAGATCCTTGATCGACTTGAAGGTCGAGTCCTCGGGCACGGCCAGGACCCAGCGCACGGGCTGGGTGGTGGCCTTGGCGTAGACCAGGCGGGCGACCACGACCACGTCGGACTCGTTCTCCTCGGTCCAGTCCAGGCCCGTGATGGCCGCGTCCATGGCCCCTCGCTCGACGTAGCGGCTCATCTCCTGGGGCCGGGCTAGCATGGCCGAGAGTTCCGCGTCGTTGCAGCGGGGGTAGTAGCTGCGGCTGGAGACGGAGAAGTCCCAGCCGGCCTTCTTGAGCAGCTCAAAGGTCGATTCTTGCAGGCTGCCCTTGGGCAGGCCGAGTTTCAGTTCGGGCATGTCGATTCTCCTCGGAGGTTCGGCGGCGTTGGCAACCGGCGGCTCCGGCCTGCCGCCGGAGGACTACCGCCATACTGCGCAATCTCGAATTTTGTGGGCCTGCTGGGTCTAGCTCTTCTTTTTCTTGGCCGCGGGCTTGGCCGCCTTCTTGGCCTCGCCCCCGCTCTTGGCCGCAGGCTTTTTCCCGGCGGGCTGCCCCTCCAGCTCCAGGTAGTAGACCAGTTCGGCCGCTTCGGTGGGCGCCAGGTCGTTCTGCACCAGCTTCTGCAATTGCACCTTGGTGCCGGATTTGCCGACCAGGCCCAGCCGGCGGGCGGCGTCGAAGGCTTCCGTCGAGAGCGGCATGGTCACGCCGGGGCAGCATTCGAACGAGATCAGCGCCAGTTCGTCGCGGGGCAGGTTGGCGTCCAGGTCCAGCAGGGCTCGGCGCGAATCGCCGGGCTTGAGTTCGGCCAGAAAGCCCAGGTCCAGCATGCCGCACTGGTCGAAGAGCTTTTCCAGCAGCTTGCGCAGGCGGTCGGCCACTTCTTCGCTGGCCGGCAGGGGGGCGACCAGCCGGGTCAACTCGGCCTTGCGGGCGACGCGGGCCTCGTTCCAGTCGATGAAATGCTCGCGCAGGCGGCGCCAGGCCGACCAGGCCTGGGTCCGGTCGTGCCCGTCCAGGAGCAGGGCCATGACCAGCCGGTCCAGCGGCGGGACAAAGGGCTGGGCCTTGTGGACCTGGCGGAGTTTGGCCAGAACGGCGGCGGCGCCGTCGGCGGCGGAGGATTTGCTTGCGCTCATGATCTTCCTTATTTCGGGTGGTTCGTTTCCCGGCCTGCGGCCGGTTGGGAATTTTACGGACAACGGTTTTCGGCCCGCGCGGCCTGACGCTGGGCGCAAATAGAGGACTCCGGGTTTTCGCGGGGGCTCTTTTCGGGCCGGCGGCGGGAGAACCTGGATTTTCCGGACGGTCGGACCTCAGGCTCCGACCTTATATATCCTCCGCAGCAAGGTGGCGCGCTGGTTGAGAACGGGGTCGGAGTCGGGGTGCGAGGAGAAATTGTCCAGGTAGTAGCCGAACATCTCAAACGCCTTCTGCTTGTGGGTCCGGTTGAGGATTTCGGCGTGGTAGAACACGGCCCGGCCGATCCAGGGCTCGCCCTTCTCCAGCTGCATTTTTTTAAAATTCTTCCAGTACCAGGTCTCCATGGTCTCGTAGCATTTTTTGGCTTCGCTTTCACGCATGGTGACACTGTAGAAATAGCCGAGTTTGAACATCCATTCCGTGCCCCAGGGCTGGATCGGCTTGTCGACCGGATTCTCTCGGACGATGTAATCGAAGACGTATTGCGGTCCCATGGGCGTGAAGGCCAGGAACGATGGGACGCCAAATAACAGCACGGCGGACAAGATAACCAGGTTCTTGGATTTCTGCCAGCGACGGCGCCATTTGGCCCGCCAGGCCAGGCGTTCAATGATTGCCGAAGGTGATCCCATAGGCGGCCTCCCGATTTCCGTGCCACGATCATCCGGGCGGATCGCAGGCGATCCCGGACCCCGGAGCGTCTTTTCGGCTGAATAACTTATGACTATCAGGCTTTCCGGGGGCGGGTGCGAAAAAGCACCTCTAGCGGGCCAGGCCCGGCGCTGGTCCGAATCCGGAAGCCGTTTCTCCCTGGCCTAGCCTAACCCCGGATTTGCCAAGTTCTTCAAAAATAATCGGTGGGCGTTGATTGTCAAGGGAAAAGGTGGTTTGCGCCGCCCGCGAAGGGGGAGAAAAGCCGTACTTCGCTCAGCGCCGACCGGGGCAAAATGTTAGGAGTGGGTTGTTTTTGGTCAAACGGGTGTTACAATATCTAGCTAGAAGGGCAGAATCGGATATCAAGCAGGCAGCCAGAGGAGAGTGCGCATGCGCGGCTTTTCGCAGTGGTCACTGATTGGCAAAATCATTTCCGTAGGGGTGGCCACCATGCTGGGGCTGAGCATCGCCCTGTTTTGCCTCTACAGCCGTTCTAATTATGCTCAAACCATCGAAGCCTACGTGCAGAAGGCCCGGGCTATCTGCCTGACGGCCGAGTCGGCCCGGGACGAGATGGAGGACAAGTGGAAACTCGGCGTCTTCGACGCCGCCATGCTGCGCAAGTTCTCCGACGAAAAGAACCTGCCCAAGGTTTTGGCCACAGTGCCGGTGGTTTCGGCCATGAAGGCGGCCGAACACAAGGCGCAGGAGGGCGGCTACAAGTTCAAAGTCCCCAAGCAAAGCCCGCGCAACCCCGCCAATCAGCCCGACGAACGCGAAAGCCTGATGCTGGCCCGGTTGAGCGCGCTTGATCGAGGCGAGACGCCGCCGACTCGGGCCGGCGAACCGGACATGCCCGTGACCAAGACGGGGCAGGACCTCGAAGGCTACTTCATCGACCCGCAGGTGAATGCGGTCCGCTATTTCCGGGCCGTGCGGTTGAGCGAAACCTGCCTGTATTGCCACGGCGATCCCGCCCTCTCCCGCCAATACTGGGGCAATGACCAGGGCGTCGATCCGACCGGCGTCAAATTGGAGAACTGGCGGGCCGGCGAACTGCATGGCGCTTTCGAAATCACCCAGTTCCTCCACACGGCCGACCAGGAGCGGCGGCAGGGGTTGCTGCTGGCCGGGGCGGTGGCGGCATTGGGGATTTTCATCGCCAGCCTGCTGTATTTCGGCGTGATCCGTCGGTTCGTAGTCCAGCCCATCAACCGGATCGTCGACGGGTTGAACGACGGCTCCAACCAGGTGGCCATGGCCGCCGGCGAGATCAGCGCCGCCTCCGGTAGTTTGGCCGAGAATTCCACCAGCCAGGCGGCCAGCCTGGAGGAGACCTCCGCGGCCCTGGAAGAGATCGCCTCCATGACCCGACAGAACGCCGACGGGGCCGACGAAGCCAACCGCAACACCGAGGCCTCGCGCAGCCAGATCCAGAAGGGCTCGTCCGAGGTGGCCAACATGACCCAGGCCATGAGCGAGATCAATTCGGCCTCCGAAAAGATTGGCAAGATCATCCAGACCATCGAGGAGATCGCCTTCCAGACCAACCTGCTGGCGCTCAACGCCGCCGTCGAGGCGGCTCGCGCGGGCGAGGCTGGCAAGGGCTTTGCCGTGGTGGCCGACGAGGTGCGCAACCTGGCCCAGCGCTCGGCCCAGGCCGCCCGGGACACCACCGGCCTGATCGAAGGCGCCGTCTCGCGCATCAAGCGCGGCGATGAGATCGCCCAGAAGCTGGCCGCCGATTTCAAGGAGATCGAAACCGGCGCGGGCCGGGTGGCCGGCCTGGTCTCGGGCATCGCCGCCGCCAGCCGCGAACAGGCCCAGGGCGTGGACCAGGTCAACATCGCCGTGGCCCAGATCGATAAGATCACCCAGAGCATCGCCGCCTCCTCCGAGGAGTCGGCCTCGGCCGCCGAGCAGCTCAATGCGCAGTCCGAAACCCTCAAGCAGACGGTCGGTGAACTGCTGCGCCTGGTCACGGGCGGGCGGGCGAATTGAGCGAAACGAAATACGTCGGGCGGGGCGGGGAGAAGCTGGCCTGGGCGCTGGCGCATTTCGCGGTCGAGCCGGCAGGGCGGATCTGCTGCGATCTGGGGAGCAATGTGGGCGGGTTCGTCGACGCCCTGCTCCAGGCCGGGGCCGAACGCGTCCATTCGGTGGACACTAGCTACGGAACCCTGGCCTGGACGCTGCGCACGGATCCGCGGGTGGTTGTCCACGAACGGACCAACGCCCTCTTCGTCGAATTGCCTGAAAAGGTCGATCTGGTCACCAGCGACGTGGGCTGGACCCGGCAGGAGAAGGTCCTGCCCCACGCCGCCGGCCTGCTGCGGCCGGGGGGCTTCATCCTCAGCCTGCTCAAGCCCCAGTACGAGGCCGAGAAAAGCGAAATCCAGCGCGGTTCTGGGCGGGTGGCCGACGCGGCGCTGCCGCGCATCGTCGCCCAGGTCCGGGCCGCGGCCGAAGGCTTGGGCGTTCCCGTGCGCGGACCGGACCAGAGCCCCTTCCTCGGCGGCAAAGGAAAAAACCCCGAATACTTTCTGTGGCTGGGGCCTTTTTAACGGCGGTTTGCACCCCGGTTTTTAATCCTCCCTGTGCCTTGCCGCTGTTCCATATGACATAGGTGGCGATTGTGGTGTCGGTCTTGCTCCCCCTCCAGGGGAGGTTCGGGGTGGGGGAGCCAGCCTGGAGTGTTCTTGGGCCTCTTCCTTCCCCCAACCCGCTCCCGGAGGGAGGGGGGAGACGTCGGCGCGGTCGCCAAGGTTTGCCCCTATATTTGTTGGGGGTGGTTGGCACGGTTTGGCTCGGCGGCCGGTTATTTCAGCGCCCGGTTGACCCCTTCGGTGAACTCGTCGAGGTCGAACGGCTTGTTGATGAAGCCGGCTGCGCCCTGATCGAGCAGGGTCTGGACCTCCAGATTCAGACTGTACCCCGAACAGAGCAGGACCCGGGCCTCCGGATCGATCTGGCGCAGGGCCGCAAAGGCGTCGCGTCCGTTCAGTTTGGGCATGACCAGGTCCAGCAGGACCAGATCGATCTCGCCGGGGTGGTCGCGGTAATACTCGACGGCTTCGGCGCCGTCGGCCGCCGTGATCGCCTCGTAGCCCTGCAAATGGAGCATGTCCTCGGCCGTCTGGCGGACCATCTCCTCGTCGTCGACCACCAGCACCCGGGCGGCGCGAAGGTTCTTGGCGGCCGGCCGCCGCCGCAGGATCGCGCTATCGGTCGCGGAGGCCTGCCAGACCGGCAGAATCAGGGTGAAGACGCTGCCCTGACCGGGGGTGGAATCGACCGCCACCGCCCCCGCATGGCTCTTCATTGTGCCGTAGACCGCGGCCAGGCCCATGCCCGTGCCGCGGCCGGTTTCCTTGGTGGTGAAGAAGGGTTCGAAGATCCGTCGCCGCGTGGCCTCGTCCATGCCGGTGCCCCGGTCGCGGATCATGACGAGCAGGTAGTCGCCCTGGGGCAGGCGGCTGGTTTCCGTGGGCGAGACCCAGCCGCGGGGAAAGTTGGCCAGACTGGTGGAGAAGTGGATCTGGCCGCCTTCCGGCTGGGCGTCGCGGGCGTTGATGGCGATGTTGAGCAGCGCGTTCTGCAGGAGCGTCGGATCGCCCTTGACCGTGGCCTGCGCGGCTGTGAGTTCGGTGGTCAGTTCGATCCGTTTGTCGATGGTGTGGCGCAGTAGCGCAGTCACTTCGCCGATCAGCTCGTGCATGTCCACGGCCACGGAGAGTTGTTGCCCTTTGCGAGCGAAGGCGAGGAGCTGCCGGGCCAGGTCCGCGGCCCGGCGCGCGCCCTTGGTTACGGTCTCGGCGTAGCGGCGGGTGCGCGGATCGGTCAGTTGCTTGCTCAGCAGGTCGGAGTAGCCCAGGATGCCGACCAGCTGGTT
>CAYMGG010000122.1:15325-15557 GCA_964389915.1 uncultured Planctomycetaceae bacterium
TTGAAGTCGTGGGCCACGCCGCCGGCGAGCTGGCCGAAGGCCTGCAGCTTGTCGGCCTGGCGCAGCTGTTCGGCCAGGACGATCCGTTCGGTGACGTCGGCGAAGAAGAGCAGGGTCGCCACCGCGCCGTCCCACTCGATGGCGTTGGCCGAGAGGCGCACCCAGCAGGCCTGCCCCTCGGGCCGCGCCAAACGCACTTCGTATTCATGGGGAACGCTCTGACCCTTGAGCC
>CAYMGG010000123.1:0-15490 GCA_964389915.1 uncultured Planctomycetaceae bacterium
GGCGGCGGCCGGAGTGGCGCGGCCGGTCGCCAGGGGCAGAAAGGCGCGCGGCGCCGCGGTCTGACGAAAGCCGGTGCGACCCACGCCCGGTCGGACCGGGAGGGCGCCGGCGGCCGGAAAGGCCGGTTCGCCCGGCCGGCGCTTTTCCAAAAAGATCTCGCTGAAGTCGGCGGTCTGGTAGGCGCGGACCTTTTTCAGACGGATGAGCTCGAGCATGGCGATGAAGAAGCCGACCATCTCGCTCTTGGTCGGGTGATCGGAGAAGAGTTCGCTCAGCCGCACCCGGTCGCGCTCGACCAGCACGGTGGTGATCTGCTCGATGCGGATCTCGGTGGAGACCTCGTCGCTGACGATCTCGACCGCTTCGTTCACCCGCATGGCCTGGATCATCTTCTGGAAGGCGGCCAGCAGGTCGTAGACGCCGGCGTCGGCGATTTCTTCGTCAGTTTCTTCGGCGAAAAACTCCGGCGGCGGGGCCAGGCGGGAGAAGCGCTTGGCGTGCTCCTCGGCCAGCCGGCCGAGGGATTCGGCCGCCTCCTTGAAGCGCTTGTATTCGAGCAGGGCCTGGACCAGGCCGGCCCGGGGATCGAAGTCTTCCTCGTCCTCCTCCTCGCCCTCGGCCGTGCCGGGGGGCAGGAGCATCCGGCTTTTGATCTCCACCAGCAGCGAGGCCATGGCCAAAAACTCGCTGGCCAGGTCGATGTCCAATTCCTGCAACCGGTCGAGCTCGGAGAGGTAGGCGCGGGTCAGCTGGGCGATGGGGATGTCATGGATGTCGATCTCGTCACGCTTGACCAGGTAGAGGAGCAGGTCCAACGGACCGCGGTAGGTGTTTTCGACCTGGACTTCGTGGACCATGCTTAATCCTCGGCCATCTTGGCCGCCCGGATCTGCTTTTCGCGCGCCGTCTTGTCCAGCAGGCGCTTGCGCATCCGCAACGATTCGGGCGTGACCTCCAAGAGCTCGTCCTCTTCCAGATATTCGAGGGCTGCTTCCAGCGAGAACTCGCGCGGCGGGGCGTAAACCAGGTTGCGGTCGCTGCCCGCGGCGCGGACGTTGGTCAGCTTCTTGGTCCGACAGACGTTGACGTCCAGATCCTCCAGCCGGCTGTGCTCGCCCACGACCATGCCCGGATAGACCTGGCTGGCCGGGGGGATGAAGAATTCGCCGCGCAGCTGGAGCGAGTCGATGGCGTAGGGCGTGGCCTGGCCCAGGTCGACGCTGACCAGCACGCCGTTGGGGCGGCGGGGCACGGCCCCCTTGAACGGCTCGTAGCGTTCGAAGACGTGGTGCATGACCGCCTCGCCCCGGGTGGCATTAAGCAGCCGGCTGCGCAGGCCGATCAGCCCGCGGCTGGGCAGGAGGAATTCGTAATGCAGCCGGTCGGCGCGGGAGTCGAGCTTGCGCAGCTCGCCCCGGCGCGAGCCGACCAGTTCCATCACCTTGCCGCTCATGGCTTCGGGCACGTCGATGGTGAGCAGTTCGATCGGTTCGCAGCGCTGGCCGTCGATCTGGCGGAAGATGACGTGCGGCCGGCCCACGGCGAACTCGTAGCCCTCGCGGCGCATGTTCTCGATCAGGATGCCCAAGTGCAAGAGGCCCCGGCCCGAGACGTGGATGCAGTCGTCCTTCTCGTCGATCCGCAGGGCCACGTTGGACAGAAGCTCGCGCCGCAGCCGCTCGCGCAGGTGGCGGCTGGTGACGTACTTGCCCTCCCGGCCGGAGAAGGGCGAGTCGTTGGGCCGAAATTCCATGGTCAGGGTCGGCTCGTCGATCTTGACCGTAGGCAGGGCCTCGGGGTGCTCGGGGTCGGCCACGGTGTCGTAGATGTCGGGGTCGGGCAGGCCCTTGAGGATGGCGATGTCGCCGGCGGCGACTTCATTGGCCCGGGCCCGGGTGACGCCGGAGAAGACTTCCAGCGCCTCCACCCGCGCCGTCAGCTGCCGGCCGTCCTTCTTGAGCAGCACTACCTGGTCCTTCTCCCGCACCGCGCCGCGCAGGACGCGGCCGATGGCGATCCGGCCGACGTAATCGCTGTAGTCGATGGCCGCCACCTGGAGCTGGAAGGGGCCTTCCCGGTCGACCTGCGGGGCCGGGATGTGCTCCAGCACGGCCTCGAACAGGGCCCGGCAGTCGCGCACGTCCTCGTCCAGGGCGCGCTTGGCGATTCCCTGGCGGCCGCTGGCGAAGATCACCGGGAAGTCGAGCTGATGGTCGCTGGCCTCCAGCGAGCAGAAGAGGTCGAAGACCTCGTCGACCACGGCCTCGGGCCGGGCCTCGGGCCGGTCGATCTTGTTGATCACCACCAGCACCTTGAGTCCTGCCTCCAGGGCCTTCTTGAGCACGAAGCGGGTCTGGGGCATGGGGCCGTCGAAGGCGTCGACCAGCAGCAGCGCCCCGTCGGCCATGCGCAGCACGCGCTCGACCTCGCCGCCGAAGTCGGCGTGGCCGGGGGTGTCGATGATGTTGATGCGCACGCCGTTGTAGGCCACGGCGGCGTTTTTGGAGAAGATGGTGATGCCCCGCTCACGCTCGATGTCGTTGGAGTCCATGACGCACTCGGCCACCTGCTGGTTGTCGCGAAAGACGCTGGTCTGCTTGAGCAGGGCGTCCACCAGGGTGGTTTTTCCGTGATCGACGTGGGCGATGATCGCAATGTTGCGCAACTGCTGGATGGTTTCAACGGCCATGACCTTGACGCGGACCTCGCAAAAGAGAGTACCCAAAAAGGTTTGACGATAGCCGATTTCCGGCCGGAACGCAAGACTTACATTTTCGCTTGACTTGCCGGGCCAGGAGAATTGTAATACTTTGTTTGTCAACGGATTAGCTTCGGTCGACCGGCGGGAGTCGCTTTTGGGTCTCAAATACGTCAACATCGATGAGCTCCAGGCGGGCATGGTTCTGGGGCAGGACATCACCGACGAGAACGGCCGCACCATCGTCCCCGACGGCGCGCGGCTGACCCCGATGTACATCAAGCGCCTCTCCAAATGGGGCGTCTCGGCCGTGGCCATCCGCGACGAGGACACCGCCACCCTGCGGCGGGAGAACTCCCCCGCCCGCGAGATCATCCAGTCGGCCACCCAGGAGGAGCGCGAATACATGCGCCGGGTGGCCGAACGGACGCAGAAACGCTTCCAGAAGATCACGGGCAACCCGCTGATGGAAGAGTTGAAGCGCCTGGTCGTGCGCCATCTGATTCTGAGCGGCAAGGGGCTGATCCCCGAAGAGGAATAAAAGGATCCTAGTTTCATGGCCATCGACTCCGAAAAGGCCCGGCGCAAGATCGAAGCCGTGCGCGACCTGCCCACGCTGCCCAAGGTCGCCACCGAGATCATCGCCATGGCCAACTCCCCCAAGACCAACGCCGCCGACGTCGGACACATGATCGAGCAGGACCAGGCCCTCACCGGCAAGGTGCTAAAGCTCGTCAACTCCGCCTACTACGGCTTCCCCGGCCAGATCAAGACCATCCAGCACGCGGTGGTCATCATCGGTTTCAGCAAGGTCAAGAACGTGGTCGTCACCGCCTCGGTCTTCGACCTGACCAAGGGGCGCAAGTCCAACCGGCTGGACATCCCCGCCTACTGGCGCCACTGCCTGGGCGTGGCCATCGGGGCCAAGGTCGCCGCCGGCCACCTGGGCGGGGCGCTCTCCCCGGAGGACGCCTTCGTCGGCGGCCTGCTCCACGACCTGGGCAAGCTGATTCTCGACCAGTTTCTGCCGGTCGAATGCGAGCCGGTCTACGAGAAGGTCCGGGCCGACGGCTGCCTGCTGACCGAGGCGGAGAAGGCGGTCCTGGGTTTCACCCACGCGGTGGTTGGCGGCTGGATCGGCGAGAACTGGAAGCTGCCCCGCCAGTTGCAGGCGGCGATGCGCCAGCACCACGAGCCGGCCAAGGCCCGCGAGGACCGCGAGATGGTCATGGCCGTGCATCTGGGCGACGTGCTGGCCCGAGCCCTGGGGGTCGGCAACGGCGGCGACTACTGCGTGCCCGAGATCGAGGCGGCCAGTTGGACGCATTTTTCCCTGACGGCCAAGTTTTTGGACGAGGCCCTGGCGGCGATGCTGGCCGAGATCGCCAAGGCCAAGCAGTTTTTCGAGATGATCGACGGAAATGGATGAGAAAAGCGTGAGCCCGAACCTCTCCCCCGCCAGTTCCCAGAGCATTCCGCTGGAAGAGCGGCTTGGCCGCATCCAGGCGATGAACCATGAACTCTCCGATTCGCTGCGGCGGCTCTCGGGCTTTCAGCGGCGGCTGGGCACGATCAAGAACAGCGCCGACGCCGAGGAGGCCCTCGACCAGATGGAGCTCCTGCTGGACGAGGTGCTGGAGTTCGTCTACGCCCGCCTCTACCTCAAGGACGAGGCCGGCGAATTGCGGCTGCGGCGCGAGATGTGCCCGCCGGAGCTGGAACTCGACTGGAGCGTGGTCGAGTGGGCGCTGGCCAATCAGGAACTGGCGGTGGTGCCGCTGGACAACGCCTCGGGGGTCCAGTCGCTGCTGCTTCTGCCCCTGCCGGCGCACGGCGGGGCGGTGGGCATCCTGGTCCTGTGGGTGGATTTCGACCCGGCCGTCTTCAGCCAGGAGCAGTCGACCCTGCTGACCATGCTGGCCCGCGAGACGGCGGCGATGCTCGATAGCCTGCGCTTCGGCGAGCGGCTGGAGCAGGCCCGGGCCACCCTGGCCAACGTGGTCGAGAGCGTGCCGCACGGCATCATCTCGCTGGCGGCCGACGGGCAGGTCCAGCTTTTGAACGGCACCTGCGAGTTCATGTTCGGGGTGCGCCGGGACCAGGCGCTGGAGCGGCACTTCCGCGAGGTCATGCCCGCCCCGGTGGCCGCGGCCTTGCAAAAACTGATTTCCGAAGCTTTGGGCGACGAGGTCGAGCTGAACGTCGACATCCGCGGCAGCGAGGAGATCTTCGGCCTGACCGCCACGCCGCTGCGGGACACGGAGGGGACGCTGCAGGGGCACGTGGTGGTCTGCCGCGACCTCAAGCTCAGCCGCGAGGTGGTCAAGCTGCGCGAGCTGGACGCGATGAAGAACGACTTCCTCTCGCTGGTGAGCCACGAACTGCGCACCCCGCTCACCTCGATCCTGGCCTACACCGAAACCCTGATGATGGACGGGATGGTCGAGACCGAACAGGAGCGGCGCGAATACCTACAGATCATCCACGACGAGGGCAACCGCCTCTGCCGGTTGATCAACGACGTGCTCGACCTGACCAAGATGGAGGCCGGCAAGCTCGAATATCTCTATTCCGCCTGCCAGATCAACGACGTTGCCCAGAATGCCGTGACCAACAGCGCCTCCCTGGCCGAAAAGGGCGGCATCCGGCTGGGAATCGAGCTGGTCGAGGATCTGCCCGAGATCCGGGCCGACGCCGATCGCCTGCTGCAGGTGCTGCTCAACCTCCTCTCTAACGCCATCAAATTCACCCCCGAAGGCGGGCGGGTCACGGTCCGGACCTTCGCCTCGCCGCCGCTGGAGGGACAGGCGGCCCCCACCATCACCTTCGAGGTGGAGGACACCGGTTGCGGCATCGCCCCGGAGAACTTGAACCGGGTCTTCTCCAAGTTCGAGCAGATCGAGAGCATCGACCACCATTCGATCGGCACCGGCCTGGGCATGCCGATCTGCAAGCAGATCATCGAGGAAGGCCACGCCGGCAAGATCTGGATCGAGAGCGAGGTCGGCCGGGGCACGCACGTCTTCTGCCGCCTGCCCGTGTCCTGACAGCCCCAACCGTCAGCCGTGAATCCTTCATCCGCGGGGGAGAGCGCATGAGTCTCTGGACCATGGTTGGGGCGGCGCTCCTGGTGGCCGGCGGCTATGCGCTGGGGGAGCGGCGTTTCCGCCGCCGCCTGCGCCGCAGCGAGGCCGAGGCCTTCCTCTCCCAGGAGGGCGCCGGCATGGGCGTCTGGGACTGGGACGTGCCCTCCGGCCGGGTCAATTACGGCCGGCGCTGCGCCGAGATCCTGGGCTACCGGCCCGAAGAAGTCGACCAGAGCTTCGAATTCTTCCGGACCCTGCTCCACCCCGAGGACGCCGAAACGGTCCTGCTCAGCATCCAGGCCAACCTCGAGGGGAGGAGCGAGTTCCACGAGGCCGAGATGCGCCTGCGGATGCGCTCCGGGGCCTGGCGGTGGGTTTCGGTTCGGGGTCGGGTGATCGAGCGCGGCCCGGACGGACAGGCCCGGCGCATGACCGGCGTGATGTACAAGCTCGATTCCAGCCGGATCACCGCCCCGGTCCTGAACCAGAGCCGCGAGACCTACGCCCAGCTCTTCGCCCACATGGGCGCGGGGGCGGCCATCTACCGCGCGGTCGACGACGGCGCGGACTTCGTCTTCACCGACATCAATCCCGCCGGCGAGTGTTTCAGTCAGGTCCACCGCGAAGAAATCGTCGGTCGGCGGGTCACTGAAGTCTTTCCTTCGGTGGAGGAGATGGGGCTGCTGGCCGTCCTGCGCCGGGTCTGGCGCACCGGCGAGCCGGGCCACCTGCCCGTGACGCTCTATCGCGATCAGCGGATGGAACAGTGGGTGGAGAACCACGTTCTGCGCCTGCCCGACGGGCAGGTGGTGGCCATGTACGACGACGTGAGCGAGCGCAAACGGACCGAGCTGGCCCTGCGCGAGAGCGAGGAGTGTTTCCGGACCATCGTCGACTCGATGCCGGTCCTGCTCGACGCCTTCGACGAGAACGGCCGGATCATCCGCTGGAACCGGGAATGCGAGCGGGTCACCGGCTACGCGGCCACCGAGATCGTCGGCCATCCCGAGGCTCTCGAACTGCTCTATCCCGATCCGGAGTACCGCGCCGAGATGCTGCGGCTCGTCCGCGAGCAGCCGGAGGTCTTCCGCGACCTGGAATTCACCCTGACCACCAAGGACGGCCAGCCGCGCACCATCGCCTGGTCCAACGTCTCCCGCGAGTCGCCGATCAAGGGCTGGGCGACCTGGTCGGTGGGCATGGACGTGACCGAGCGGCGCGAGATGGAGTCCCGGCTGCGCCAGGCCGAAAAGATGCAGGCCATCGGCCAGCTGGCCGGCGGGGTGGCCCACGACTTCAACAACCAGCTGGGCGGCATCATGGGCTACGCCGAGGTCATCCACGGCAAGGTCACCGATCCCCGCCTGCGCACTTTCGCCCAGGGCATCATCGAGTCGGCCGAGCGGGCCAGCGCCCTGATTTCGCAGCTCCTGGCCTTCGCCCGCAAGGGCCAGCGGCGCAAGGCACGCGTGGATCTGCACGCCCTGATCCGCGAAGTGCTGGAGATGCTCAAATACACCATCGACCGCCGCATCCGGCTTACCTCCCGGCTCGACGCTCCCAGCGGCGAGCTGGAGGGCGATCCGGCCCAGCTGCAGAACGCCCTTCTGAATCTGGCCTTGAACGCCCGCGACGCCATGCCCGCCGGCGGGGAGCTGAATTTCGCCACCGAGCGCGTGCAGCTGGACGAAGCCTACTGCGCGGGACACCCCTACGAGATCCAGCCGGGCGACTATCTCTGCGTCAGTGTCACCGATACCGGCAGCGGCATCGCCCCGGAGGTCCGTGCGCACCTTTTCGAGCCGTTCTTCACCACCAAAGAGGTCGGCAAGGGCACGGGCATGGGGTTGGCGGCCGTCTACGGCACGGTCAAAAGCCACGGGGGCTCGATCAGCGTTTACAGCGAGATCGGTCGCGGCTCGACCTTCCGTCTGTACCTTCCGGCGGCGGTGGCCGAGGCGAGTGAAGCCGAACCGGCGGAGGCCGAACCGATCCTGTCCGGGGGCCGGCTGCTGGTGGTGGACGACGAGGATCGGATGCGCGAGATCACCGTTGAGATTCTGGCCGCGGCGGGCTTCTCGGTCCACGCCTGCGTCAACGGCCGGGAGGCGGTGGATTATTACCGGACCCACTGGGCGGAGGTGGACCTGGTGGTGCTCGACATGGTCATGCCCGAGCTGAGCGGGCCGGACGCCTTCCGCCAACTGCGGGAGATCAACCCCGCGGTCCGGATTCTCATCGCCACCGGCTTCAGCCTGAGCGCCGAGACCGAAGGCCTGCTCGCCCAGGGGGCGTGCGGCTTTATCCAGAAACCCTTCCGCCGCGAGCTGCTGCTGCGCAAGGTGGCCGAGTGCCTGGAGCCGCCGGCCGGCGGCGATCCGGCGGCGGCGTGATGCCCGCAAAGGAGGGTTCGATGCGCACCGAACCGAAATCGATAAGGCCCGCTTCCGGCCGGGGACCGGCGGCCTGGCGCGGGGGCGCCTGGCTGGCGGCCGGCGCCCTGGCGGGGGTCCTGCTGCTGGCGGGCTTTCCCCACGGCTGCGCCAGCGAGCGGCTCGACCTGTATTATCCCGGCGGGGGGGGGAGTTTTCGCTTCCGCGACGCGGCCGCCACGCTCTACGCCGACGCCTATCGCGAGGGCTTCGATTACGCCGCCGCCAGCGTGCAGGCGACCTATCTGCCGGGCGGCCTGACCTTCGCCGGCCACCTCTCGGCCCGGGGGCTCAAGCCCAACTTCGCCTATCAGCTCAAGCTGGTCGGCCGGCCCGAGGCCGAGGACTCGAGTGGTGACGACGCCAGCAACGAGCGGTTGGGCTTGCAGGGGCGGTGGTGGCGCCAGTCGCCCGACCCGGCCAACTCCACCGACGCCGACTATCTGGCCCACGCGGGCGAGTCGGGCTATGTCTATCAGGGCTATCTGCTCTTCGACTGGTTCGTGACCGACGCCACCGGCGCGGCCGAGGTCGATTTCCGCGCGAGCAACAGCCTGCACGTGCTCTGGCGCACGAGTCAGCGTACGCCTCAGATTTATGATACCGCCACCCGCGGCTACGAGTTCGCTTACAGCCTCGACCAGCCGGCCTACCAGGCCGCCGGCGGCACGCAGCTGGCGCTATACGGCGAATGGGAACCCGGCCGGGTCGCGCCCGGCCAGCTGGCCCTGACGCCCGGCCTCTACCGCTGCCAGCTGGCCCTGACCGAGGAGAGCTTTCACGAAACCGCCCTGAGCCAGGGCGGCGGCTGGGCGCTGGCTTTGCAGGGCGAGGTGGAGTTCACGATTGGCTCGCGCGACGCAACCGGCTACGTCGAAGGGTTGTACGCCGAACTGCTCGGCCGGCTGCCGGAGAACGCCGAAACCGAGGCCTGGCGCGCCGGGCTCGCCGACGGCACGCGGCCGGCCGACCTGGTCGGCCGGGCCGTGGCCCTCAGCCCGGAATGCGCGGCCCGGAGCTTGAGCGACGCGGCCTTTTTGACCGGACTCTACCGGGCGCTGCTGGCGCGGGAAGGCTCGGCGGCCGAACTCGCCGCCTGGCAGGCGGTGCTAAGCGGCGGAGAGTCTCGTGACGGGTCGGTCCTGGCCTTTATCGGCAGCGCGGAATTCGTCGCCCGCGCGACCGCCTCCGGCCTGCCCGGCGAATCGTCCGAACTGCGCCAGCGGCGGGAGTTGCGGGCCTTTCTTTCCCGCCTTTACGCCGAGTGCCTGACGCGGACCGCCGCCGGGGCCGAGCTTGACGCCTGGGCCGACCAACTGGGTGCGGCCGGAAGCAAGGCCGCCGCGGCGCGGGCGGTGCTCTTCTCGCCGGAATTTTTGGGCCGGGATTTGACCGCCGAGGTTTTTGTGGACCGGCTGTATGCGGGCCTGCTGGGGCGGGCGGCCGATGCGAGCGGCCGGGCGGGCTGGGTTCAGGCCTTGCAGACCGGCATGAGCCGGGCGGAGGTGATCGAGAATTTCCTGGCCACACCCGAATTTCAGGCTCAGTAATAGCCAGTAATAAGCGGTTGCCCGGCGGAACCATCTCCGCCGGGGGCAGGCGGAGGATCGGCGGATGACAGGCGGCAGAACCAAGGCGGTCAGCTGTTCAAGGTGGCGGATTTTTGGCCTCTGGTGCGGCGCGGTCCTGCTGGCCGGCGGCGCAGCGGCGGGCGAGGCGACCCAGGACCGGCATATCCATCCCCTGGGCACGACCTACAGCCACGGCGACCCGACCGCCGAGGAGCAGTATCTGCTGGAGGTCATCAACCGGGCCCGGCGCGATCCCGTAGCCGAGGGCGCGCGCCTGGGGATCGACATCACCGAGGGGCTGACCGAGGCCGAAAAGGCGCTGGTTCGGGCCCGGCCGCCGCTGGCGTTTAGTGCGAGCCTGCTGCAAGTCGCCCGCGAACACAGCCAGGACATGCACGACCGCAATTTCTTTTCGCACACCAATCCCGACGGCCTGGACGCCGAGGCGCGGATCACCGCCAATTACGGCCAGCATACGGCCACGGCCGAAAACATCGCCTGCGGCACGGACAACACCGCCGCCCAGCTGGCCGACGCGCTGATGGTCGACGCGGGCGTCTCCGGCCGCGGCCACCGCAAGAACCTGCTGCACGTCTACGATTTTGCGCCGCTGCGGCAGGTCGGCCTGGGCGTGTACGCGGCTTCGGCCAACGCCTCGGGCTACACCGATTTTCTGACCCAGGACTTCGCCACCCCCTATCCCGACCAGGCGTTTCTGACGGGCGTGGTCTACGACGACAAGAACGGCAACGGGTTTTACGATCCGGGCGAGGGGCTGCCCAGCGTGGTGGTCATGCCCAACTACGGCTTCACCTACACCTTCACCTCGACCTCCGGCGGCTACGCCATTCCGATCACCGCCGCCGGGACCGACGGCAACTGGCAGGTCACCTTCTCCGGCGGCGGGCTGGTGGCGAGTTTTGCTAAAACCGTGGCCGTGACGGTCGGCGGGGACAACGTCTACCTCTCGGCCACCGCCGCCGAGGCGGTCCGGCCGGGCATCGAGAGTTTCGTCACCCGGCTCTACCAGCAGTGCCTGGGCCGCCAGCCGGACGCCGCCGGGCTGAAGGGCTGGTCCGACGGCTTGCAGGCCGGATCGGTCTCCGGCGGCGAGGTGGCGCGCAATTTCTTCCTCTCCGACGAATTCGTCGCCTCCGGGACCTCCAACACCGATTTCATCGAAACCCTTTACTCGGCCCTCTTCGACCGCCAGGCCGACGACGCGGGCTTTGCCGCCTGGTCGGCGGAGCTGACCGCCGGCCGGCCGCGCGAGGACCTGGTCCTGGAGTTCGCCTTCAGCCAGGAGTTCGCCAACCTTTGCGCCAACTACGGCATCACGGCCACCAATACGGGCCTGAGCCAGCAGCGGCAGGTGCGGGCCTTCGTCCGGCGGTTCTACCTGCAATGTCTGAACCGCGAACCGGACGACGCGGGCGTGAGCGACTGGACCGCCCAGCTGATCGCCGGTACGCGCAGCGGGGCGGACGTGGCGCGGGGCTTTGCCGGCAGCGCGGAATTCGGCGGCCGCAATCTCTCGGACGGGGACTACGTGGACACGTTGTACCGGGCCTTTTTCGGCCGCGAGCCGGACGCGGCCGGACGCGCCGGCTGGCTGGCCGAACTCGCCGCCGGCCAGAGCCGCGCCAGCGTGCAGGAGGGTTTCGTCCAGGCCGCCGAATTCGCCGCCCTCTGCGGGCAGTACGGCATCAATTAAGGCCGGTCGCGGCTTACGTCTCCCCCTCCCTTCTCGGGAGGGGGTTGGGGGGAGGAAGAGGACTAGTTGCGCTTCAGGCCGCCGGCCCCCCCCCCACCCACCCCCGGAGGGGGAGGGAGAACGCGCGCTACAATCGTCTCTTTTATTATGGGAAGCTGCACTTAGGGGGCTTTTTTCCCGAACCGGAAACTCGGGCTTGCGTTTGTTTCTATTAATTGGGAACATCAAGCCCAACCTGCCGTTCAAGGAGAAAAACGTGAATCGCAAAGCCTGTTGTTGGGGACTGTCACTGTGGCTGCTGGGGGTGAGCGCGAACGCCGTGGCTCTGGACGCCGCGTCGGCCTGGGACAAAGGGCTTAAATTTCTGGAGACCGCGCAGAACCCGGACGGTTCGTGGGGCAAGATCCCGGCCGGCAAGGTCGGCGTCAGCGCCATCGTGCTCGAAGCCCTGAGCCAGGCCCCGGGCGGGATCAAGGACCGCGCCGAGGTCAAGGCGATGATGGACAAGGCCGCCAAGTACATCGTCTCGAACAAGCGCGAGAACGGCTCGATCTTCGATGCCGAGGCGCCGCAGAACTACTGCACCTCGGTGGCGGTGGTCGCCCTGACCAAGTACGACCGCGAGCGCTTCGCCAGCGTGATCGATCCGGCCGTCGCCTGGATCAAGGGGCTACAAGCCACGGAGAAGACCGGCTACGACCCCAAGCAGCACAAGACCTACGGCGGCTTCGGCTACGGCTCGGCCATGCGCACCGACCTCTCCAACACCTGGTTCGCCCTGGACGCGCTCAAGGCCGCGGGCGTGCCGGCCGACGACCCGGTCTGGAAGAACGTGCAGGTCTTCCTTAAGCGCTGCCAGAACTCCACCGAGGTCAACGACCTGCCCCTAGCCGGCAACGACGGGGGGGCCATGTACCTGCCGGGCGACAGCGCGGCCGGCGAAACTAAAACGCCCGACGGCAAGGTCCTCTACACCAGCTACGGCTCGATGACCTACGCCATGATCCTCTCCTACATCTGGGCGGACCTGAAAAAGGACGACCTGCCGGTCAAGCTGGCGGCCGAGTGGCTGGGCAAGAACTTCTCCACCGAGCAGAACCCCAACACCAAGGATAACGGCCAGCAGGGCCTCTATTATTACTATCGGGTGATGGCCAAGAGCCTGACCGCCTACGGCGAGAAGGTTTTCGCCGGTCACGACTGGCGCGAAGAGCTGGGCGCGGCGATCCTCAAGCGGCAGCGGCCCGACGGCTCGTGGTACAACGACCAGGACCGGTGGAGCGAGAGCGATCCGGCCCTGGTCACCGGCTACTGCCTGATGTCCCTGGCGCTCTGCCAGCAGCCGTAGGTTTGGCCGGCAAACGCGGCGTTCGCAGCGGCTGGCCCGAAAAGACAACCGGCGCAGGCGAAGCTTCCGCGCCGAGCCGAAGGCCGCCGGCCGCTCTTTTCTGATCCAGCTTGGGAGGGTTCGCTCATCGCCTGCCTCATCGGCCCGGAATGCATCGAGAGCTTCCTGCCCCTGGACTTTCCCGGCTGCGCCCCGCTGCTTGAGCGGGGCGTGGCTTTGGCGGGCTTGAGCCGGCTGCGGCCGCCCTATCGCATGGACCGGCCCAAACCCAATTTTCACCTGCTCATCCACACCCTGGCCGGCCGCGGGCGGGGGGAGCTGGCCGGGCGCAAGGTCGGGTTTTCGCCGGGCGAGCTCTGGTTGGTGCCGGCCGGCGTGCCGACCGATTATTCGATCCACGGTCCGCGCTGGGACATCTTCTGGTTCCACCTGCGCGATCTGCCGCGCTGGGCCGGGCTGCGCGAACGCGGCCCCGGGCAGCTGGACCCCGGGCAGAGCCCCAAGGTGCCGACCCTGATGAACTGGCTGGTCGCCGAGGCCCATTCGACCCAGCCGGACCGGGAGGAGATGGCCCGGCATTTCGCCTCGGCCCTGGGCATCTTCCTCGACCGCCGGCTGGACGCCCAGCTCGATCCGCAGGTTTCGGCCCGCCGCCACCGCTTGGGCGAACTCTGGTCCCGGGTGAGCGGGGAGCTGGCCCGCGACTGGCAGGTATCGGATCTGGCCGGCCTGGCCCACCTCTCGCCCACTCACTTCCACCGGCTGGTCCGCGAATACTACGGGGTCAGCCCGCTGGCTTACGTGCGCAACCTGCGCCTGGAGCGCGCCCGCGAGCTGCTGGCCAAAACCGACTACACTCTCGAAGCCATCGCCGCGTTGGTGGGCTATCAGACGCCCTACGCGCTGGCCAAGGTTTTCAAGCGCGAAACCGGCCGCGCGCCCGGCCAGTACCGCGCCGGCCGGCGGTCGCCCGTCCGGTAGGGCGGGCCGCGCGAAGGGGCAGGCATCGAGTTTGCCCGTCTGAACCCTCGAAACGGCGTAACCGGATGAGAGTTTTTTGAGGGGGTCTGGGTGAACTTTTTTGCAAAAAATTCCCCCAGGAGGTAGACAGGTATCGCCCTCAGCGCACCACTAGCACGCGATACGCGCCTTCGAGCGCGCCGGAGGCCGTGTCCCGGGCCGGGACTTCGACCAGGGCGAAGGCCGAGCCGTCGGCGGCCAGGTCGGCTTCCAGGAACGGCGCACCGGCCAGGGGATAGTAGAAGACCAGCTTGTCTGCGCCCGCTCCCGGCCGGCGGGTGTCGAAGAGCAGCGCTCCGTTCTCGGCCGGGCCGGCGGTCTCGGCCCCGCGCACGGGGACCAGCAGCCAGCGGCCGTCGGCGCTGGTCCAAGCGCGCTGAAAGGTCTGGCCGTTGCGATAGAACCATTCGGTTTCGCCGTCCGGCCCCAGGGCGATCAAGGTGTTGGCCCGCGGATGGGGGCCCGGCGGCCGGGCCGCGCCCAGCATCGTGCCCGCCTGTGGCAGGCTGGACGAGCCGGTCTGCAAATAGGTTCGCCCGTCGGCGGCCAGATGCGGATAGCAGGCGTTGGCGCTGATCGGCAGCCCGCTGACCAGCAGCGGCGCGCCGTCGGCCCGAATCCGTTCGACCTTCAATTCGGGCAAGCTGAAAAAGAAGGTCCGCCCGTCCTCCAATCCCACCGCCGAGCGCCGCCCGTCGGGACTCACGGCCAGCGACTGCCAAAACGAGACTCGGTCATAATGCGGCGTGAGCGGCGGGAAGTGAAAGTTCGCCCGCGGCTCGCCCGTATCCGCATCCAAGAGCACGAGCGTGCCCGGTTGATAGGGGCAGTCGGCCGGCGTGTTGGAGGCCTTGGCGCTGACCAGCACGGCCACCGTGCCCCCGGTCGGCGGGGTGGCGAATTGAATCATGGTCAAAGGCAACGGACCGGCGGCCGGAAAGGCCCATTTGCGCCGGCCGTCGGGCGCGAGGCGGTAGAGGCGCGAAAGGCGGCGCATCCCGTCGGCCCGCCGCCAGTCGCCCCAGGCATGCAGGCCCAAAACCAACAGATCGCCATCGGCCAGAGCCTGCAGCCGAAAGCAGCCGGGCAGCTGGTAGGCGCCGTAGACGTCGTCCTTGGCCGGCGGCGGCGAGGTTTCCAATTCGTCGGCCAGACGAAAGCGCCAGCGGTCGCGACCGGTGGCCGCGTCGGCCGCGCCGACAAAGCCGTCGGGGCTCTGCTCGCCGTAATAGAGGGTCGCACCGTCGGGCGAGAAGGCGACCTGCTTGACCAGACCCTCGGCCAGCCGGCGCTCCCAGACCGGCCGGTCGGCGTAGAGGTCGTGCAGCCGCAGCCGGCCGAAGAAGGTGCCGACCGCCAGCCGGCGGCCGTCGGGCGAGAACCGCACGCAGGCGTCGGGCTGGCCGCCGCCCTGGGCGAAATAGGTGGCGTCGCCCAGATCGATCCGGCAGAGCTCCGCCGGCACGGCCGGCGTGCCCGGCGGATCGTCGGCCCGCCGGGCGGACGCGGGCAGTTCCCGCGCCTGCCGGGGCCACTCCGCCGCCGGTAAGGAAGCGGCCAGCAGCAGGCCGGCAGCGGTCCAGCCAACCGCCCGGGGGAACTTTTTTGCAAAAAAGTTCC
>CAYMGG010000124.1:0-15434 GCA_964389915.1 uncultured Planctomycetaceae bacterium
TAAAAGTTTTTTGAGAGAGTTTGAGAGAACTTTTTTTCAAAAAAGTTCTCTCAAAAGACCCCGCAGTTCTCCGAGGCCCCCTTGATCGGCCTATATTGCCGCCGCCAACTTTCACCTCTGGCCCGCCGGCTCTGCTTCTGCGCGCTGCTCGGGTTGATCTTGACCCCCGGCCGGCCGGCGGCCGCCGAGACCTTGACCGCCGAACCCGGGGCCGAACGGTTTACTTTCGCGATCTTCGCCGACCTGCACCTGACCGCGGAGCTCCGGCCGGCTTTCGAACGGGCGCTGGATTTCGTGCAGCAGGAGCTGCGCCCCAAATTCGTAATCTTCCTGGGCGACAACAACGGCCAGACCGCCGATCCGCCCACGCCCGGCCGGCCGGTCGATTATGACCGGGCAGTGATCTTTCGCGAGCTGCTGGCCCAAAAGCTGCACCTGCCCTATTACGCTCTGCCGGGGGACAACTGGGCCCGGGGCTGGGAGCAGGTTTTCGGCTCCTTCCATTTCGCCTTCGACTGCGGCGGCGTCCACTTTCAATTCGCCGGGCTGGACCGCGACGCCGACCAGGACGACGGTCTGGCGGTCTTCGCCGACGCCAGCCTGGACTGGCTGCTGGCCGGCTTGAAGGGTGCCGCCGGACGGCCGGCGCTGCTCTTCCTGCACGAACCGATCCGCCCGCCGACTTTTTTGGACGCCGAGCGCTTGCGTCTTCGCCTACAGGCGGCGCCGAACCTAGCCGCGGTCTGCTCGGGCCATTTGCACATCGACCTGGATATTGCCGATGGCCCGATCCATCATCTGACCATTGCCTCTTTTGGCAAGGTTCCGGGCGGACCGTTCCGCCTGGTCCGAGTGCGGGATGCCGGGCTGAAAATGGAAAATTACCGGGAAATTTCCGGGGCCTACCGTCGGCAGGAGGAGCTGTTCATTCCCTGGCGGGCCGGGACCAACCTGCCGGCTGCCGCCAAAGGACAAATCAGCAATTTTGTCAGCCTTCCCCCCAGCCCCCGGACGGTCGACCCGGAATTGGCCAAACGCGATTGGGAATATCTGCGCCAGATCTGGGAATATATGAAAGATCCTTCATGCCTGAACAACTTGGGCCGCCTGAGCGCAGCTTGGCAGATATATCACGACCACAAAAAAAACCGGCGGTAATCCGAGCCGAAAGAATAACACCTTAAGTTTTGCACAACCCCCAAAATTGGCTTTTAGCCCGCAATCAATCCCCCCAAAACTCTCGCCCGCTCCACGACCTCGATCCACCCATAGACCAACCTAAAAGATCAGACAACATTTTATCATTGTTGGCGTTGCCAAAATAAATGGGGGATTTGTAAATCGGCTTTCCGCCAAATCAGGTTGCTCGCCACCGGCCTTGTGCTACTTGTTAACGTAGAGCCCGGGTGGCGTTGCCCGGGGATTCTCTCCCAACCGCAAGCGAGCCGGGCATGTTGGCCAATCAAAGAATGATTCGCACGCTGGCCGAACCGCAGTACGGCTATTTCACGGTCAGCCAAGCCAAACAATGCGGCTTTTCCGACAAGCATCACGCCTATCATTGCCGGTCTGGGAATTGGCTCAAAATTCAGCGCGGCCTCTACCGCCTGCCGGATTTTGCCGACACTCCAGACTCCGAATGCATGCGCCATTACCTATGGAGCCGGAATAAAAACGAGCAGCCTCAA
This sequence comes from uncultured Planctomycetaceae bacterium, assembly GCA_964389915.1. Lineage (GTDB taxonomy): Bacteria > Planctomycetota > SZUA-567 > SZUA-567 > SZUA-567 > CAYMGG01. The sequence continues at coordinate 1,689 of CAYMGG010000124.1, forward strand.
GGGGTGATCAGCCATCAGAGCGCCCTGGCAGTACATCAGCTGGGCGAATTCACCCCCGAAGTGATCCACCTGACCGTGCCGTTGAATTTTCACAAGCATCCGCCGGCCGGATGCATCATTCATCCGGGCTCGCTCAATCTCTCCGCAGTCGAATCGCATGCCGGCTACCTGGTCACCCGGCCCCGGCAGACGCTGGAAGACCTGCGCGAATTTCTGACCGCGGCCGGCCGCTGGGAGGCGACGCTCGCCCGCGCCCTGGAATTGGACCTGCTTTCGCGGGAAGAAGCCCGCCAATTGGGGCTCGCCTCCGACCTGAAGCCCGAGACCGCGACCGGCCCGGCCGACGACGCCGAAGCCTTGGCCGCTCCGCCGGATGAGCATTCGGAATCAGAATTGATGAAGGAAAGGATTTACCAGATGATCTTTCGCCGGACCAATCCGCGTCTCGACTCCCGCCGCCGGGCCCAGGCCGGCTTCACCCTGGTGGAGCTGCTGGTGGTCACGGCCGTTATCAGCGTACTGGCCGGCATGCTGCTGCCGGCACTGGAAAAGGCCAAAGAGGCCGCCACCAAAATCAAATGCGCCGGGATATTGAGCCAAATGGGCATCGCCAACGAAATATACGCCAATACCAGCAACGGCCTCTGCTTTCCCACCAAAGAGTACCCGCTCTCCTGGTTCCAACGGGATGATTTCCGCGAGCTGCTAAGCATCAAGTCCGACAGCAACGTGACGGCTCCCTACGGATACATCTGCTCTGACGCCCTGAGCGCGATCCAGAACCGTACCGTCGCCGGCTACTATCCACTGCATCTGGCCTATGGCATGAACTACACCGGCGAAACCTGGGGCAGCTTCGTCTGCTGGAATCTGAAGCGCATTTCGGTTCCATCCGACCGGCTTTATATCACCGACGCCGTAGATTGGCTTATCAACAATGCCAAGTGGGATAATTACCATAGTGAAACCGAAACCGGCAATCAGACCATCGCCTATCGTCACACCAACCGCGCGAACGTCTTGTTTTTCGACGGTCACGTCCGACTCTGCGACCGAACGACCCTTTGGGTAAACAACCTTATCTGGCAGCCCTACCGGTAAAGTTCGCATTTCAATCCGATACTACTGGCACTGGAGAAGACCATGACCCGTTACGGCAAAGTTTCCCTGGGCGTCACCTTGATCATCATTTTGGGCGGGTTGAATGCATTCGGCGAAGATGCCCGTTCCAAAGCCACAATTTCCGCGCCGCCAGATGCGGCAACCGCCACCCTCACCATCGACGGCGGAAAAATTCTCGGCCCCGTCAATTACAAAGCCCTGGGGCAGATCCTGGTGGGCGCCGATTCGCAATACATCTGGAGCAACGATCTGCCAAACTGGGAGATCCGCGAGAAAGGCAATGGGGTCTGGGATCCGAAAAACGAAAAACCGGTGGGGCGAATCGTCGATTTGTTCAAGACGCTACGGCCCGGCGTGATCCGCTATCCGGGCGGCTCGGAGGCGAAGAACTACAACTGGAAACTTCTGGTCGGCCCGCTCGAACAACGTCAACAGAACTGGCATTGGGGGCTGGTCGAATTCCTCACCTTCTGCCGGGCGGTGGGCGCCGAACCACAGATCTGCCTTTCCGAATACGTCGGCGGCCCTGAAGACCAACGCGACCTGGTCGAATTCCTGAACGCTCCGCCCACCGCCGAACACCCCTGGGCACAGAAACGCGCTCATTGGGGGCACCCGGAACCGTTCGGAGTCAAATATTTCGAACTGGGCAACGAACCGTATGACGGCAACCGCCGGGTGTTTCCCCGCCGGCAGTGGGACGCGAAAGGCTACTGTAATTGGGCCAAGCAAACGGCGCAATTGCTGCGCACCGTCGACCCGACCGTCAAAATCGGGTTGCCCGAAGGATTCGGGGAAGCCGCCGACGCCCAGATCCTGAAAGAAGTCGGGCCCTTGATGGACTTCTATATCCTGCACACCTATCCGATTTCGTATGCCGGGAACCTGGAGCTTTCGGCGGAAGCCGAGAAACTCATCATGCAGGCCTGCATGGCCGCCGGCGAGCAGGCCGAAGCGGCGCTGCAAAAGAAGCGGGCGCAGGTCGTCGCGCTGGCCGGAAAAGACCTCGACCTGGGTATCACGGAATACAACGTGCACCTTAAAAGCCAGCTGCCCCGCCAATATCGCCGCAGTTTCGGCGCAGGCATCTTTTGCGCCGACTATCTGCTGCGGATGCTTGAGCCCCAGAATCGCGTCCTGCTGGCCAATTATCACCAAATGCTCAATGGCTATTGGGGCAGCATCCACAGCGAATCGGAATCGTTGCAGCCGCCGTATTATTGCCAGCGGTTCGTGGCCAACCATCTGGGAGACAATCTGGTCGAGGTGAAAATTGATTGTCCCACCAGCGAGTTCGCCGGCTTTTGCGACATCCGACCGGCCGGCGGAACCGCTGCCCAGACCGGGAAAATCTGGCCGAACAATCTGTTTGATTACGCCGACGTCTATGTTCCGGCGTCAGGCAAGAAATCGAAAGCGTTTGAAGTGGCTGCCGATAACGGCGAAATCCGGTTCTCCCTGAACAATTTCACCGGCTCGAGCTATCCGGGCTTTGCCACCATCCACCTGAACCGGATTCCCGCCGAATTTCGCCCGGCCGCGGGAGTCGTTTACAATTTGTCGTTCGAAGCCTGTTTTCAAAGGCAGACGGGAAGCGCGGAGCTCAATCTCGGCATTGGAATCATGGACGGCCGCGGCTGGGAAAAGGCCGGCTCGGCCATCGGAGTGGAAGGCGTCGATCAAGCCGAATGGAAAAGTTTCAGCGGCCTCTATTCCCCGCTGAAAGATACGACCGAATTGGCTCTGCTTGGCCGGTTGCTGGGCGGCAGCGCTCCGGTTTCGGGGGTTATGCGCGTCCGCAAGCTTGCGGTGCAGCCAGCGGTTCCCGACCGCTTCCCGGCTTACCGCAGCCTGAACGCCATCGCCACCCAAACTGCCGATACCTTGCGGCTGCTGGTCATCAACAAGGACCTTGATCGGAGCATCCAGACCACCATCAACCTTTGCAATTTCCAGCCCGGCAAAGTCGCCCTGTACCGGCTGAACGCACCGGAAGCGGCATCGACCGCAGAGGTACAACTCAGTCCTGAGGAGCCGCTGGTTCCCACCGGCAATCAACTGCACGTCTTACTTGAACCGCACTCGCTCACCGCCCTGACCATCACCTCGGCGGCCACAGTGACTGGCGAATTTTAATACCCTGCCCCGAGAAGCCAGGCGCATCGCGAAAACCTAGGGGGATTGAGCTTCGGCCAAGCGGTTTCGGCCTATCCGGCCGTCAAAACTGGTGGCGCCGGCGGGAAGCAAGGAACTGATATCAACTCAAGTTATTGATGGCCGACGGGCGTTCAGGCCGGGTGATCCTGGTGAGGGTTTTTTGCCGGGGTCCGGGGCCTCTTTTTTACAAACAAGGGGCCCCAAAATAGACGATCATTGCTCGGTATTAGCCGGCGAAACGGCTGCCGGATCGGCGGTGAACTGGTTGCAGATCTCCAGGGCCGCGGCCATGTCGGCCAGGGTCACGGGGGCGGGCCGGCCGGCCCGGGCGCAGGCGATCAATTCGGCCTGCATCCGCTCGCGCGGCTCGGGCGCGGGATTCTCGAAAGTTTCGACCGTGCCGTCGGCCCAACTAATTTTAAGTGTCCGTTGCCGGTAGTCGACATTGGCCTTTTCCGCATAAATCGAAAAGCACAGACCGCCGAAAGGATTCTGAACCGTATAGCCGCTTTCGAGCACCGCATAGGCCCCGTCGTCCAGATCGAGCAGCAGCGTGGCCAGATCGTCGACTTCGCCGCGGTTAAGGTTGTAGGTCGCCCGCCCGTGGCGATAACGTGGGTTTAGCCCCCAGAAACGCAACAGATCCAGCAGATGCAGGCCGCAGTTGTACAGGCCGCCGCCGCCATTCCGGGCCAGTTCCAATACCCAGGGACAGCCCCATTTCACATAGCGCGAAGCCGCGCCGGAAAAATAGCTGATCGAAACGCTGCCGATCCGCCCCAGCCTTCCTTCGTCCAGCAAGGCCTTGACCCGCAGGCCGACCTCGTCCCAACGCAAGGAGAAAGGCCCGGCGTTGAAGAGCCCCTGGGCCTGGCAGCGCCGGGCGTACTCCCAGAGCGTGTCGGCCCGCAAAGCTCCCGGCTTCTCGGCCAGGAAAGGCACCCCGTAATCAAGGCAGAGCCCGATGAATTCGGCCGTCTCCGCCGGCTGGCCGAGCAGAACGGCAAAGTCCGGCCGCGCGGCCAACACGGCCTGAGCTTCGCCGCCGACCGTAATTCGTTCGGTGCCCTGCGAAGCGCGATACTTGGCCGCCGCCGCCTCGGCTCGGGCCGGATCGGCGTCGTGCAGAATCACCCGGTGCCCGTCGGCAACGGCCGGCTGGAGATAACACGGCAGATGCCAGTGGCTGGCCCCGAGAATGGCCACGGTAAAGTCCGCATTCACGCCTGCTCCTTTCTGCCCGCCCAAGCCATTGTCTACTTTTTAAACATTACCATACCCCAATCAAAACAGTTTGTCAAATATGTGCTTTATTATTGATAAATATCGCCAATTTGGGATACTCTGAAATTAGTATTCTTTATAGACATTAAAAGGAACTGGCATGAATGACAATGCCGGTCGGATCGTGTACCCCGCCGAATATGTGCTCAGCGAACTCAAGGCTGAGCTGCGGGGCGGCCAATGGTCGCCCGGCGCGCAATTTCCGACCGAGCTGGCCCTGACCAAACGTTACGGTCTCTGCCGGGCCACGGTGAACAAAATTCTGAAGACACTGGAGAAGGAAGGACTGCTAGCCGGCGGTCCGGGTCGGGGGCGGTTCGTCTGCGAATACTCCCGCCGCAAAACCGGGGTCATCGAGGTCATTCTGTCGGACGAGGACTCGATCCCGCGCTTTCTGCCCTTGATCGACGCCATGCGCGAGGCCTTGGCCGCGGCCGGCTATCACCTGCGCCTGACTTCGCTCAATCATACCTGGGACCAACCCCAGATCAGCCAGACCGCGGCGCACCTGAACCTGATCGACCCCGAGGCGTTCGACGGCTGCGTGGTCCTGACCCAGGCCGTCCAACTCGAAACCGTGCTCCTGCTGGCCCGGCGCAAGCCGCTGGTCTGGTTCAACCACCCGTCATATGGTCCGCGGATCGCCGGGGTCAGGTTTGACTTTGCCGGCGGCGCCTTTGCGGCGGTTCGCCACCTGCTGGAACTCGGCCATCGCCGGCTGGGCTGGGTCGGGGTTCACGAACGTTATGTTTCCGGCCGGGAGCAGCTGCTGGGGGGGCGGCTGGCTTTGCAAAGCCGGCCGGACGATTCGGCCGAATTCCAGGTCGAACTGGGCGAGGATTTTTTGCCGGCTACAGGCTATGCCCTGACCCAGCGATTGCTGACCGCCCCCAACCGCCCGACCGCCATTGTCTACGCCCTTGATCCATATCTGAGCGGCGCGCTACCGGCTTTGACCGAGGCTGGCCTCTCCATCCCGAAAGACCTTTCGCTCATTGGCTGGAACGACCAGCTTTCGCCCGGCGAGACTCCCGTTCCCCTCACCACCCTGAGCGTTGACTTCGCCTTGGCTGGCCGCCTAGCAGTGGCCCAATGCCTTAGCCTAATTGACGGCCAGAACGAAGAACTACCCACGGCCCAAATCCCAGTTCCGCTGGTTGTGCGGCAGTCAACTGCCCGCAAACTCTAGTCCGCCATATCCGAACCAGCATCTCATTGCTTTGCATAATGTTATCCAAAGGTATGGGTTTTTTAGTTCTCCAAATATGAGGCCGGAATATTGCATAAAGCCGGGCGTAGGTTAAATAGAACTAGGCCTGTAGATTTTTAGGTTTGGCCAACAAGGCTGCCCCATGGTCCAACAGGGATCCATAAACCATCGCAAGCAGCTCCTTTCCGATCTGGCCGAAAGCCAGCACGGTTATTTCACGGCCAATCAGGCCATCCAGCTCGGATACCGGGACAATAACCACCGTTATCATCTCGACCGAAATAATTGGCTAAGGATTATGCCGGGATTGTACCGCTTGCCGGGTCAGATTGACTCCCGAGACGCGGATTTCACCAAGTGGTGCTTGTGGAGCCGCAACCAGAAAGACCAGCCCCAAGGCGTGATCAGTCACCGCAGCGCCCTGGCCTTCCATGGATTGGCGGAGTACGATCCGCAGGCCATCCACCTAACGGTTCCGATCCGTTTCCAGAAAAAGGCACCCCCCGAGGTTATACTTCATAAGTCGGCCCTCAATCTTTCGGCTCTCGAAAGCCAAGGCACCTTCATGGTCACGCGGCTGAGCCAGACCCTGTGCGACTTGCGCTCGGAGCTGGAGGCCAGCGGCGAATGGGCCGACCTGATCCGGGCCGCCCTGGCCCAGGAACGGCTCTCCCCGGCCGAAGCGGCGGAGTTGAACCAAAGCGAATCCATACTCTCCGGCGCTACGCTGGCCGACCCCGGGTTGGAGCTATTAACCGAACTGCCGGCCGGGTCGCGACCGGCCGCGCCTCAAGCGGATGAACGGACGGAAGGAGTCTGGAAGATGATCTACGATCGGAGCGAGACGGGCCGGCGGCGGGCGCGGGCCGGGTTCACCCTGGTGGAACTGCTGGTGGTGATGGCCATCATCTCGGTGCTGGCCGGCATGTTGTTGCCGGCCCTGTCCAAATCGCTCGCTTACGCGCGCCAGGTGCAATGCGCCAACAACCTCAAGCAGCAATGCATGGGCGCTTTGACCTACGCCGGGGATAGCAATTCGCTGCTGCCGCCGGAGATGAGCGACCCGGCCGTCAGCGGCAGCTACGAGCCGTTCTGGCACCAGCTGCTGGAGCGCGGCAAGTACGTCACCAAGGATATTTTCGCCTGCCCGGAGATGCCCAAGGCCGGCTTCAGCTGGCCCTACGCCACCCATTACGGCATCAACAGCGGCCTTTATTACGCCTGCCCGCGGACCAATTTCGGCTCGCCCAACCTCGACCAGGCCAAGACGCCCTCGCGTAAGCTATTCATCGTCGACACCTATCGGAACGCCGCCGACGGGACCACCAATTTCACCCAAGGTTTTTGTTATGTGACGCTCTCCTCCTATTTTACCAATCCGAATCACGGCCGGCCGGCCGGCCGGCACCTGCGCAACTGCAACGTGCTCTGGCTGGACGGCCACGTCGACGGGGTCCAGGTTCTGGATCTGGACAATCCTTTCATCCAAGTGCCCTTCAATTACACCGATTGCCTAAACAACATCCACTGGAACAATTACTGACCGCGACTGAGGCTTTGAGCCGCACCACCCCGAATTCCGACTTTTGCCCCCTCGAAAGGAAGAAGCATGAAAACCGCCGCGAAATGTCCCCGCCCCACCCGCTTTGCGATCTTGGTCCCCGCGATGCTCGCGCTGACCGCGCTGGCGGGCCCTTCGGCCGCCGCAGCCGAAGGCATCTTTGCGGATGATTTCAAAAGCTATGTTGATTTCGATCCGGCCGTAAAAAACTGGAGCTTCTACGGCGTGGGCGGCGAGGTCATTGACGGCAAGTACCTGTTCCGCGGCGTAGCCTCAAGCTCCCTGGAATACGGCGACATCCGCCCCGACTACACCCTGGCCCAGGTGCGCAACTTTGCGGCCGGGCCGGCCCTGAAGATCAACGCCAAGCTCCGCGTCTGCCCCCACAAATACGCGATCTTCGCCCCTGGAAAGGGCGAGGAGCGCCGTTTCGGCCTGGTGGTGCTGGACCGGAGCTTCGTCCGTCGCCAGGTGTACGACATGGGCGCCCCGCGGTTGGAGCTGATGCTCAACCTCGACGCCCAGGACCGCAAATCCCTGACCTTCGCCTATGCCGGCCAGCGGCCGCTTAAGGTCTCGACCCAGACCCAGGTGGAAGGTACCGAATGGCAGAACGAAACCTGGTATGACCTGGAACTCCGGCTCGAAGCGGGCAAAGCCGTGGCCACGGTGCAGGCCGAGGGCAAGGTCGTCTACCAGGCCGAACTCACGTGCCCGGAGTTCGCCGAAGTCTTCGCCCAGGCCCGGCCCGGCTTCGGCAATCGCCGCCTGACCGGGGAACTCGCCGATTTTAAAGCCGACAACCTGAAGTCGGGCCAGACCAAGACCGACAACTTCGCCTTCCGGGAGCTGCCGCTGCCGAAGACCTGGCAGGCTTCCCGGGAAAACGCGCAGATCGATTTCGAGCTGGGGCAGACGGTCGATTTCGGCGCCCGGTTCGGCGGCTTCGGCCTGGGCAAAGAGGTGGTGCTGACCTCCGAGGTCGAGGTGCCCGAGACCTGCTATTACACGATCTACTGCCAGGCCGACTGGTTCTGGAAACTGCGGGCCAACGGCGGCGCCGAAATCGTCAACTACATGAAGCACGGCAGCGGCGCGGGACCGGTGCTGGTCCTCCTGCCCCTGCAAGCCGGCCGGAACCGTCTGGAACTGACCCTGGGCAGCGGCTCGGGCGGCTGGAAGTTCTGCTTCTCCTCGGCCAAGGCCGATCCGGACAAGGTCCGCACCGAACTCAGCCGCCTGAATGTCTTCGGCAGCGACACCCTCTTCTGGAACCTGGACCGGATCCTCGACGACCTGCGCAATCTGCGGCGCTACGGCCTGGAACTGGCCGACCTGGAGCAAGAGCTGGTCGGGCTGCGCAAAACCTTGTCCATCTCGCTGGATTCGCAGGAAATCGCCCAATACGATCCAGTTTTGGACCGGGCCTACGGCCGGGTGTACGACGCCTACCGCTACGTCGAACTGCAGGCCGACCTCGCCGAATTCAAGGCCCTGGACGTGGCCGCGCCCCGGACCGCGGAACTGGAAAAGCTGGCTGAGGAACTCAAGCGCCAGATCATCGCCGGCGCCGCGATCGAGCCGCTCGCCCAGGCCGCCCAGAAAATCGTTGACGCCTGCCGCCAGGACTTGCACGGCCTGGCCGAAGGCGTGACCCGCGGCGGCTCGTTCGGCCGCTTCGGCTGGATCACCAGCGACCGGCTGGGGGCCTACTCTTCGGGCGACGGCCTGCTGGCCAACCAGGTGCTCTCTTCCGGCGCCATCGCCCGGCAATATGTCACAGCGGCCGGCAAGGCCGGGGAAAATTACCAGGTCAAATTCGCCTTTGCCGGCGAGAAAGATCCCGAGGCCGAGGCGGCGCTGAGCGCCCTGCCCACCATCGGCGCTAACGTCGAGGTGCAATTCGGCTACGACCCGAGCCAGTTCTATTCCGGCGGCACGCCCGAGACCGTGAAGGTCAAGGAGATCAACTGGATCCACAAGCGCTTCGTCTACGACCAGCGGCTGGCCATCGACGCCTGCCTGGCGGCGCCGGCCCTGCTGGTGGAGGGCACGCAACGGGAGTTCGTGCTCACCGACTCGCCCTCCGGCCCCTTCACCCACATCGGCCTGCTCGACGCCGAGGGCAAAGCCTCCTCCTTCGCCATCAGCCAGCCCGGCGTGATCTATGACCTGGAGGCCCAGGGGCGGCTGCACTCCAACTGGGTGGTGCTGTGGAACGGCGGGGACACGGAGACCGACCTCACCGGACATGTGGGCAACATTCCGCTGCAGGTCATCTTTCAGCGCCAGCCGCGCAAGATCGAGCGCGACGGGGCCACGCTCCGCTTCACCTTCGCCCGGGCCGGGGCGGTGTGGCTGAACACGCTCTACGGCGCCCGGCTCCAGCCGACCGGCAACTGGCGCGGCCAACTGCCGCCCAAGGCCGTGGCCAAAGCCGAATTCTTCGGCCAGAGCGCCCTGGCGTATCCGTCGGCCTGCCGCGAATTCTACCGCTACGACGCAGCCGCCGGCCGGGTGGAGATCCGCAACCAGTACACCTTCCGCCGGTTCGACGACAACGACTGGAACCTGAAGCCGCGGGAGGTTTGCGTGCTGCCGCCGGTGCTGGCCCTGATGCTGGATCAGGGCTTCGACGCCCAAATGCCAGGCGAACTGCGCGACCTGGACTATCCGACCATCTACGGTCCGCTCTACGGCGTGGAGGCCAATGAACTGGTCTACAGCCTGCCCGTGCCCGCCGTGCCCGAGATCGCCCTGCCGGCCAACACCGAGGCCGATCTCCGGCGCGTGGCCGACCTCTGCCGGCATACCCTGGAAGACACGGAAGGCGGGCGGTTTCGCATGTACGACGAGACCAAGGACCGCGACTGGTGCTCGCTGAATTTCAACGGCAACGGCCTGGCCAAGCAGTGGCAGTATCTGGACCCCACCTTCCAGGCTTATGTGAAGGGCCTCTGTTCATATGACATGCCGGCCAGCGCCAATTACCGAGAAACCCGGGTCTGGCGCTCGCTGATCGAGAGCTATTCGGGCCGGAAGTACTATTACTCCTTCTCCATCAGTTCCGGCCGACCGGGCAACCTCGGCGTCTTCGGCGACCGCGGTTACGGGGTGGGCCTGCATCTGGTGCAACTCGATGCCGCCGCCTCGCTGAACGCCGATTACGCCCAGCTGCGCCGGGTCTGGCGCGACGAGCGGCCGCTGGCGTCGCCCGAGGCGATCCGCGACGGCCGGCTGGTGACGGTCGACAAGATGCTGGGGTATATCAAGAACGTCCACGACTGGGCCTGGATGGAGGACGGCAGCAACGACTGCGGCGACAATGGCCCGGTGGTCGACTGCTCGCAAGCGCCGTTTGCCGGCCATGCCGCCCGCCTGCGCATGGCCCGCAAGATCGGCAGCGCCGCCGAGATCGCCAACTCGGCCTATCACCTGGCCAAGGGGCAGCTTTCGCTGATCGCCCGCCTGCCCTTCACGACTTACGGCCAGGCCAACGGGCTCATGGGCCTGGAGAGCGTCAACACCGGTTTCCGCGAATGCATCACGCCCCAGTGCTTCGCCAACAGCCCGTTGCACGGCAAGACCAAGCGCAACGAATACGACGGCTCCTATGTCGCGACCCTCTGCTACGCAACCAAGGACGACGGCTTCGACGTCTACTTCCCCTACGCCAAGTACATCTGGAACGACCTGCGCCATTACGAGGACGTCTACCAGCAGTATTACCCCAACAGCGACACGGAACGCGACGCCCACGCCCATCTCTTCGCGCGCCTGATGTTCCTGACCCTGAACGGCAAGCCGCTGGCCGAGCTCTGGCCGATCTATGACAACATGGTCGCCAACGTCTTCTTCTATCAGCGCAACCTGGCCGAGCGGGCCAATGTCCCGCTGTTGTTGGCCGGAGGAGCGCCGCTGATCCTGACCGAGTGGTACCCCCTGCCGACGCCGGAATTCAAGTTCACGCCCTCGACCAAGCAGGCCGCGATCCGACTGGCGAGCGTGCCGGCCGACTATCGCCTGCGCGGCCTCTCCTCGCTCCGGCCGGCCAGCGTGACCGCCGGGGGCGCGGCGCTCGAATGGAGCCACGACCCGGACACCTATGCGTTGGAGATCAAGGTGCCCGCCGGCCGCGACGTCGCGATCACCATCCAGTACGACCAGATAGACCCGACGCGCTTCATGCCCCTGCCGATTCCGCCCGCGCCCCGCGCCTTCCCGCAGATCCAGGGCCAGACCCCTTGCGCCGACTTCGCCCGTTCGTGGGGCAAGATCCTCTGGACTTGCGATTTCACCGGCGAGCCGGGCGCCGATCCGCGCCCGGCGGGCGGTTTCAATTTCTCCGACTGGGGCAAGTCCCAGGCTCCGGCGTCGGGCGGTCTTACCGGCAGCCATCCGGCGACCGGCACCCCGGCCCAGGCCCTGGCGGTCAAGGCCACGACCGACAATTTCACCGGCCGGGCCGGCCCCATGCTCAAGCTGCCGAAAAATCTGACTTCGCTGACCATCGCGGGCAAGGTGTTGCGCTCGGCCGATTATCGAGGCAACCGGCCGATGGTCTTCGCCTGGATCGTGGGCGAAGACCAGAAGGGCACGCCCCAGTTTTACGATCTGCCCCCGGCCGAAAACGGCCAGTGGCAGGAGTTCGAATTCCGCCTGCCGGCCAGCAAACTGCCCGCTGACTATCGCCAGTTGCAGATCAACCTCACCAATCGCCGAATTCCCGGCGCGGCCGAAGTCGGCGGAGAGGTCTATTACCAGAACGTCCGCCTATACGCCGAGTGAAACGCGCCGACCCAACCGGGAACCTCAAATTTTACCTCGGGCATGAGAGGACTTTTAAAAAAAGCTCTCTCATGCCCATTCGAGTTTATTCAGACCGATTCAGGGGGACCTTTTTTGCAAAAAAGGTCCCCCTGGCCCCCTCAAAAAACTCTCGCCCGGCTTCGCCTTTTCGAACGTCCAGATATTCCCATTCGACACCCCAAAAAGTTAAGCTCCATGTCGATTCGGCGTGAACGGATTTGAATTGATCTCAAATCGCCCGTCCGCGGTTTGACTTCCGGCGTGAGCCGGGTAGCATAAAGATGAAAACCGCTTCCGCAAACCCGACAGTTCGCAAAGGAGACCCGCTCATGCCCGCCCTGATCACCGGCCTTGGTGTAGTTTCGCCCTATGGCGTGGGGCGGGATTTGTTCTGGAACGAAGTCAGCGCCGGCAAGCAGGCCTTCCGCCCCATCACCCGCTTCGACGCCTCGGCCTACCGTAATGTCCTGGCCGGCGAGGTGCCGGATTTTTCCGGTGGTTCACGCCAGCGCGCGGCGGCCCTGATCGCCACGGCCGCGCGCGAGGCGGCCGAGGACGCTAAACTTCCCGCCGGGGCGCGCCTGGGCCTAGTTCTGGGCACCAATTTCGCCGGCCTGGGCCGGGCGGAAACCGCGTTCCGCACACCCGCCGATCCCACGGCCGCCGACTTGAGCGAATATCTGGCCGAGTACGCCCTGGACGCGGTGGCCGAGGAGCTGGGCCGGCCGGCCGGAGCGGCCGGCTTCTCGCCGCGCGCGGCCCTCTGCCTCTCCTGCGCCTCGGGCGCGGCCGCCCTGGGCGTGGCCTACGACTGGCTGCGCGCCGGCCGCTGCGACGCGGTCCTGGCCGGCGGTTTCGACGAACTGACCGAAAGCGCCTACGCCGGCCTCTCGGCCCTGCGCGCCGTCAGCCGCGACACCATCCGCCCCTTCGACGTCAACCGCGACGGCCCGCTCTTCGCCGAAGGCGCGGCGGCCCTCCTGCTGGAGACTCCGGACCACGCCCGCGCCCGGGGCGCCCAGGCTCACGCCCACCTGCTCGGCCGGGGGCTGAACAACGACGCCTTCCACATGACCGCTCCCGACCAGACGGGCAAGGGCATCGCGGCCGTGATGCGCATGGCCCTGGCCGATGCGGACCTGACACCGGAGCAGATCGACCACCTCAACCTCCACGGCACGGCCACCAAATACAATGACCAGATCGAAACCCTGGCGGTTAAAACCGTCTTCGGCGGCCACTGCCCGGCCATGACCTTCACGGCCAACAAATCGCTCTTCGGCCATGCCATGGGCGCGGCCGGCGCGCTGGAGGCGGTCGTAACCTGCCTGACCGTGGAGCACGGCCTGGTGCCGCCCACCATCGGCTGCCGGGAACGCGATCCGGAACTCGACCTTAATTGCTGCTTCGATCAACCGCACCGGCAAGACGTGAAACTGGCCATGACCAACTCCTACGGTCTGGGCGGCACCAACGCCTCGCTGGTACTGGGTCGGGCCTGAAGCCCCTTCTTGCAGGTGAGAGTTTTTTGGGAGGACCCGAGGGGACTTTTTGCAAGTGCGTGCCGCACACCCAAAAAACGCTTCGCGTTCCCGGCCGGTTA
>CAYMGG010000125.1:0-15407 GCA_964389915.1 uncultured Planctomycetaceae bacterium
ACCCTCCCCCGGAGGGGGAGGGAGACCAGTTCCCCAATCGCCCCCTTTACTATGGGGCATCGTACTTGGCGGAGAGCTGTCGATGAGCTTCACAGGCCGTGCCCAAACCATTCTTTCCGAACTGACTCCGGTCCTGGAAAGCGTCAAGGAAGAGGATTTCGCGGCCGTCGTGGAGGCCCTGGCCGCCAGCGGCCGGATCTTCGTGGCCGGCGCGGGCCGGTCGGGGCTGATCGGACGGATGCTGGCCATGCGCCTGGCGCAGGCGGGCTTTGCCGCGCACATGGTGGGCGAATCGACCACCCCGGCCATCGCCGCCGGCGACCTGCTCTTCATCTGCTCGGGCTCGGGCCATACCGCCACCCTGCAACCCGTGGCCGAAAAAGCCTCCGCGCTCGGGGCCAAGCTGGTGCTGCTCACCTATCGCCTGGGCAGTCCGCTGGCCCTACAGGCGGACCTGATCCTCAGCCTGCCGGTGCCGCTGGATCCGTCCCGGCCGGGCGGCCTGGCCGGCGATCAGCTCCTGGGCACCCGCTTCGACCAGTGCGCGCTGCTGACAGTCGACGCGCTGGTGGCCGAGGTCTGCGCCCGCTTGGACATCCCTCCTTCGACCCTGGCGGGCCGGCACGCCAACCTGGAATAGAACCGGCTCCAACTAATCACCCGAAAATTGAAAATTGGGATCGGAGACGACTTTTTGAAAAAGCCGTCTCCATTTCTTTCAAAAAGCTTCATCCTGGCCTCGCCGTTTCAAGCACTCAGATGGGCGAAGTTCGTGCTTTTTGGCTGGCGAACGGGAAAGGCCCCGAATGATTTTGCCGGTCCGTTTGAATATCGATATGGAATGATATCAATTCAAATTAATAGTGGCCGATTTTGGGGAACCTTTTTTGCAAAAAAGGTTCCCCAAACCCCGCCAAAAAACTCTCATCCTGCTCACCAGACCCGGACGCTAGTCGGCCATCAATAATACCGATTTTGAATAATAAGGGCCGATTCCGGGGTACCTTTTTTGCAAAAAAGGTACCCCGGACCCCGCCAAAAAACTCTCACCCGGCTTCGCCCACCCGAACGTTCAGATGGACGAATTCAAAGTTAGCGCAACTCGATCGTATTCGGCTTTCAATAACTGGAATTATTATAACTTGAGTTGATATGAGAGTTTTTTGAAGGGGGCCGGGGGAACTTTTTTGCAAAAAAGTCCCCCCGGCGTGGTGCCGCGGTCAGCGCAATTCCGGGCTTTGCCCCCACCCCAACCATTGGCGAAGCCGTCGCGCCAGACGCTGCGGCAGCCGGGGCAGCAGGAGGCGCTGGAGGCGCAGGTAATGCCACCAGCGGCCCAGGCGGAGTTGGCCCGGCCAGACCCGACCGCCCAGGGCGGATATCTGGGCGCGGCGGTGCTCGCTTTTGATCTGCGGGCCCAGGGTGCTGCTCTTGGTTTGCGGATAAATGCGGGCTTCGGCCAGCACTTCCGGTAGGTGGAGGGGCGTGGCCAGCTTGCCCAACCGCAGCCAGAGATCGAAATCCATCGAACAATTATAGGAAGGGTCGAGTCCGCCGGCGCGGTCGTAAAGCTCGCGCCGCCAGAAGCAGGCCGGCTGGGTGATGATCGTGTCGAAATACAGCAGGATGCCGTAATCGAATTGAAAATGTTCGAATCCGCCGATCGGCCGGCCGGCGCGGTCGATGTGCCGGCCCGAGCCGTAGAGCCAGCCCAGCTCGGGCCGGGCGGCGAAGGTCTCGCCCACCCGGCGCAAGGCGCCCGGAGCCAACCGGTCGTCGGAATTGAGCCAGCCGCAGATTTCGCCGCCGGTGCGCAGAAAGCCGGCCCGGATGGCGGCGGCCTGGCCACCGTCGGGCTGGGATTGCCAATAGGTCAGGCGCGGCGCGTGGCGTTCGATGATCGCCTGCGAGCCGTCGGTCGAGCCGCCGTCCATGACCACGACCTCCAGATCCGGATAGTCCTGAGCCCAGATCGAGGCCAGGGCTTCTTCCAGGAATTCGGCCTGGTTGTAGGACGGCACGACCAGGCTGAAGCGCGGGAGGGTGGACATGAACGAAGTTTCCTTTATCGCCCCTGGCCCAGGCAGACGGTAAAGGCCGTCCGCAGGAGGATGCGCAGATCGAGGAAGAGATTGCGATTGCGCAGGTAATAGATGTCCAAGAGCGCCATCTCCTCGAAGTCCAGTTCGTTGCGCCCCGAAACCTGCCAGAGTCCCGACAGGCCCATCGGTCCGTCCAGGCGCTGCAAGTGCCATTTTTCGTACTCGGCCACCTCGCGCGGCACGGGTGGGCGGGGGCCGACCAGGGACATATCGCCCCGCAGCACATTGAGCAGCTGCGGAAATTCGTCCAGGCTGTAGCGGCGCAGCAAGCGGCCGACCCGGGTCACGCGCGGATCGGCCCGCATCTTGAACATCGGGCCGGCCACCTCGTTGCGGGCCGCCAGTTCGGCCAGGCGTTTTTCCGCGTCGGGGATCATGGTGCGGAATTTGTAGCAGGCGAACTGCCGCCCGTCGCGGCCGACCCGGATCTGACGAAAAAAGATCGGCCGGCCGGACTCGACGTAGATCGCCGCGGCGATGAGCGCCCACAGCGGCGAAAGGGCCAGCAGCCCCGCTCCGGCGACCGCCGCGTCCAGGAGGCGCTTCCCCGCCGCGTAGCTCCGCCCCGGTTCGCCGTGGGCGAAGTCCAGGATCGGCTCGTCGCCCAGAAAATCCACCGGCACGCCCACCCGCTCGATGACCACGTCGAAGAGGCGGCTGACCAGGCGGATCTGCACCCCGGTCGGCCGTAGGCGGGCGAAGAGCGGCATGACCTCGTGGGCGTCGCCGGTCGGTGCGCAGATGAAGACTTCATCAACTCGCAGGCGGTGCAGAACCCGCTCCAGGCGCTCCAAGCCGCCCAGAATCCTCGCTCCGCCCAGGCGGCCCTTGGCGTCGCCGCTGCGGGCGAGCAAGCCCGCCAGCCGGTAGCCGTGATGCTCCGCGTCGCGTAGCTCCTCGACCAGCCGTTCGGCGGCGGGGTCGGTGCCGACGATCAGGGCCACGCTCAGATCCCGGCCCCGGCGGCGCAAGGCCGCGCGCAGCTCGCCCACGGCGTGCCGGCCCAGCGTGGCCAGGACGCAGATGAACAGACAGGCCAGCAACAGCGTCAGACGGCTGAACAGCAGGCGGGTGGGAAAGACGTAGGCCAGCACCGCGTTGACCAGGGTGAAGGCGACCACCGCCTTGACGATCCGGCCGGCTTCGCGGTTGCCGGTCAGGAAGCGCCGGTCGCGGTAGACGTCGACGAAGGAGAAGGCCACCCAGAGCGAGGCCCAGTAGTAAGCCAGCACCTGGGGGAAGAAGGTATAGACGAAGCCGATGTCCGGGGCCCGGGCCAGGCCGCGGGCGCTGACCCATTCGCGGATGATCGTCGCCAGGCCCAGGCCGGCGGCGATGGCCGTCAGGTCGGTGGCCAGGGTCAGCCAGCCGAAGAGCCAGGCCGCCCGGCGGCGCTGTTCCCGCCCGGAGACTCCGCCCAGCCAGCCTTCCAGGATTTCCGCCAGTTCCCGCATCGTTCCACGCCAAAAAGGTTAGGATAAATTGCCATAGAAAAGGGGGCAATTATAGAGCCAGCGCCTCCTCCCCTCCGGGGGAGGGTCGGGGTGGGGGAGGCGGCCTGAAGCGCGCCGGACATTCTCTCTCCCCCCAACCCCCTCCCGGAGGGAGGGGGAGACGCTCGAGGCGGCCGTAGAGTGTTGCCTCTTTATTTGCGGGGGGCCGCGCCCCAAAACCGATTCGGCGGCCCGCGCCGTCACTTGCCGGATTTGCTGGCCGGCTTCTCCCGCGGCTCGGCCGCCGGCTGGCCGCCGGTATCGACGCGCCGCTCGCGCAGGAGGGTCAGGCGGCGGGCGTAATATTCGGCCACCCGCGCGGCCACCTTCTCGGCGCTGAACTGACTCTCCACCTTGTCCCGGGCGTGGCGGGCGATCTCCAGCCGCCGGCGCGGATCGGCCAGCAACCGCTTGATGCTCTCGGCCAGAACCTTGTCGTCGCCGCTGGGCACCAGAACCCCGGTCTGTCCGTCCTCGACCAGGGAGTAGATGCCGCCCACGCCGCTGGCCACCACCGGGATGCCGGCGGCCATCGCCTGCAACACCGAGAGGCCCAGGCCCTCCTGGAACGAAGGCTCCACGAACAGGTCCATGCTCCCCAGCTTGCCGGCGTCGACCGTGCTCCCCGGGCAGAAGGTCAGGCGCTTGCTCAGGCCCAGGTCGGCGGCCATGGCCCGCAGCCGGCCCTTGTCCGGCCCCTGGCCCATGATGACGAACTCCGCGTCCGTGCCCGAGAGCACCACCCGCGCGGCGGCCTGCACGAAGACCCGCTGGCCCTTGCGCTCGGTCAGCGTGCCGAAGGTGCCGACCACCGGCACGTGCCGGTCCGGCCCGGTCGAGTCGAAGGGCCGGCAGGGGAACTGCTCCAGGTCCAGGCAATTGGGGATCACGGCCACGCGCTCGCGGTCCAGGCCGCTCTGGTTGATGAGCCGTTCGCGGATGGCCTCCGAGACGGCGATCACGCCCGCCTCCGGCAGCCGGGCGAGAATCTGGCCCTCCTCCGGCTCCAGCCGGTTGGCGGTCACCACCAGCGGCCGGGAGAGCCAGCCGGCCAGCCGGGCCGACCGGGCGGCCACGGACACGCCCTGGGCATGGATCACGTCCGGCCGAAAATCCAGCACGGCCTGGCGGGAACTCCGGCCGATCAGCGGCAGCCCCCAGCCGTAGGCGGTCAGCACCTTGGCCCCCAGGTGGCGGAAGCTGAACTCCCGCTCGCCGCCGCGCGCGGCCAGCACCATGACCTCCATTCCCTGGCGCAGCAGGCCCGCGGCCAGGTTCTGGGCGGAGAAGCCGATCCCGCTGCGATCCAGGTCGGGCAGGGTGAAGAGGATTCGGCGGGGTTGGGCGCTCAGGGTCATGCGAGTCCGTGCCTTTCGGCCAGTTCCAGATAGATTTCGGCCATGCGCTGGGCCTGGCGCTCGATGCTATAGGCGGCGATGGCCGCACGTCCGGCCTGGCGCAAAGCCGCGGCCCGCTCGGGCCGCAGGGCCTCGGCCAGGGCGGCGGCCAGCAGGTCCGGTTGCGGCCGCGCGGCCGAAATGAATTCGACGCCCGGCGTCAGCAGTTCCAGGGCGAAGCCCACCGGCGTGGACACCAGCGGCGTGTCCGTGGCCAGGGCCTCCATCTGCACCGTGGCGATGCCTTCCGAGGAACTGGCCATGACCATCACGTCCAGGGCCGCGTAGACCCGCGGCAGATCCTCGCGCCAGCCGGCGAAGACCACCCGGGAACTCAAGTCGAGCTCCTTGACCAGCGCCTCCAGCGCGCCCCGTTCGGGGCCGTCGCCGACGATGACCAGGGTCGCCTTGCGCAGGGCCGGCTCAGCCAGGGCCCGGACGATGGCGGGCACGTTTTTAATTTCGTGCAGCCGGCCGACGTGGCCGATGATCGCTCCGGCGGCGGGCAGACCCAGGCTGGCGCGGGCCTCGGCCCGGCCGGGCCGATCGGCCAGGCGGTCGAGGTCCAGGCCCAGATAGAGGACGCGGAATTTGTCGGCCGAGAGACCGGTGCGCTCGCGGTTGATCTCCACCACCCCACGGGTGACGCCGAGGATGGCGTCGGTCAGCGGTCCCAGCAGCCAGCGGTCGATCAGGAAATGGCGCCAGTTCTTACCCAGGCACATGTCGTGCTCGGTGGCGACGCGGATCGGCACGCCCGCCAGCCAGGCGGCCAGGTGGCCGCTGGTGTTGGCCCGGCGCATATGGCAATGGATGCCGTCGGCCCGCCGGGCGCGCAAATGATCGCGCAGGCGCAGCAGGCTGCCCGGGTCGTAGCGGGTGGCGAACTTGACCAGGGTCACTGGCACGCCCAGCTTTTCCAGCGGCTCGGCCAAGTCGCCCCGTTCGCGGGTGCAGACCACCGACACGGAGAAGCGCGGGTCGGCGTTGAGGATCGGCAGCACCCGCAGCAGGTTCTGCTCGACTCCGCCGAAGGGAAGGGCGCTGATGATGTGAACGATTTCGAGCTTGCGCATCCCGGAAGTGTATAGCGCAAACCCGGAATGTAAAGCCTGTTTGGCTCTTCCGCGCCGTCACTTTCCCCCGGCGGCGGAGCGATATTTCTCCAGGGCTTCCTTGAATCTGGCCGAATCTCCCTTGGGCAGGGCCACGGCTTCCTCCATGGCCTTGACCGCCTCGGGGTATTGCTTCAGGGCGAAATGGCATTCGGCCAGAGTGTATAGGAACCAGGGATTGCGTTTACCGGCCGCGCATTCCTTGGCCACGGCCAGGGCTTCCTTGAGGTTGCTTTGCGCGTCGTGGCCCCAGAACCAGGCGTAGGCGTTTTTCTCGTTCAAATTGCTGGTGCGGGCCAGGGCTTTCTTGTCGTAGATCTTGTCCGCCTTTTTCAAATCGCCCATGTACCAGTAGACCAGGGCGCACATGTGGGCTTGCTGGATGGCCAGCCCCTTTTTGCTGTTTTCGGCGACGAACTTTTTCAGCTTCTTTTCCAGCTTGGTGAGTCGCGCTTTGTCCGGTTTGATGCCGGCCAGGATCCGGTCCAGGTGTTCGGCCTGGTAGTCGCCGAAAGTACCGCTGGTGAAGTCCAGTTGTTCGCCGTCAGGGGATAGGACATACACCCGGGGCACGCCCTGCTCGGAAAACTCCGCGCCGATCTTTTTGCCCGCGTCGGTCCCTTGGTCGGCCAGAACGCTGAGGCACAGCTCGTTGACGATCAGGGCGAAACAGGGATCGCTCATAATGTTGTTCATCATGAGCTTGCACCAGGGGCAGGAGCGGCTGATTATGACCACCAGCAGGTTCTTGTCTTCTTTTTTCGCCTTCTTCTTGGCTTCATCGAGCGATTCCACATTGATGAAATCGACTTTGGTCGGGGCGTTGGGCGCGGCCGCGGCCAAGCGGGCGGCTAGAATAAGGATGGTCAGGCAAGCGAGCCGACGCCAGGCGTTTCCTGTCATGATAAGCCTTTCCCACGAAGTGAAAACGAATCCAAAGCCGAAGCGGTCGTCATATCCGGCAGAAGATTTCGCCGGCGTTTCATCAAGTCGGGATTGGCCCAGAAAGAACCGTCGCCGCCAAGCTCCTGCGTCGAGTCCTGCGGCCGCTCATTTCTAGCCGAAATAGACCACCTCGCGAGACTCGTCATGATTGCCGGAGGTTGCAGTTGTTTCTGGCCGAGCCCTTGTACGCAGCCGGAGGCGCGTTATCTCGCAGGAGTTCCGGGAAGGATGGCTGGGTGAGGATCTGCGATTCGGCTGATACCCAATTTTGTAGCTTTAATTATACGGGCGAAAAAGCGCTTGTCAAAAGGTGGCGGCGTTTTTTAGACGCCCTTTGGGATTTGGTCGGAGGCAACGGACACGGCTGGACGTTGACCGAAGGGATTGGAATTATATCAATTCCAGTTAATTGAGGCCGTTTCAGGGGAACCTTTTTTGCAAAAAAGGTTCCCCTGCCCCCTCCAAAAAACTCTCGTCCCGCTTTGCCGTTTCGAACGTTCAGATGGGCAAATTCGGCGCGGATGGATTTCGCGCCTATTCGATGGATATTAACTTGAATTGATATCATATCAACTCCAGTCGTCAATGGCCGACGAACGTTGCGGACCAGGTGAGTCTGGTAAGAGTTTTTTGGCGGGGTTTGGGGTACCTTTTTTGCAAAAAAGGTACTCCAAAAGCGGTGGCTATTAATTTGAGTTGATATTACAGAAACCGCGACCACCTTCCGGGGGTGGCGGGCGGATTCCGCGGTCAGCCGGTCGAGGCGCGGGCGGCCAGACGGGGGGCGAAAAACAGGGTCCGGGCCGGCAGATCCGGCTGGCGGCGGCGCTCCTGCATGAGCCGCAGGGCCGCCTCGCCCAGGCGTTCGGCCGGTTGGCGCACGGTGGTCAGGGGCACGGGCGGCAGGGCCGCCAGGGCGCTGTCGTCGAAGCCGGCCAGGCGCAGGTCTTCGGGAATCCGCACGCCCCGGTTAAGCAGCTCCCGCAGCAGGAAGGCGGCCACGTCGTCGTTATAGGCGATGATCGCCTCCGGCCGGGGGGCTTGGGCCAGACGCGCGGGCAAGGCGGGGTCGAAGTCGACGCCGGCGTGGACCTCGCCCGCGCCGTCGGCTTCGCTCAGGGCCGTCCGCCAGCCGGCCACGCGGGCCTGGATCGACCAGGCCTGCCGGTCGGTGGCCACGAAATCGATCCGCCGCGCGCCCCGCGCCAGCAGGTGCCGGGTCAGTTCGTAGCCGGCCGAAAAATTGTCCAGCGCGATCAGGTCGAAGCCGCTGCGCTTGGGCCAGGCCTCCAGGTCGCGATCCAGCAGGACCAGCGGCACGCCCGCGCGGGAGATCCGCTCGGCCAGCCGGAGGTTGGCCGGCATGTGCGCCGGCGGCAGCAGGAGCGGCACGAAGAAGATGCCCCCCACCCGCTGGCGCAGGTACTGCTCGACCAGGGCCTCGGCGTGCTCGACCATCTCGCCCGGCTCGCGCTCGCCCAGCTCGCCCCCGAAGAGCAGGGCGCAGCCCTCCGCCCGGCCCGCCCGGGTCAGCTCGCCCAGCAACTCGGCGAAGATGGTGTGGCGGAAGACGTCGCGGGAGAAGACGCCCGAGATGATGACCCCGAAGACGGCTTCGGCCGGCCGCTCGGCCGGGCGGGGGAAGGTGCCCGCGCCCCGCCGACGCTCCAGCAAGCCCTCCTGCTCCAGGTCGCGCAGGGCGTGGATCACCGTGGGCCGCGAGACGCCGAAGCGCTCGACCAGCTCCCGTTCGGTGGGCAGCCGCTCGCCCGGCGGAAAGGCTCCGGCGGCCAGCTGCTGGCGCAGATAGTGATAAACCTGGCGATGTTTAGGCGGCCGGCCGGCGTCGGACATGCGGTCTCTTCCGGAGACAAAACGTTCGGGGAACAGTTTCCCCGGGGGGATGTTTTGGCAAAAAAGTCCCCCCGGCCCCCCTCAAAAAACTCCCGCCCAGCTTCGCAGTTTCGGGCGCTCAGATGGATAGATTCGCGGCGCTTGGCTTAGCCCGCTCGACCGGTCCGCCGAATCCGGGTCAGAGATCACTTCGCCGGCTTCTTCGCCGCATGCGCCGCGTCATAGCGCGCCCAGAATTTGTTGGGCGGCAGGGCCTCGCGGGTGCTGGCCGAATCGCTCAATTGCTCCAGGCTGTCCATCTGGCGGATGATCTCCAGGCCGGTTTCGATCTTGTCGGGCTCGAAATATATCTCCCGCAGTTCCATGCCGGCCAGCGGGGAGAGGTCCTTGACCAGGGTGCCGAAGATGTTGAGCTTGAGCAGGCGCATGTTAATGAGCGGCTTCAAGTCCGACACCTGCGTGCTGGCGATCGACAGTTCGCGCAGGCGCATTCCCGCCAGCGGTCCGAGGCTGTCGAGCGACATATAGCTCAGGCTGAGCCGGCGCAGCGGCATGCCCGAGAGCTGTTCGAGATTGCGGAAATTCCCACCGTTCAGGGACAGTTCCTTGAGGAAGAGATTGCTCAGGAAGCCGTAGTCCAGAAAGCTGATATTGTCGGCCCGCAGGATCTCCAGCGGCATTTCCGCCAGGGGCGAACCGTCCTTGACCGGGCAGGAGGAGATGTCCAGCTCGTGCAGCGGCAGGCCGGCCAGCGGCCCCAGATCGCTGATTTTAGTCGAGCGCAGGTTGAGGTTGGTCAGCGGCATTCCCGCCAGGCTGGAGATGTCCAGCGCCGAGCAATAGGAAAGATCCAGGCTTTTAAGCGGCATGCCGCGCAAGGGCGAGAGGTCCCCCAGCTGCTGGCAGCCGGTCAGGTTGAGCGTTTGCAGCGGCATGCCGGTGAGCGGGGTGAGATCCTTGACCGCCGCCCCTTGCAGGTGGAGCAGACGCAGCTTGACCCCCGTCAGCGGGCTCAGGTTGCTGATCAGTCGGCTGGACAGATAGAGCTCCAAAAGCGGCATGTCGCGCAACGGCTCGATGTCGGAAACGTAGGGCGAGTAGCGCAGATCGAGCACCGCCAGGGGCAGCCCCCGCAGGGGGGCGAGGTCGCGGATGTCCTTCATGCTGTACAGGCGCAGCTGCCAGGCCCCCCCGCCCGGCCAGGGCAGCAGCCGCGGCCCGGCGCCCGGCCAGACCCGGTCGAGCATCTCGGCGCAGACCTCCCGCCGCAGCGACTCGTCGGCTAGGGCCTCGGTGAAGACGAAGGCCTGGCGGCGGAAGAGAAGGTTGGCGATGGCCACCTTGGTGACGGGCGAGGGCTGGGCGGCGGCCTCGCGGCAGAGCTTGGCCAGCATGGCGATGGCGTCGTCCTTGCCCGCCAGTTCCAGGTAGAGCTTGAGCTGACCGGCCGCGCCGGAGAAATCCTGCCGGGCGATGTGGATGAAGCCGCGCAGCAGCTGGGCCTCGGCGCATTTGGGGTCCAGCGCCAGCGCCGACTCGGCCAGCCGATCGGCCTGGGCGAAGTCGCGGCGGTCGGCGGCTTCGCGGGCCTGGGCCAGATATACGGGCGCGGCCCGGGCGGCCAGGGCCCAGCGGTCGGCCCGTTCGCGCTCGGCCTGGGCCAGGGCGGTCTGGGCCAGCTGCCGCTCGCGGACGTTGGCCCAGAAGGCCAGGCCGATCACGCCCGTCAGGATGAGCAGGCCCGCCGCGATGCCCAGCGTCGCGCCTTGGTGGCGGCGCATCCAGCGAACCAGCACCTCCCAGAGCGCGTCGGTCTTGGCGCTGACGCTGCGCCCTTCGATGAACTGCTCGATGTCCAAGCGCAGCTCGGCCACGCTCGGATAGCGGTCGCGGGGGTAGTAGGCCAGCGCCTTCAGGGCGCTGGCCGACAGCTCGGGGGGGATCTGCCGGTCGGGGGCGCGCCGCTCCGGCGGCGGGATCTCGCCAGCGGCGACCAGCTCCAGGATGGCCTCGGAGGTCGGCCCCTGCACCGGCGGCTGGAGGCTGAGGATCTCGTACAGGATCGCCCCCAGGCTGTAGATGTCGCTGCGGGCGTCGATCGACTCGTTCTGGCCGCGGGCCTGTTCGGGCGGCATGTACTCGGGCGTGCCGCAGGTGAAGCCGTCGCGGGTGATGCGCTCGCTGGTGGGGCGGCCGGTACTGACCGCCTCCACGGCGCGGAAGTTGGCGGAGCTGGCCGCCCGGCGGGGGCGGGGCCGGCTGGCGCGAGCCGAGCGCAGCTTGTCGGCGCTGCGGGGCGAGGTGGCCGGCGCCCCCAGCTTGGCCAGGCCCCAGTCCATCACGTACACCTCGCCGAAGTCGCCGATCATGATGTTGCCGGGCTTGAGGTCGCGGTGGATCACGCCCCGGGCGTGGGCGAACTCCACCCCGTCGAGGATTTTTAGGAAAAGGTTGAGGAAGTGGGCCAGAGAATAGCGCCGCTCGGCGGCGCGGGGCCGGTCGCGCACGGCGTCGAGCATGTCGCCCAGGCTGCGCCCGCGGACCAGCTTCATGGCGAAGAAGGGCTTGCCCTGGGGATTGCGCCCGAGTTCGTGGATGGGCACGATGTTGGGGTGGTCGAGTTGGCCGGTGATCTGGGCCTCCTCGACGAAACGCTGCCGCCTCTGGGGATCGCTGTCGTCCAGCAGCACCTTGATCGCCACGTCGCGGCGCAGCTCCCGGTCGCGGGCGCGCAGGATCGCCCCCATTCCGCCCCGGCCGACCTCCTCCTTGTTCTCGTAGCGTTCGGCGGCCGGCAGGCTGGCGGCGGCGATGATCTCGTGGATCTCCTTGAACGGATCGGGAATTCGGCGGGTGGCGTTCGGATCGTCTTCGCCGGTCGGAAATTCTCCGGAGCGGATGTCCGCGCCGCACTTGGTGCACTTGCCCTTGCCGGATTCGAGGCCCGGCGGCAGCGGCGTTTGACAGCGAGGACAGACGGCGCTCATGGGTTGGGTCCGTTGGCTTTGGGCTCCGGCGGCGGAGAGTTCCAGGAAATCCCTTCCAGGATAGCACAGATTTTCCAATTAGAAAGGGGGCAATTGCCGGTTTCTCGCCGGCGACGGGCGGGCGGCCCGGCCGCAAACTCCGGCGGCGGGCGGCGCAAAATCAGCTTTCTGCTTGCGCAAGCGGTTTTCGGCGGTAAAACTCGGGGGGGTTGGCGTTCCAGTTCACATCCTGACCAATGCCGCCCCTGGCTGGAGAACCGCCGTGGCTTATCTGCGTCTATATACGCCTGACGACCCCGAGCAAGCCTCGCGCGAGATCGATCTGCACCAGGACAAGCTCTACCTGGGCCGCCACGACGACGCCGACATCCGCCTGCTCGATCCGACGGTGTCCCGTTATCACGCCCTGATCCGGTCCGTGGCCGGGGGGCACGTTCTCGAAGACGCCAATTCCCGCAGCGGCACCAAGGTGAACAACGAGCGGATCGCCACCCGCCACCTGGCCCACGGCGACACCATCAACATCGCCCAGTTCGTGCTCGAATACCGCACCGACGAAATCGAGCGCACCCGGGTCATCGAGCGCTGCCAGAATCCGCTGGAGCGCAAGATGCGCATGGCCTTCCGCCGGCTGCCGGAAACCATCGAACTGCGTTATCGAGTGTTGGACGTCAATCCCGGCGACATCTTCGCCGCCGGCGACACCCTGGCGGTCGGCGAGGGGGGGATCCTCCAGCCCGACCCGTCGCCGCCGGCCGAGGCGATCAGTCTGGAAGTGATGCTGACCCCGGGCGGCGGCACGCCGCGGGTGTTTCTGGGGGAGGTGCTGGCCGTCCTTAAGGGTGCGCGCCTGCCCGAGCTGTGCATCAAACTGCACAATATCGACCGGGGGGTGCACGAAAAGATCATCAAACACGCCCGGCGCGGCCCCTGGGTCAAACCCGGCAAATAGGCGCGCGGTTTCAGGGCATGCTGGGGGCTTCGGTTTCTTCTTCCCGTCCGAAATCTTGAGCGGAGATGCCGACCCGGCGCATCAGGCGCTGGAAGTTGGCCCGATCCATATTGGCCCGCAGGGCCGACTGGGTGACGTTGCCGGCGTGCTGGCTGAGCAGGAAGGAGACGTAATCGCGGGTGAAGCGCTCGACGTAGAGCTGCTTGGCCTCCGAATAGGGCAGCTCCGCCATCCGGCCCACGTCCAGGGGCGGGGGCGTCTCGACCGCATCGCCCCGGATCTCCGGCGGCAGGTGGCGCGGAGTGAGCAGGGTGGCGTCCTCGAGGATGACGATCCGTTCCACCAGATTGCGCAGCTCGCGAATGTTGCCCGGCCAGGAGTAGGCGGCCAGGGCGGCCAGAGCCGGGCCGGAGAACTCCTTGCGCGCCGCGCCCTGGCGGGTGCAGAACTCGTCGAGAAAATAGCCGGCCAAAAGCGGGATGTCCTCGCGCCGTTCGCGCAGCGGCGGCAGGTTGACCGGCAGAACCTTGAGCCGGAAGTAGAGGTCCTGGCGGAACTGGCCGGCGGCGATGGCGGCCTCCAGGTCGCGGTTGGTGGCGGCGATGATCCGCACGTCGCTGTGTTGGGTCTGGGTGCCGCCCAGGCGGCGGAAGGTGCGGTCCTCGAGAAAACGCAGCAGCTTGGCTTGCAGCTTGGGGCTCATGTCGCCGATTTCGTCGAGCAGGATCGTCCCGCCCTCGGCGATCTCCAGCAGCCCTTTCTTGGCCTCGCGGGCGTCGGTGAAGGCGCCGCGTTCGTGGCCGAAGAATTCGCTCTCCAGCAGGTTCTCCTGCACCGCCGTGCAGTTGACGGCCACGAACGGGCGTTCGGCCCGCACGCTTTCGCGGTGGATAGCCCGGGCGGCCAGTTCCTTGCCCGTCCCCGACTCGCCGCCGACCAGCACGGTGGCGGCCGGCGCGGCGGCGGCGCGGCGGACCAGTTCGAAGACCCGCTGCATGGCCGGGCCGCGGCCGATCATTTCGGCGAAGCGCTGCCCGGCTCCGGCGCTCAGCAGGGCGATCTGGTCGCGGATCTTGGCGTGCTCGGCGGCCCGGCGGATGATCTGGTTTAATTCTTCGAGATTGAAAGGCTTGACCAGGTAGTCGTAGGCGCCGGCCTTCATGCACTCGACGGCCACCTTGGCGTCGTCCTCGGCCGTGACCACGATGAAGAGCGGCCCCCCCGCGCGCGCGGCGCGGGCCAGCACCTGCCGCCCGCCCAGACCGGGCAAGCCCAGGTCGAGCAGGACCACGTCGAAGGGGCGTTCGCCCAGCAGAGTCAGGGCCTCGTCACCCGAGCCGGCTTCGCTGATCACGAAGCCTCCCTCCTGCTCCAACCAGCGTCGCACCGATTCACGGGCGGCCGCCTCGTCTTCGACGATCAGCAGATTGATGGACATGACCGGACCTCAAAAATTATTCCGCCGCTCCGGCAGGAACTGCCGACTTCGGGACGGAAAACCTATTTAATTATATGCCTGGTGCGGATTTCGTGAAGAGGCCTTCTCCGGCATAAAACAAGACCAACCTTGACGGCTTTGCAGCGTCAATTGCATAAAAACCCAACAATTATCGTTCGATCGCCCGGATGAATGGACCCGGTCCCGCCCGGATTTAAATGCATCTCGCCGGATTTTTTTAAATCCGCATTCCCGGTCGGAACCGTAAGTATCATAGTCGCTGATAGGCCTAAACACTATTCGTTATTTCGCGAGACGTCAAGCCAAAGCGGGGATTTCCGCCGGCCAGGAGCGGAGCGTGTGCCATATTGACTCGGCCGGAGAAATCGGCGATAGAAGAGCCGCCGGGCCGATGGCGAGCAAGCCTCGGTTTTCGGTAAGGGCACCTTTCAGAGTAAAGGAGGGAACATGGTCGCGCGGGTTAAGCTCGGGATCGTGGCGGTGGCAGTGTTTTTGCTGGGCTGCGGGGCGGCCCTGCAGGCGGCGGAAACCTATTATGTGGCGGGAGTGGTGGCGGTGATTTCGGCGGGCGACGCCAAGCAGGTGGTCATCATGTCGCCGGATTGGGAGAAGATCACGTCGCTCATGGCGTTCGGTGAAGATCCCGAAGCGTTGATGAGCGAGGATGACTGGACCATCTATTACGTGGTGGACAATGAGAACGCCAAGAAACTGGCCGAAATGGAAGGCCAGCTGGTGGCGGTCAAAGCCCAGGCCACCGAGGACGAGGACGGCGACGTCCACTTGGAAGTGAGCAAGTTCAAGGCGATCGAGGACCAGGAAGCCAAGGCGCTGAAGAAGGTCCAGGAGAAGGAAAACCTCGATCCGACCAAGCTCAAGAAGCCCGGCAAGAAATAGCGTTTACTTTTCGTCAGGCAAATCAAACTATTGGCCGGCAGAGATGCCGGCCAATAGTTTTTTCTTTCCGAACCGGAAACGGAAACCGGCCATAATGCCAGGGCCGATTCCGGGGGCAGGGTTTTTGCAAAAACGTTGCCCCGGGCCCGCCACAAAACACTCGGCCCGCGTGGTATTTTCCAAATTTGAGGTGGGGGCATTTGTGT
>CAYMGG010000126.1:0-15405 GCA_964389915.1 uncultured Planctomycetaceae bacterium
AGAGTTTTTTGAGGGGGTCCGGGGGAACTTTTTTGCAAAAAAGTTCCCCCGGAAAGAGGATTTCGGCGGGACCCGTCTCGTTCGAAGCGGGAAACCGCCTTGGCATCGCCCCCCTTTTTGCGGATAATGATTTCCGGCTTCCGTTGACAAGGAGATGGGGCATGGCCAAACAACTGGCCGCCGAACTGGCGCGCAAGATCGCCGCCCGGCGGGCGACGGTGGGGGTGATCGGTCTGGGCTACGTGGGGCTGCCGCTGGCGATCGAGTTCGCCAAGGCCGGTTATCCGGTCCTGGGCTTCGACCTGGACGCGGCCAAGGTCGCGGCGGTCAACGCCGGCCGCGGCTACATCAAGCACATTCCCGCCGCGCGGGTGCGCGAGCTCTCCGGCCGGCCCGACTGCCGGGCCACGACCGATTTCAGCGAATTGGACCGGCCCGACTGCATCCTGATCTGCGTGCCCACGCCGCTCACCGCCCACCGCGAGCCGGACATGAGCTACATCGAAAAGACCGCCGAGTCGATCGCCGCGAACCTGCGCCGGGGTCAGCTGGTCATCCTGGAGAGCACCACCTACCCCGGCACCACCCGCGAGGTGGTCCAGCCTCGGCTGGAACGGGGCGGGCTCAAGGCCGGACGCGACTTCTTCCTGGCCTTCTCGCCGGAACGCGAGGATCCGGGCAATCCCAAGTTCTCCACCAGCGGCATCCCCAAGGTGGTGGGCGGTCTGGGCCGAGACGACCTCCAGCTGGCCCGGGCCCTGTACGACAGCATCGTCACCGCCACCGTGCCGGTCTCCAGCCCCGACGCGGCCGAGGCCACCAAGCTGCTGGAGAACATCTTCCGCTGCGTCAACATCGCCCTGGTCAACGAATTGAAGATGGTTTTCGAGCGGATGGGGCTGGACGTCTGGGAGATCATCCGCGCGGCCAGCACCAAGCCGTTCGGCTACATGCCCTTCTATCCCGGCCCCGGCCTGGGCGGGCACTGCATCCCGATCGACCCGTTCTATCTCACCTGGCGGGCGCGGGAGTACGAATTGCCCACCCGCTTCATCGAACTGGCCGGCGAGATCAACACCTTCATGCCCGAATACGTGGTCGAACGGCTGATCGAAGCTTTGAACGACGACCGCAAGAGCCTCAAGGGCAGCCGGATCCTGATCCTGGGCGCGGCCTACAAGAAGAACGTCGACGACATGCGCGAATCGCCGTCATTGCGCCTGATCGAGCTTTTGCACGAGCGGGGGGCGAAGGTGGAGTACCACGACCCGTTCGTGCCCAAGCTGCCGGCCACGCGCAAATACCGCTACGCCCTGCGCTCGGTGAAGCTCACGCCCGTTCGCCTGGCCAAGACCGACGCGGTCCTGGTGGCCACAGACCACGACTCGGTGGACTACGCCCAGGTCGGCCGCCACGCCCGGCTGATCGTGGACACGCGCAACGCCCTGACCCGGGTCGGCCGGGTCAAGGCCCGCGTGGTCCGGGCCTGAAACCGCGGATTTCGCCCTCCGGGGAACTTTTTCCGGAATTAGCCATTCCTAAAGGAATAGGCTTAAGCGCGGTCAATAAATAAAGTATGCAAGTTTCAGTCAAGGAGCGGCGCAGCGAAAAGCGTTTCGGCCGGCGGCTTAGGCCGAAACGCCGAAAGCGTGGCCGCGACGCCGGATCAAACCAGATACTTTATTTATTGACAGTGCCTAACTCGCGCTGGCGACCCGTGGCCAGAAACGGTCGTGGCGCAGGTCGACCTCGACCGGCAGGCCGAACAGCTCCGACAGCACCGGGCCGGTGAGGATCTCGGCCTTCGGGCCCTGCGCGGCGATGCGGCCCTGCTTCATGGCCAGTACCCGGGTCACGCCGGGCGGAATCTCCTCGGCGTGGTGCGTGGCCATAGAAGGCCAATACAATCGAAAATTCAAATCACAAGCAAATAAGTTAGCCAACAGACATATGTTGATGCAGTATCCTGCATTTCAAGTACCGGCAATACACTAAATTCGCCCGTAGTGTTACTTGGATTGCATATCCTTTGGCTGGCACATCAGCAGTTGCAGACGTATTGATTAAGAATAGCGTATGGCCTGTTGCTATACTAAGGTATCCTTGGCAAAGCTAAAACTACATGCGGGGACCAGGCCAAGGCTTAATATATCGCAAAGGTTCCATTATAACACCTTTGCGATATTGGCAATATGTTTACAGGCAACAACACGATTGATACAAGTGAATAAGTCGTTAAAAATCATAATTCTGCTCGGGCTTAGCGAAATTTCATAGGAGATATCGTGAAAAGATTCCGTGCTTGTGCAATTCTATTATTTTCTTCCATCGTAGGTATGGCCGGTGACGCAGCGCCGTTTGATCCAGACATTAAAAACTACCGAGATATAAAGGAATTTTCTGATAAATACGAAAATATTCTGTCAAAAAGCACTTCCCCTTTAGAAAAGGCTAAAGAAATCATTGGTGTTGCTCAAAAAATAGGTAAGCAGCGAGTAATCGCTACCGCATGCGTTATTGCTTTAGGGTTGGTTAATGAAATTGAAAATCCGCAAGCCGTGAAAGAATTTCACAACATTCTTATGTCCTTGAATGAAAAGGATCCCATTGTAACTGGATTCCAAGAGGAATTTCGCGCTTTTAGCGACAATTTAAATAAAAATATCGAGGAAGATAAGAATATTGTAGAGGGCGTATTAAGCAATGAATCGGAATATTATCGGGCAGGATATGTATTAGCAAGATATAGGTACATGAATGACCAGGCAGTTATACAAATTATTAAAAGCCTAGCAAGCGATCAACTGCGCATTGCGACAACATTTACAATTCTTAATGCCGTAGTACTATATGGGAATAAGGCTTCTATTGAAACGCCTCTTATTGGCGTATTAAAAAATAGCAAATTGCCGGGGGAGTATTTGGTGCAATATTTACAGACTCTCGAAAAATCCACACGCCCAGTCGATATCATTGTCATATCTGACGTGCTCGCTAAAATATGGGGGGTCGACAAAAAAGATATTACGCATGAAATACTCGCAGATAAACAAAGCCGTTTTGCAGCTGCGCTTGAGGGCAAAGGCATATTATATGATTACCCTGTTTTTTCGCAAAAAGAACGAGATATTCAAAATACTGAACTTGAAAAGAATGAGGCAACATCAAAAGTGCTAATTGCCAGAGCAATTGAAATTGTGCAAAAATCAGATCTTTCTTTTATACGAAAAGGAGGAAATTGCCTCGGAATGGATATTGCCATGCGTATGCGCTTAAAGTATCCAATCCTTTCTAAAATACCAGGAGTTAAAACTGAAGAGTTTACTTTATTATGGTATTTGACCTATGATAGCCGGGAAATTCTAGGGGGAATTAGCAATCATATCAAAAGCGAGCCTTATCAGGTGGTATTGGAAAATGGCAACAAAATTTCTCTCTTCTCTTGGTTGTTGGTTAAATTGTCGCTTAACGATAAGGAAATAGAAAGATTGAAAAGTCAAGGCTATGAATATGCGTTAACGGCTGGATTAAAAGAATTAATGCCTAAAAACGATAAAAAATAGAATAGTTTTGTGATGCTTATATTTATTTAAATCTATTCAGCGCCCTTTGCTCTATCCAAAGCAAGGGGCTTTTCTATAAAAGCCTTTTCCTTGCTGCCCTATAAGAAAATATTTTGCAATCTGGGTGCGCTTTCAAACGCCTTTCTTTAGCCTGTATGGCATTTCTGCGGTTTACGATGGGAAAGGATGCACCACATTCGCCCGACAGAATAGATTTAACAAGATTTTTAAAGGGGTCCGGGGGGACTTTTTTGCAAAAAAGTCCCCCCGGAAAGCGGTTTGCGCGGTTGGCTTCAGACTCCGGCGAAGGCCGAGAAGCCGCCGTCCACGGCCAGGGTGGTGCCGGTGACGAACTTCGCGCCCGGCCCCAGCAGATAGACCAGGCCGGCGATCAGTTCGCCCGGTTCGCCGAAGCGGCGCATGGGCGTGTTGTTGTGGATGGTCTGGCCGCGGCCGGTGAGCGCGCCGGTCTTTTCGTCGGTGAGCAGGAAGCGGTTCTGTTCGGTCAGGAAGAAGCCCGGGGCGATGGCGTTGACCCGGATCCCGGCCGAGGCGAAGTGCACGGCCAGCCACTTGGTGAAGTTTTCGATCGCGGCCTTGGCCGCCGAGTAGCCGGCCACCTTGGTCAGGGGCAGGATGCCGGACATGCTGCTGACGTTGACGATGCCGCCTTCGCAGCGTTCGGCCATGTCGCGGGCGAAGACCTGGCAGGGCAGCAGGGTGCCCATGAAGTTGAGCTTGAAGACGTCGGCGAAGGCCTCGGGCTTGAGCTCGAAGAAGGTGGGCGAGAGGTTGTCGGACCAGACGACCGAGGCGCTGGTGGCGTCCTTGGCGTTGCCGCCGGCGCCGTTGATGAGGAAATCCGCCGGGCCGAAGGCGGCGCGCACCGCCTCGCGGGCGGCCTCCACCGACGCGGCGTCGGTCACGTCGCAGGCCACGCTCAGAGCCGTGCCGCCGGCGGCGGTGATCGCTTCGGCCACCTTGTCGCCCTTGGCCTTGGTCCGGTTGAGCACGGCCACCTTGACGCCCAGAGCGCCCAGGGCCCGGCACATCTCGCTACAGAGGATGCCGCCCCCGCCCGTGACCGCCGCCACCTTGCCGCGCAGACCGAAGAGAGAGTCCAGACTATGGGCCATGACGATTCCTTTCCTTGGTTGAAAAACGAGCCACCAGCGAGCCACCAGCTTGGCGTTCGGGCCGCCGACGCTCCGAGCGCCGGCCGGCGGTTCTGGCAATGAAAAACGCAACCCGGGCTTTTAAAACACGCTCTTATATCAAGTCAAGTTAATGGTGACTGATCTGGGGGGACCTTTTTTGCAAAAAAGGTTCCCCCAACCCCGCCAAAAAACTCTCACCCGGTCACCTGCTTCATCTGGTTCGAACGTTAATCGGCCGGCATTAACTTGAGTTGATATTACGCCCCTGAATTTTCTCCTCTGCTCTCGAAAAGGCAAAGCTAGCGGGAGTTTTTTTGAGGGGTCCGGGGAACTTTTTTTGCAAAAAAAGCTCCCCGGAATCGGCCTTCAATGAATTCAATATTACATTTCATCCGCGGTAAATTGCGCAAAGCCGCCCGCGGCCAGCGTCAGCGTCTCCTTGGCCGCCAGGCGGATCTCCGCCCGGCCGCTGTTCGGTCCGGAATCGACCCGGCGGAGAGCGGTCGGCTTGGGCTGCCGGTTGGCCGTCAGGCCCGCGACCTGGCAGCCGGCCAGCCCCTCGAAAATCATGGCCGTCGGCGGCAGATCGGCCGCCTCCAATGTCGGGGCTTGCGGGCAGGCGTCGCGTGCCGGGTCGCGGTGAAAGTTTTTAATGGTGAAGCCGTGGCAGCGGCTCATCAGATGAATGAGCGGTTTCTGCTGGCCGGGATAATTTTTGGTCACCGCGAAATCCGCGCAGACGATCCGCCGGAATTCGCCCACGCCGCGCGCGTAGCGCGGATCGGCCGGATCGAAGACCGGCACCGCGCACTGCCGGGCCGCGTCGGCATTGATCGCGCAGCAGCGGCAGCCGCCGCGCACGCGCTCGACGGTCACGTCTTCAAGCGGGGAATCCACGCTCAACAGGCGCACGAAAGTGTGGCAGTCGACCGCGTCTAGATCCTCCACCCGGATGCGGCGGATGGGGCCGCATTTGAGGCCCAGGTTCATGGCCCGGCCGCAGGCATCGTCGGCGTTGAGCGCGACCACGTCGTCGTTGGGCGTATCCGGACCAGCGGCCGCAAGACGGCGGATCAGTCCGTCCTCGCAAAACCCGCCCAAGTGCACGCCATCCTGATTGGGCCGGACGAACTGGGTTTCGAAAACAATGTCCTCGATGACGAAGTTCCGCGCTTCGCACAGGCGGATGAAATAGCTCTCCGCATTGCGCACGGTCAGGCCGCGCAAGGTCAGATTACGGACCTGGCGGAAATCGATTAGCACGCCCGTATAGCTGCCCGGCCGGTCGGGACCGCGGCGGTTTTCGTGATTATTGCCGTCCCAGATGCCGCCTTCAATTGTCAGGTTTTCCGCGCCGCGCTGCGGTTCGGCGTTGGCCAGAAGAAACGACTCCTGATCCGCGCCCGCGCCGGGCGCGAGAAAGAAGCGCGCGCGCGGATGCGCCAGCAGCCGCGTGCCCGAGGGCAGACGCAGCGTGCGGCCGATCTTATAGTTTCCGGCCGGCACCCAGAGCAATGGCGCACCGCGTTCGAGTGCGGCCTGAATGGCCGGGGCGTCATCGGCCGAACCGTCGCCACGCGCGCCGCAGCTTTTGACGTCCAGACCGTAAACAGGGAGCTGTTGCAGGCTTTCGCTCATGTCCGGTTCCTTGCCAGAACTGCGGTTTACCATATTTGCCGTAATTTACCCCGCTGGCGGCCATTGGTCAAGGCTCGGCCATCGATGCCAGCCATGCTTTTCAAGGTGAAAACCTGCGGCAACCACTGAACACTGAACATAAATTTCGCGACAGACCGGTGGGAAAAATGGTTATCGCCAAACTTTATGTTTATGCAACTATTTGCTTTTTATGGCATTACAAATATTTTTTAAAAAAGATGAGATTGTATTGATTTCTGTACATTTGTTCAGTATATATAGCCGATAGAGGTTAATGTGCTGGTTAAATGTTCAGTGTGAAGTTGGCGCGGGGAGGAATAAAGATGCGAGACCTGACCAGTAAGCAGCGCGAGATTTTCGAGTTTTTGCTCGAGTGCGCGCGCCAGGGCGGGCGGATCCCCACGTTGCGCGAAATCGCCGGCCAGTTCGGCTTCAAATCGCTCAACGGGGTGAATGACCACCTCGCCGCGCTGGAACGCAAGGGATATATCTCCCGCCGGGCCAATTCCGCCCGGGGGATTGAAATCGCGGCTGAATACCTGCAGGAAGCGCCGCGCGGTCTGCCCATCGTCGGCCGGGTGGCGGCCGGTGCGCCGATTGCCGCGATCGAAAACCTCGACGGCTACCTCGAACTCGACTCGCTCTACGACGTGGGTTGCCACTACGCCCTGCGCGTGCGCGGCGACAGCATGATCGACGCCGGCATCTGGGACGGAGACTTCGTAATCGTACGCGAACAGCCGAGCCTCGAAAACGGCGAGATCGGCGTGGCCATCGTCGAGGGCGAAGCCACGGTCAAGCGCATCCGTCGCCTGGGGGCCACGGTCGAACTGATCCCGGCTAACGAGCTGTACCGGCCGCTGACGGTCGATCTGGCGACCACCGACTTTCGGATCGGCGGCAAGGTGGTGGGCGTACACCGGGTGCTGGGCGGACGCTACTCATAAAAAATTCTGCGCCGCGGGGTCTGACCCGCGCGAAAAATTTAACTGACCGGTCGACGAACGGCCGGAGCTGACCCAGGGGGGGGAACAGAAAATGGCCAAGAGCAAAGCGGCGGAAAAGACGTTAGAGAAGAATTCCGACCAAGACGGGCGCGACAAGGCCCTGACCCGCACTTTGGACGAGATCTCGCGCCGCTTCGGCGGCGAGGCGATCATGAAACTAGGCGCGGATTTCGTCACCCCCTGCGACGCGATCAGCACCGGCAGCCTCTCGCTGGACGCGGCCATCGGCGTGGGCGGCGTGCCGCGCGGCCGGGTGCTGGAATTCTTCGGGCCGGAGAGTTCGGGCAAGACCACCGTCGCCCTCCATTGCGTGGCCACGGCCCAGCGCCAGGGCGGGGTGGCAGCCTTCATCGACGCCGAGCACGCGCTGGACCCCTCCTACGCCCGTCGCCTGGGCGTCAACCTCGACGAACTGCTGGTCAGCCAGCCCGACAGCGGCGAACAGGCTCTGGAAATCTGCGAACTGCTGGTCCGCTCGGGCGCGGTCGACATTATCGTCATCGACTCCGTAGCCGCCCTGACCCCCCAGGCCGAATTGGACGGCGACATGGGCCAGAACCACGTCGGCCTACAGGCGCGGCTCATGAGCCAGGGGCTGCGCAAGCTGACGGCTATCATCAAAAAGAGCAACGCCACGGTGATTTTCATCAACCAGATTCGGATGAAAATAGGCGTCATGTACGGCAGCCCCGAGACCACCCCCGGCGGCAACGCGCTCAAGTTCTACTGCTCCGTACGCCTGGACATCCGCCGCACCGGCACGGTCAAGAACGGCGAGGAGGTCATGGGCAGCCAGGTCAAGGTTAAGGTGGTCAAGAACAAGGTCGCTCCGCCGTTCCGCACCGCCCAGTTCGACATCATGTTCAACGAGGGCATCAACTACTACGGCGAACTGATTGATCTGGGCGTGGAGTACAAAATTCTGAGCAAATCCGGCACCTGGCTCTCCTACGGCGAGACGCGCCTGGGCCAGGGCCGCGAGAAGGCGGTCGCCTTCCTGCGCGAAAATCCTGACCTGCGCGACGAGATCGACGCCAAAGTCCGCGAAAACCTGCTGCCAAACGCGTCGGGTGAAGCCGACGGCGAATCCGACGCTGCGGATTCTTCCGAGGCGGAAGCCGACGTGGCCTAGAGTTTCATACCCCCCCCGGGGCGGGGGGAGGCGCGAGCCTCCCTTCGCCCCACCCCTTTTATGTTGGGGATTATTGGGCACAGGGAGAGGATGATGGCAGAGAAGAATAAAATTTCGGCCTACTGCGGCCTGGATTGCGCCAACTGCGACGCCTATATCGCCACGGCCACCAATGATGCCTCGTTGCGGGAGAAGGTGGCGGCGGATTGGAGCCGCCTTTATCACGTCGAAGTGAATCCAGACGCCATCAACTGCACGGGCTGCGCTTCTTCGGGACAAAAGATCGATTACTGCGCCAACAAATGCCGGGTTCGCGCCTGCTGCCGGGAAAAGGGATTCACCACCTGCGCGCCCTGCGATGATTATCCCTGCGACAATTTGCGGGAGATGTTCGCCTTCTCGCCCGACGCCAAAGAAAAGCTGGATCGGCTTCGTCAGGGCTAGGGCCGTCCGTATCCGCGCTTTCGCAATTCAAACTTAATTAACTTGAAAGGACCTGGCAATGAATACGATTTTCCAGGAGATCCCGGCTTTGTCCGTGGCTTATATCCGCCATGTCGGCGAGTATAGCGGGCTGGGTGCGGTTTTTGGCCGACTGGGCGAATGGGTGGGCAATAACAAGATCCCCTGCGGGCCGGAAACTTTGTGGCTGGCGGTCTACCTCGATTGTCCTAAAACCACGCCACCGGAAAAATGCCGCACCGATGTCTGCGTGACCGTACCGGAACAGATCCAGGGACAAGACGAGGTCCAGTGCCAAATCCTGCCGGCCGGTTGGTTCGCGACCTTTCTGCACGCCATTCCGTTGGGGCAGGAGGCAGAAGCGTTCCCCCGCTGCTGGCGGCAGGCTGGCGAGTGGCTGCAACAGAATCGCCACGAACCGGAAATGCGCCCGCCCTATGAAATCTACTACAACTGCGCCATGAGCCAGCCCACCAAAAAATGGGCCGTCGACATCTGCATCCCGGTCAAGCGGACTTGACCTTATGGACCTGGAGGAACGGCTGGGGCGGCTGGCCGAGGCGGCGCGTTATGATCTGGCCTGCGCTTGCGGTACTAAGGACAATGACGATCATCGCCGCCGCGGCGAAGACGGGCAGTGGAAATATCCGCTGACCGCGGTGTCGGGCGGCCGCTCGGTGATGCTGAAGACTCTGCTCA
Source organism: uncultured Planctomycetaceae bacterium (assembly GCA_964389915.1). Classification (GTDB taxonomy): domain Bacteria; phylum Planctomycetota; class SZUA-567; order SZUA-567; family SZUA-567; genus CAYMGG01. Next base: position 9,680 of record CAYMGG010000126.1, read on the forward strand.
GCAATCACTGCGCCAACCGTTGCCGCTATTGCCCGTATCGCGCCGACAACGATGTACCCCGCCTATCCCTTACTCCGGAAGAGACGGCTAATTCCTTTATCGAGTGGCAACGGCGGCGCAGTTTGATCGGGCTCTTCCTAAGTTCCGGCGTAACCGGCACGCCCGACGCCACCATGGATCGCCTGGTCGCCACGGCCACGCTGCTGCGCCGCCGCTATCGCTACCGGGGCTACATCCACTTAAAGATAATTCCCGGCTGTTCGGATGCGGCCTTGGAGGCGGCGCTGCGTGTGGCCAGCGCGGTATCGCTGAATATCGAAGCGCCCTCGGCCGAGCATGCCGCCCGCCTGGGGCCGGACAAGAACTACGAACAGGACATCCTGCGCCCCATGCGCAAGATCGCGGCCCTGACGGCCAAAGGCGCGCCCTATGCCAAGGTTTGTCAGACCAGCCAGTTCGTGGTCGGCGCGGCCGGTGAGTGCGATAGCGAGATCGTCTCTCGTTTGGCCGAGCTTTATCGCGATTATGCCCTGAGCCGCGTCTATTTTTCCGCCTATCAGCGCGGCCTGGGCTCGCCGGAATTGCCGGGCGAAAGCCAGCCCGCGCCCGACCCGTTCAAGCGTGAGCATCGGCTGTATCAGGTGGACTTTCTCTTCCGCCAATACAAATTCAAACCGGAAGAGATTCCGTTTGCCTCAGGCGGTTTCCTGGCTTTGGACAAAGACCCGAAATTGGCCTGGGCCGAGGGGCATCCTGAATTTTTTCCCGTCCGCTTGAAAAGCGCCAGCCGCGAACAGCTGTTGCGCGTGCCGGGCCTGGGACCGGTGACCGTGCGTCGCCTGCTTAAGGATCGTCGTTCCGGTGGACTGCCGGCCCGGCGCGATTTTGGCCTGCCGGCCGCCCGCTGGCGGCAGGCCAAGGCTTATCTAATCTGGGAGTAGCGTTTTTAGGGCGATTGATAACCTTTCCCGCGATTGAACGCCGAAATAGTTCGAATTCCATCATTCGCGAATAGGCTCTTCCGAATGCATGCAACTGCGAAGCTGGTGAGAGTTTTTTGGTGGGGTCTGGGGAACCTTTTTTGCAAAAAAGGTTCCCCAGAATCGACTCTCACTATTAGGCCTTAACCTAACATTAATTTCCGCTAATTCTGACCTACTCCGAGTGGCCTTTTTGAAGACAAGCTCACCCCGGAGAGCTTTCCGCAAAACCAAAGCCCGGCTTTTAGTCGTTGAGGTTCAGCGCTAGCCGGAGCTCGCGCATAACCTGCCCGGCCAGCGCTTCTTCGCCCGGCGGGCAGGTGTTGAGTCGGTTTTTGGTCACCCCGACCGCCAGCCGATGGGCCTGATCGCCGCTGCCGGCGCTGCCGCCGTAGCCGCCGTGTCCGAAACTGCGGCCCCGGTCGTTTTCCGGGCCGCTAAGCCCGTAACCCAAACCGAATCGGGCTTTTTCGGGCTCTTGGGCCGGCCGGCTCAGAGTGGTGGCCCGGCGGAGGGCGGCGGGCGAGAGCAGCCGAACTCCGTCGACGCCATCGCCGATGAGGGCGGCATAATGGCGGGCAATGGCCCGCGCGGTCATGATACCGCTGGAGGCCGGCAGGCAGGCTTGCCGCACGGCGGAATCATTCATCAATGCTTCCAGCGGGCAAGTCCAGGGCGGAATGGCCGGGTTGACCGGCGCCGGTTCGCTGCCCGGCGCTGGCGGAGGCGCGCCGTTTTCGAGCCAGGCCACCCTAGCTTCTTGCTTCGCGGGCAGGCCGATAAACAACTCGTCTTCCACGCCCAACGGCCCGGTGATCATCTCCCGCAGCAAGGATGGAAAATCCCGGCCCGTAACGCGGCAGGCCGGCTCGCCGATCAGCCAGCCGTAGGTGATGGCGTGATACTCTTCTCTCTCGCCCGGGGCCGGAACCGGCCGGCGTTCGGCGAGTTGACGGCACATTTTTGCCCAATCCCCCAATTCAGCAAAAGTGCCGTTCGCGGCCATTGCCGCCAAACCGGCGGTATGGGTGAGGGCGTGCCGCAGCGACAATTTTTCTTTGCCATTGCCGGCGAATTCCGGCCAGACGCGGGCCAGCGGCGCGTCATATTCGAGCTTGCCCTGCTCGACCAGTTGATGAACAAGGGTGGCGGCGATACCCTTGGTGGTGGAGAAGACGGGAAAGAGGGTTTGTCCGTCCACCCGGATTTTTCCCGCCGGGTCGGCCGTGCCCGCCCAGGCGTCGACCACCAGCTCGCCGTTGAAATAAGCCGCGACCTGGACCCCGCGCTCATAACCCGCGGATACAAATTTTTCGAGCAGCCTTTCGATCCTTAGTTGGATTCCCGCTTTCATCGGCTCTCCTTTTAGTGCGCCTGTCTGCCGACCGCTGGAAAAGGTCGGATCGGCGTTTTATAAGCGTCTTGCCCAGCTGGAAGCTTTTTCCCCGGATCAGCGGTTCCGCCTTGAAGCAACGCGCCATGCCACTTTGAAAACCTCACCTATCCTAAGATTTTTATATCAATCCAAATTAATAGTGACTGATCTTGGGAACCTTTTTTGTAAAAAAGGTTCCCCAAGCCCCGGCAAAAAATTCCCAACCGGTTAAGCGCCCGTAATTATTAAAAGTTGCAAGTTTCTATCAAGGAGCGGCGCTGCGAAAGGCGCTTCGCCCGGCGGTTGGGGACGAAACGCCGAAAGCGCAGCCGCGACGAATGACCAAACCGCAATCTCTAATTATTACCAGCACCTTACCAGGTTCGAATGATAGTCGGCGATCAATAGTTCGAGTTGATATTAAAGGCTTGGCACGACCGTAACGCCGCATCAAACGTCGCAAGGCCTCTATATCAACCTCCGTTTATGCCAACGCTCCCCAGCCCAAGCAATACCCCCTAACCCCAAGGCCGCCAGACCATAGACCATGACCCCGTACAGCCCCGGCCGGGAAGGATAAGGCGGCAGCGGCCCGAGCCAGAGATTATACAGCCGCGGCAGCAGGGCGACGTCGGCCACCGGCAGGCATTTGGCGGCCAGCGCCCCCGGCGAAAGCCAGATCGCCGCTTCCGTCCATAGCCGCCGGGTCGCCGGATTGGCCGCGGCCTCGCGCAGCCCGCCGGTCCAAAACATGCCTCCGGCCAGGAGCGCTGCGCTTAAAGCGCCCACCGCTTGCCCCCAAACCAGTCGCCCGGACCAGGCGGCGGCCGCTTGTCCGATTGCGCCAATGAGCAGCAGGACGGCCAGCAGCACAGTACGCGCCGCCAGCCAAGAGACTGTCGGCACCCCGACGGTTGCCAATCCCAGACCGGCTATGGTCCCGCCCAACCAGAGGCTTATCGTAGTCCGCCAAACACCAGTCCCGTCAGAGGCCGAGCGCATTTGCGCTCCCAGCGGCAGGAGCAACAGCTCCAGCTGTAGCGTCAGGGCTCCGGCGTAGAGCCAGGCGAGATGCGAATCATAGCCCAACTCGCGCGCCTGCCGGGCAAAGAGGCCGGCCAAAGCCAGCCAACCGGCGGCGCCGGCCGCCAGATCGGCCCAGCATCTCCAGCGAGCGGCAGGTTTGGCGATTGGCTCAGTCATGCAAAAAAATCCCTCTAAATTTCGTCAATTGCCGTGGCGCGAATGGAGTACGGCTATAAGCGTCCGACGCCCTTCCGCGGCGGCCAAGGCCACCAGCGCCGCCAGCGCCGCCCAGATTAACCACGCCCCCAATGGTGCGGCAGGTAAGGATTTTTCGGGCGCATTAAAAACCGGCATCTCCCCTGTCGCCGGTCCGGGCAGCCGGTTGTCGCTTTCGGCCAAGCCCGGCAGCGGCCGCGGTGAAGGCAGCAGGCGTTCGACCAGTTCGATCATTGCTAGTGCGAATCCCGGGTCCGCGGTCCAGTCCGCAGGCAGGGCGGCCAGGTAGGCGACTGAAAGATTCTGCCAGGTCCAGACGGCGACGAAAGGTACTCTGATCGCACCGGCCGAACCGACCGCGCCGGCCGTGACCAGAACCCGCGCATCGGGCGGGAGGATCGGCGTGGAAAATTCCGCCTGTTTCAGCCCTCCCAAAGCTTCGGAAGGAAAATCCGCCGCTTGAAAGGCGGTGGCTTTTACCCTTTCCGCCAGGGCCACCAGTCCGGCGCCGGGAGCGGTAGGGCCCAACAACAGCAAACCTTGCTGCGGACGGACGGACGGTTGACCGCCAGCCACGGCCAGTTGACAGGAATCACCCTCCGCGGCCGGTCGCAGAGTCAAACCCGCGGCGGCGGTGAGCGCCAGCTTGACCCGGTCCGGCAGATCGTCGGCCGCGGCCGCGGTCCTGATTGCCGGCGGCAACTCAACCCGGTCGTCCGGAGCGAAATCGTCCGGCTCGAAAGAAGCCGGCGGATGCCATAACTCAATACTTACAGACCGGGATGGATCATAACGGGCGGAGCCGACCGGCGCGAATCCATAGGTTTGGCTGCCGCCCGCCGGCAGACGGAGCGAACCACGCGCCAGTTCTATTCCGGCTTGAACTGCGCGCAGATAACAGACTCGCGGAGCGGCGGAGAAATTGCCGAGATTGGCGAAGAAATCAGCAGATTTGCTGTTCACGCCCGCGGCCAGCAGGCCGACGTTGCCCGTCGCGTCGCCGACCAGAATGATGGCGAGTGGCCCGGCGATTCGCGGTGGTTCGCGGTCGGCGAGCCAGAGAACGGGCACGTCTTCGGCTCTGGCCCAATTTTGCAGTGCGGCCAGGGCGGCCTGTTCGCGCGGATCATCGCGAACTTCGTCGCCCGTCAAATCGACCACGCCGGCCGCTGCTGCCTCGGCCGTCAGTCCGTTCCCCAGCCGAATGCCGCCGGCGGTCTGCAAAGCGAACCGCAGGTCGGGATAACGCTGCCCGATTTTTTTCAACCAGGCGGCGGCTTGCTCCAACCGGGAGGGGTAAGCCGCTCCGCTGCCGTCCCGCCGCCGGCTGAGCATGCTGGGCGAATTGTCCACTACCACCATTAGCCGGGTCGGCCCGGCGGCCGGCCGGACCCAAAGCGGGTCGGCCAGCCCGGCGGCCAGCAGGACCGGCACGGCCAAAGCGCAGAGCGCTTCCCAGTCCCAGAGCCGGCGCGGAGGGCGCGCCAGGTCCAGGCGCAGCGCCCGGCGCCAAAGTTCCAGACTGGCCACGGGCTGCGGTCGGTTGCGGATTCGCCGCAGCAGCAGCCAAACCGGCAACACGGCCGCCAGGAGCCAGAGTTGCGCCGGATTGGCCAGATGGAGGAGCATAATGCCAAATCCCAATAACAAGAACCGATTCTGGGGAACCTTTTTTGCAAAAAAGGTTCCCCAGCCCCCGCCAAAAAACTCTCACCTAGCTTCGCCGTTTCGAGCGTTCAGATGGACAGACTCAACGTCTGTTCCATTCGTGCGGATCACCCATCTGAACGTTGAAGTTGGCGAAACTGACTAAAGTTTTTTGAAAGAGTTTGAGAAAACTTTATTTCAAAAAAGTTTTCTCAAAGTTCATAGAAGTTGCAGCGGTTCTGCCTATCGCTTCTCGCCCAGACGCTGGCCGGCGTAGCGCTCGCCGGCGGCCGCGACCCATTCGGGATGGGCCAGGTACCATTCGATCGTGGCCCGCAGGCCGGCGGCGAAATCATAGCGCGAGCGCCAGCCGAGTTCGGTCTCGATCCGGGTCGGGTCGATGGCGTAGCGGCGGTCGTGGCCGGGCCGGTCGGTGACGAAAGCTATCTGCTCGCGGTAGTTCCCCCCGCCCGGGCGGGGCG
>CAYMGG010000127.1:0-15363 GCA_964389915.1 uncultured Planctomycetaceae bacterium
GGCCGGTGCAAGAACAATCTGACTCCCGGAGCAAGATTATCGGGCCACCAAGGGCCGCCGCATGGTCGTCGGACCGCCGCCGATCAGCGGGAGGGCGGAACGGTGAGCACGGTCCGAGCGCCGGCAGAGCTTCTGGGGCGGCCCGCCGCCGGAAACCACTTTGAGCGCCTTGCGCGACTGGCAGGGCATCGCCGCCCAGGCCCGGGGCACGGGCGAGGCGCGGGAATTTTCGCTCATCCAGACCGTGACCGCCGCCTTGGGGGCCAATCCCTCGCTCCAAGTGCAACGCTTGAGCCTGGAGCAGGCGCGGACGACCGTGGCCACGGCCCGGGCGGTTTTTGACCCGACTCTTTCGGCCGAGCTGGCCCGAACCTTTGGACGCGACGACGTCGATTATAATTCCGCGGCCGACAGTCACAGCGATTCGCAAAAAACGGCCGGCAGCCTGACGCTACAGGAGTTTCTGCCCACCGGGACCACGGTGCAGGCCGGCGCCGATCTCTCCTGGTACGACCAGCACGGCGGAGGCCAGACCGCCACCCGCAACCTCGGTTATGACGTTTCCGTAACCCAAGCGTTGCTGCGCGGGCGCGGCTTGGGCGTCAACCTGGTCAGCCTGCGGCAGGCCCGGCTGGACGTGCGCCTTTCGGAGTATGAACTGCGCGGGGCCGCCGAAGAACTGGTGGCCAATACCGAAGCCGCCTATTGGGAACACGTGCTTTCCGAGCAGGCCATCGAAATCTACCAGGCTTCGCTGGACGTGGCCGAGCGGCAGGTGGGCGAGGCGCGCGAGCGCATCCGGGTCGGCAAGCTGGCCGCCACCGAGCAGGTCGCCGCCGAAGCCGAGGCCGCCTCCCGGCGCGAGGATCTGATCAATGCCGTCAGCCGCCTGGCCAAGGCCCGGCTCAACCTCAACCGGCTGCTGGCCGTGCCCGACGGCGACTGGTCGCGGCCGTTTCGGCTGCTCGACAAGGCCGAGTTGCCGGCCCAGCCGTTGGACTCGGTCGAGGCCCACGTCGAGTTGGCCCGCCGCTGCCGGCCGGACCTCAATCAAGCCCGGCTACAGCTCGAGCGCGGCGAGTTGACCGTGGTCCAGACCCGCAACGGCCTCTTGCCCAGGCTGGACCTGTTCATCCAGTTGGGCCGGAACAATTATGCGTCCGCCTTTTCGAGTTCCGCCGACAGCCGCGAGCGTCAGGATCAGGCCGAGGCGGGTTTGCGGCTTTCCCAGGCGCTCGGCCGGCGGGCCGAGGAAGCGGCGCACCAGCGGGCCCAATTAAGCGTGGAGTCGGCGCGGGAAGCTCTGCGGAACCTGGAGCTTTTGGCCCAGGTCGACGTGCGCGGCGCTTACGTCGAGATTCTACGGGCCGCGGCTCAGATCGAGGCCTCGCGGGCCACGGTCAAGCTGCGGACCGATTCGTTGCGCATCGAGCAGGAGAAGTTCCGCCTGGGGCGTTCGACTTCGCTCTTGGTGGCGCAGGCCAGCCGGGATCTGGTCTCCAGCCGCATCGCCGAGATCCAAGCGGTGGTCGCCTACCGGCTGGCGTTGCTCGAGCTGTATCGGTTGGAGGGTTCGCTGCTGGAACGGCGCGGCGTCGGGGTGCAGGGGTAGGTTCAAACCGCGTCGGGCGTAAAGTCGATCTTCTCTTCCAGCAGGCGGCGCAGCCGCCCGTCGGTCAGGGCCTGCTCCAGCGCGGCCAGGTCCGGCAGGATCAGGTCGGCCAGGAAGCGCACCACCCAGTTCTCGGCCAGAGGCGAGACGCAGACGATCACCGAGCCGGCGTGGTAGGCGTTCCACATCTCGATGGCCGTGCCCATGCTGGCTTCGGGCAGGAAGGCCACCAGCACGTCGGCTTGGCCGGCCCGGTCCATCAGGTCGAAGAAGGCGTCGCGGCCGCGTTCGGCGTCGTATTCGAGGCTGCCCGGGTAGACGGCGACCGGATCGAAGACCGCGGCGCCCGGCAGATGGGTGGAGAAGAGCCGGGCCAGGCGGTGGCGGTATTCCTGGTCGTGCATGCCCACCGGCATGGAACCCTGGATGATGCCGGCCAGAAAAATGGTCAGGTTTTCGTTGTTCATGGCCCCATTCTGCGCCATGCCGCGCAACTGCGCCAGGGAAAAAAGAGTTAGGCTCGGGGTTTTTTGGCGGCCGGGGCGCAAAAATCGGCCGGCGAAAGGGAAAAAGATAATTGACAATGGGGGGCCGCGCCGGTAAATATAGTCCTTCTTTTAGCGACGGCCCAATTCGCTGGCCGCTGTCCGGCGGCTGTCGCTTGGTGTTTAGTGGGGCACGAAACGTAAGGAAAAGAGCCGAGTCATGACAACGACCATCGCCAAGCCAGGAAGCCTCAAGCAGGAGTGGTTTCTCGTCGATGCCACCAACCAGATCGTCGGCCGGCTGGCCGTGCGTCTGGCCATGATTCTCATGGGCAAGCACAAGCCGACCTATACGCCGCACGTCGATACCGGCGATTTCGTGGTCGTGACCAACTGCGAGAAGATCAGCTTCTCCGGCAACAAGCTCGAACAGAAGTTGTACCGCCGGCACACCGGTTACTTGGGCGGCTTGGTCGAGGAAACCGCCGAGAAGGTGCTCAAGCATCATCCCGACCGCATCATCCGGTTGGCGGTGCGGCGCATGCTGCCCAAGACCAAGCTCGGCCGGCAGATGATCAAGAAGCTCAAGATCTACAAGGGCACGGAGCACCCGCACGGCGCTCAACAGCCCCAGGTTCTGACGATTGAAACGAGGAGGAAATAAGCGTGCCCGATAAGGCTGGCTTCGAATGGGGAACTGGTCGGCGCAAGTGCTCGGTGGCCCGGGTTCGGGTGCGTCCCGGCAGTGGCAAGGTTGAGGTCAACGGCCACGAGTTCAAGGATTATTTCCTGACCGAACGGTTGTGCAAGCTGGCGGTCAGTCCGCTTCAGCAGGTCGGCGCGCAGGCCAAATACGATGTCTTCGCCAATATTCGCGGCGGCGGCATTGCCGGCCAGGCGGGCGCGATGATGATGGGGTTGGGCCGCGCGCTCCTCAAGATCGATCCCGAGCAGCGTCACCAGCTTAAGGAACATGGCTGCCTTTCGCGCGACAGCCGAATGGTCGAACGCAAGAAGCCGGGCAAGCCCGGTGCGCGCAAGAGCTTCCAGTTCTCGAAGCGCTAAACTTAGAATCACCGAAACTTCTAAAAGCCGGCCTTCAGGCCGGCTTTTTTGTTTGATCCCCACTGTCCGGTTAGGGGCAATATCCATTCAAGTTAATGCTCGTCGAATAGGTGCGAAATCCATCCGCGCCGAATTTGTCCAGCTGAACGTTCGAAATGGCGAAGCGGTCGAGAGTTTTTTGGAAGGGTCAGGGGAACCTTTTATGTAAAAAAGGTTCCCCTGAATCGGTCTCATTAATTTGGATTGATATAACTTGAGTTGGCGTAATTTGGGGCAGAAAGTCATTCGGGCTCGGCCAAAGGTCTAGCAATCAGCCGTCAGGATCGATTGAACCAATTGAAATTCGGAGAAGTGGGCGGCGGCGCTTTTGAGCGGAAATTTCCCGGGCGCAAGGAAAATAGTTACTGCGCCAAATTTTTCGCGCGGGCCAACTCTTCTTCGTTCAGCAGCGTATTTTCATCGTCCGGAAAGAGGCGGTGCAGTTCAAGCGCGCGTCGGGCTTGGCGTTCGGCCTCGGCGGCCTGCCCGGATTGGGCCAAAAGCTCGGCAATTTCTAGATGATAGGCCGGACGCAGCGGATTAAGTTCGCTGGCGCGGCGGAAGTCGGCTAGCGCAGTCCGCCGGGTGTCGCTTCCGTCCGGCAGTAACTGCAAGCGCTGCCGGGCCAGGGCCGCCCAGCCTTCGGCGCCATAGGGATCCAACTCGACCCCCTTGCGCCACCACTCCAGCGCTTGTTGGCGAAGCTCGGCCGGGCTTTTGGCGGTCGGCGCGAAATAGTTGGGGTGGAGGGGAGACAAGGCCCGGTCAGACCAGCCGGGCGGAGTTTCCTGCAACAGACAGGCCTTGGCCTGCAAGCGGCACAAATCGCTGTCATACGGCCGGCCGCTCAAGGCTTCGCCGGCCAATTCGGCGCATTTCTTGGCCTCTTGGCCGCGCTCGCCGGGGGTTGCGGCCATGGCCGCCACGTCGCCCTGCAAATCGGCCAGGCGCGCGGTGAAGGCCGCATTGGTTTGCGGTACGAACCAGGCCATCATTACCAGCCAGCCCCCCCCAAGCCAGGCGAGCAGACCGATTCCGGACGCGCCCGGGGTCAAGGCCCGGGGCTTGAAGAACTCCCGCCCGCCCAAAAATACCCCGGCCCCCATTAACGCCAGACGGCTGAGCGTGGCGCAGTAATAGTGAAAATCGAAGCTGGTGTGAATCAGCAGCCCCACCAGCCCCAATGCCAGCCAGGTAAGCGCAGCTGGGCGCTCGATTTCAACCCGGCAAGCCGCCCAGAAAATCGCCATCCAGACAAGCGGAAGCAATAGAAGATGAACGCCCCCATGGATCAACAGGGGCAGCGAAGTGCCGGTGGCGGCGCGCAGGGAACCCTGCTCCGCGCGCCCGGCCAATTCAAGCGTAAAGAATTCCAGCGACAGCCCGGCGAATAAGCCCTGTCTATATAGCAGATAAGTCAGGCCGAAAGCGCTCAGCCCGCAAATCCAGCCGAGGCGCAAAGCGGGGCGCTCGGTGGGCGGTGGAGAAGCGGCGTCGAGCGCCGACTCTGCCCGACGGGAAGCGCCAAAGACTGCCAGCCAAAGGGCCAGGAACCCGCCGAGCAGAGGCAGGCCGCCGTCGGCCGCCAATTGCAGATAGTTGTTGTGGACTTTTTTGACCGGCCAGCCGCCGGGAACGCGGAACTGGCCGTAGCGGGAGGCGTAGTTGTCCAGGCCTACGCCGCGCCAAGGATATTGCGCGAGCATGCCCCAGGCGGCGCGCCAATAATCCCGGCGGACCCGGAACATGAGGTAGGCTTCATAGCGGGCCTTGGCGATTTTTCCGGCCGGCGGAACCAGACTGCGCGCCGGTGGCGGTGGAAGGAGCAGGACGGCCGCGCCGACCAGAACCCCCGTTAAGATCAACCCCCCGCCCAAGCGCCGTTGGAGCGATGAAAAATCGGCCTGCGGCAGAGAAAAGAAGCGCGGCGAAACCTCCGGCGTGGCCGGATTGGCCAGGCGGCGGATAAGCCACGCCAGATGGGCGATCCAGGCCAGCGCCAGGGCCACCTCCCCCGGGGCGCGGGTGGCCAGGCCGGCGAGGCGCGCCAGGCTGCCGACCAGCCCTGCGGCCAATAGATCCACGCCGGTCAGGAGGATTAGCCAGAGGCCGGCGTCCAGAACGGCGCGCCAAGCAAATCCCGGCGCGCGGGAGCGACGTTGCAGCAGGATGTAAATAGCGATCAACTCTAGCAGTTTGGCGGTCAATAGGCCGGCTTTGCTGCCCGTAAAGACGAAGGCGGCCAAAAGTTGGCGCGGCCGGCCGGTGGCGCCGGCCGCCGCCGCCGCCAGCCAGGGGGCGAAGAGCAGCAGATAGCCGGCATAGGCGTTGGGGTAGCCGTACGGCCCCGGCAGGCGGTCGGATTGGACGCGGCGGACGAAGGCCCGCTGGTTGGTTTCGCGGCCGCCGGTGGTGTTGGCCACCATTTGCGGGCGGGCTTCCAGGACTTGCCGGAAGTACGGCAAGCCATAGGCCCGTTGATAGAGGCCGTAAACGGCCAAAGTGGCCGTGCCGGCCAGCAGCGCCGCGGCCAGCAGCCGGCGGGCGGGCGCCCGCCGGGCCAGGTCCGCGACCACGACCAAGGTCAACAGGTCGGCCAGCCAGGCCCGGGCCAGATCCAGGGCCGGTTGGGCGCAGCCGTCGGTCAGCGCGCGCAGGACGGCCAGAATCACCGCCGCCAAAAACCAGCCAAGGGCCGCAGTCGGCCGCCATCGCAGCAGGGGCAGGTCCCCGCTGGCCAGTTTGGCCGCACCCCAGGCCAGGGCCGCAAAACAAGCCAGTCCGTCGAGAAATACGGTTTCCGGCTCACTGGCCGGTTGGCCGCCGCTAAAGGGGCGCAGGGCCGCGCTCAGGAGCACAACCGCCAGGACGGCCAGTTCCAGCAGGCGCAATAGTTCCGGCCGCAGTAATCCTTCTGCGGCCGGTTCGACCGGCAAGGGTGGGGAATTTGGGCGCGGCGCGGATTTAATGGTCGGTTTCTCCTGGAGCGGAAGGGCGGCCAGAGTCTGGTGTTTTGCTTTCGGGCGGCGCAGCCGCAGTTTTTTCGGCGGCGGATTCAAGCAGGCTGATAACTGCCAGCACCCCCAGGCCGATCAACAACACGGTCCAGGCGCCGGTCTGATTGAGTTGGGTCAGCAGCGTGGCCGCCGCCCCGAGGATCAGCGTCAGCAGATAGATCGTCAGCACGGTCTGCCGCCGGCTCATGCCGAGGCGCACCAGGCGGTGGGAGAAGTGGTTGGCGTCGCCCACGAATAGCGGTTTACCCGCCCGCCAGCGCCGCCACATCACTGTGCAGGTGTCGAAGAGCGGCACGGCCAGAATCAGAACCGGCAGGGCGGCGGCATAAACACTGCCCCGGCCCTGATAATACGTGCCTGTCACGGTCAGCGCCGCCAGGGTGTAGCCGATAAAGAGGCTGCCGGCATCGCCCATGAAGAGAGGGGCAGGGGGGAAATTAAAGACCATGAAGCCGGCCAGCGCGCCGACCAGAACCGCCAGATAGGCGGCCACAAAAACCTGCCCGTTCTGCATGGCGACCACCAGCAGCAGGCTCCCGGCCAGGGCGGCCACCCCGGCCGAGAGACCGTCCATGTTGTCGAGCAGATTGAAGGCATTGGTCACCAGCACGACCCAGAACAGGGTCAGGCCGACGCTGACCCAATAGTAATCGATAAATACGGTCAAGCGTTGGTCGCAGACTACCAGCAACCCGGCGGCCAAGAATTGGACCAACAGCTTGAAACGCGGCGAGAGGCCGTACAGATCGTCGATCAGGCCAAGCAGAAACATGAGCGCTCCGCCGCCGGTCAGGGCGGCTAAGGCGGCTTGTGCGCGTTTCAGCGCCAGCCCGCCCTGATAAGGTTGCAGAAAAGAACTTAGTGAAGCGGGCAGGAAGCCGGCCGGCAGGCGCGGCAATAGCTCCACGATTCCCAGCACCAGGCCCAGCACGGTCAGGCAGATGGCACAGCCGCCCCCATAAGGCATGAGGCGGACATGGATTTTGCGTTCACCGGGGTGATCGACATAGCCGCAGCGGCGGGCCAGGGACCGGGCCAAAGGAGTCAGCCCCAAGCTCAGAAGAAAGGCGATCATGCCGGCGGCGATAATGCCCGGCAGAAGCCAGTCGTTTGAGCGCCAAACGTTAAAGTTTATTTCCATGCGGTTTTCCGAAAAATAAGCGGGCCTTCGAATTATATTGCCGTCCACCGAGATTAGAAATACATTATTCCGTAGGGCAGATGGCCTAACCATTGAATATTGAGCGCAACTGTCAACGGAATGGCCGTCCTCAAAGGATAATGGCTGGCGATATGAATTCGGGCGCAGACAATTCGGCGAAACTGATTCGCGTCAATCCTTATCGCAGCTGGGTCATTGAAGACAGCGATGCGATTCGGCATATGACCGGCGAAATCCTCAGGCAGCGCGGGCATCAAGTTCGGGAATTTTCCGATGCCGAAGCGGCCGGCCGCGAATGGGCGGAGGACGCCGTCGATATCGTCGTTCTGGATTGGATGCTGCCGCTGCTGTCGGGGATCGAGTTTTGCCGACAGCTGCGGACCCGGGCGGGGGGCAAATTCCCGGTAGTGGTCATGCTGACGGCGCGCACCGATCCGCAAGACATCCAGGAATGCCTGCACGCCGGAGCCGACGACTACATTGCCAAACCGTTTCGAAGCGAGTTTTTGGGGGTGCGCCTGGGGGTGGCGGAGGCGCGTGTGCGCGACCGGCTCGCGCAGCGGACGGCCGAATCCCAGTTGGCGGAGGCCGGAGTTTATCTCGAATCGATCTTCGACAGCGTGGCCGCCGGCATTCTTGTGGTTGAGGCCGAGTCGCACAAGATCCTGGAGTGCAATCAGGCGGCCGCCCAGATGGTCGGTGCGCCTTGCGCGCGGATCGTCGGGAACGAATGCCATAATTTCGTCTGCCCTAGCGACCGAGACCAATGTCCGATGAACGATCCTGGCGCTAGTCTCGATCAGCGCGAAGCACGCCTGCTTTGCCGCGGTAATAAAGAGCGGCAGATTCTCAAGAATGCCAAACGCGCTCGATACCGCGGGTGCGAAGTGATTATTGAAAGCTTCGTGGACATCACCGAAATCAAGAGCGCCCAGATGAAACTCGAAAAGTATGCCAGCGCCATGGAGCGGCTGGCCGAAACTCGGGCTCAGCAATTACTCCACGCCGAGCGGCTGGTCACGCTGGGAACGCTCTCGGCCGGCATTGCCCACGAACTCAACAATCCGCTGGCTAGCGTGGCGGCCAATGCGCAATTGGCCGACAGGTACTGGCAGGCTTTGAGCCCGGAACTAGCTGCGGAAATGAAGGGCGACGCGCGCCGGGCGATGGTGATCGAGGAGATGCCGCAGACCCTTTCGGCCTTGTCCGAAAGCGCCCAGGCCGCCATAGCCATTGTCCGCAACGTACGCGAATTCTCCCGCCGTTCCGGCAGGTGCGCAAACGAGGTTTCGCTCCGCGAGCTCCTCGATCGGGCTTTGCGGATTCTCCAGCATGAGATGAAGTACGGCGTCCAGGTCTATATCCATATCCCCGACGACCTGCCGCCGCTGACGGCCGAAGGACAGAAGTTGGAGCAGGTGTTTTTGAATCTTTTCGCCAATGCCGCCCAGGCGATGAACGGCAAGGGCGAATTGCGGGTTACGGTCACGAGGGAAAAAGCTCAATTGCGAATCGTGGTGGACGACACAGGGCCCGGATTTACGCCGGAGGCCCTTAAGCACCTATTCGAACCTTTCTTCACCACCAAGCCGCCCTCAATCGGCACCGGTTTAGGGCTGCCGATCGTCAGCCAGATCGTCAAGGAGCACGGGGGGCGGATAACGGCCTGCAACCGGGCGGAGGGCGGGGCGAGGTTCGTCATTGAACTGCCGCCGGTGAGCCTGGCGGCGCAGCCCGCGCCGGATGAAACGAAATCGGCCGACTGCGCCCAGGGGGCGGCGGGATCAGGTTTTGCCCAAATAATCGATCATCTGGTTGGCGACGATGACGCCGTAGTTGGCCGCGCCCAACCAGCCGCTCATTATGATCGCCGCCGAGCCGGTGTGATAGACGCCCGGCACGGCCAGAGGTAGTCCTTCTGAGACCTTCAAGCCTTCGAATTTGCTGCCGAAAGAAGCGCCGCGCCGGTGGCCGGTGTAGCGCTCGAAGGTGAGCGGAGTGGCCGCCTCGGTATAATCGATGATCCCCCGCGCGCCGGGCAGCAGTTTTTCCAGACAAACCAGCGTGTCTTCAATCAGCTCCTGCTTCTGCCGTTCGTAGACCGGCCGCTCCAGGCCGGCCCAATCTTCATAGCGGGCGTTGGCCGAGGCCACGAGCGTATAGCGCTCCCGGCCTGGGCGCAGGCGCGGGTAGTAGACCGAAAAGGTGCGGCTGGTCACGTCGCGGGCGGACATCAGATCGGCGTCGAATTCCCGAGCTTTGGACCAGAAGATCAGATCCCCGATCTCGGGCAGCTTCTCGCCTTCGCGCACGCCCAGGTAGACCTGGGTGCTGGAGGTCGAGAGGCGCACAGTTTCCGCCTGGGCGGCGAAGTCGCCCGGCAAGTTATCCCGCCCAATCAGGTCGAGGCAGGTCCCCAGCAGGTTGGCGTTAGAAAGGACGGCCCGGGCTTTGATTTCCCGGCCGGCGACGCGCACGCCGGCGGCGCGGCCGTTCTGCAACTGAATCTTCTCCGCCTCGGCCCGCAGGCAGACATCCACCCCGTTCTTTTCCAGTTCCTTGACCATGGCGGTGATGAACCAGTCGGTGCCGCCGCGCACGGTATAGACGCCTTTGCTCATGAAATTGGAGAAGACGATCCCGTAGGTGATGGCCGGTTCGTCCAGGGTCGAGCCATTGGCGTAGGTGATGGGTTCCATCAGAAAACGGACCACATCCGGCCGGCCGGGAAAGAAGCGGGCGAACAGCTCGCGGGTGGTCAGGCGTTGATCGTCGAAAAAGTCCATCGCCCGCAGAGTACGGAAGAAATCTTCGACCGTGGCGGCCGGGATCTTGAAGTGTTCAATCAGCTTGGCCGTGAAGTCCTCGGCGGTGAAGGTGGTTTCCAGCCGGTAGAGCGGATTGTCGAAGACAATGCGCTCCAGTTGAATGATGGAGTCGGCGATCTCCTTGCTCCAATATTTGCGGCAGGTCTTGATCATGCCCACCGGGAAGCCGTGCAGGGCGACGTCGAAGATGTGTCCGCGGCGCATGAAATAGGCCGCCAGCCCGCCCGGGACGAAATGCTTCTCCAGGAGCAGCACCTTCTGGCCGAAATTGGCCAACCGATTGGCCGCGGTCAGTCCCCCCAGGCCGCCGCCGATCACGATCGCATCGTAGCTGTCCGCCAACTCCTCGAGCAATTTGGTCATGCTGGCTCCGCATTCTGGCCCAGGGCCCGGAGGTTGGCGATGGTGATGCCGGAGAGCATCGCGCCGGCCACGCCGTGGAATCCCTGGTCCGTGCCGATCAGAAAAAGATTGGAAAAATCCGTGCGGCCGCTGCGGCGCTTACGCGGCGATCCGTAAACTGCGCCATTCAGTCGGCCGGTGTAGCGGTGGATCGAGAGCGGGGTGAAGACGTCCCAGTCGACGATAATCCGGCCAGGCGGCGAGCGAGAGTTCGATCAACCGGTCGCGCGTCTCCTCTTTGGCCCGCTGATATGCGGCCCGGCGTTCGGGATCGGCCCGGCGCTGATCGTCATGTCCCAACAGCTCATGCCAGCGGCGATATGACGCCTGGGCCGTGACCCGCAGACAGCACTCGTCCGGCCCGGCCGGTCCTTCACCGTACAGGGCCGGCGAACAGAGGGCCGCCGAGCGGTCGTCGATCAAGCCTTCGGGTTCGCGCCAGCGGAACTGTTCGTCGCGGCAGAGGAAGGCGATGGCGTCGGTCACGCCCAAATCGCGCGGATTGCAGTCCAGATGCAGGACGACCTCGGCCACCGAAACCTTGCCGGCGGACGCCTCGTAGTCGACGGACTGACCGCAAAGCGCGGCGGTTTCCGGCGCGCCGGCGCAGGAGAGGAAAACCTCGCCGCTCACTTCTTCGCCCGAGGCCAGACGAGCGGCGACGACTTTGCCGTCGCGCTCGATCAGTCGCTCGACCCGGGCGCTCAGCCGCAATTCGCCGCCGTTCTCCTTCAGCCGACCGGAGAGCAGATCCAGAATCCGCCGGACTCCGCCGGCCGGCCGGGAGATGCCTTCGGCCAGCAGGCATTGCCAGACCAGGGCGAACTGTTCCCAGTCCGGATCGTCTTCGGTGGAGGAACCGTAGTACATGGTCGGGGCCAGCAACATCTCGCGCAGGAGCGGCGTGCGCAGATCCTTGGCCAGCTCGGTCCGGGTCGAGACGAACGGCTTCTCCTCGAGCGAGGTCTCGTCGTACTCGGCCAGGCGCGCCCAGAGGCGGTCGAACCCGGCCAGATCGTCCGGGAAATTGGCCGCCACATCGGCGCGCAGCACCTGCGGATCGTTGGTGAACCGCAGGACGCGGCCGGGAAAGACGATGCGCGAGCCCACGGCCGGCTCGGCCAATGCCAGTTCTTCATGGCGCAGGCGCAGCTGGCGCAAGAGGCGGGTCAAAGCCGAGTGGCGCGTGCCGCGCGGAGAGAAATTGGTGAAGGCGTGGAGGCCGACGTCAATGTTGCGCCCGTGCCGGCGGTAGTAAGAGTTCAGCCCGCCGGGCACGGCATGAGCCTCGAGCACGCAGACGCGACGCCCGACCAGAGCCAGCCGCGCCCCCGCGGCCAGGCCCGACAGTCCGGCGCCGATGATGACCGTGTCGTAGCTCATGGGGCGGATTCAGGACAACTTCGGCAGGAGGTAGGCGACGGTGCTCTTCATGGTGCGCAACTCGCCGTAATCGCTCTCGGGCACCTCGACCTTGTGCCGCTTGCGCAGTTCCATGACGATGTCCAGGAAGTCCATCGAGTCCAGGCCGATCTGGTCGCGCAGGGGCTGCTCGTCGTCCAGGGCGCTCAGATCCTCGTCCGGGGCGATGTCGGCGATGATGTCAATAACGGCTTGGCGGGTTTCTTCCGCGGTCATTGGCGCTTCTCCTACAGGGTCAGTCTTGAAAACGTTTGACGATCAGCACCGCGTTGATGCCGAGCATCCCGAAGGAATTGTTCAGGATGCAGTCGATCCGGCCCGCGTCCGCCGCCGCACCGAGAGCCAGCCGGGGCAGGGCGCATTCCGGGTCCAGATCGTCGACATTGGCGCAGGGGTGAACCAGGCCGTCGGTGAAACTCGGCAGGTTGCCCGCCAGCTCCAGGGCGCCGGCCGCGCCCATTGCATGGCCGATAAAGCCCTTGGTGGCGTTCACCCAGGCATGCGGCTTTTCGCCGAAGACGGCGCGGATGGCCTGCATTTCCTTGGGGTCGCCTTCCGGGGTGGCGGTGGCGTGGGCGTTGATCAGGTCGACCTGCTCGGGCGCGATCCCCGCGCGGCGCAGGGCGGCGGTCATGGCCTGGGCCTGCCGCTCCGGATTGGGCAGCACGAAATCAGTGGCGTCGGTGTTGATGGCCCAGCCGGCGATTTCGGCCAGAATGGGCGCGCCGCGCCGCAGGGCGTCGTCCAGGCGTTCGAGCGTGTAGAGGCAGCCGCCCTCGCTGACCACGATGCCGTTGCGGGCGCGGTCGAACGGCCGGCTGGCCCGATTCGGGTCGGCGTGTTCGGCCAGGGCGTTCTGGGCCTTGAAGCTGGCGAAGATGCCGAAGGTGTGGATCGATTCGGACACCCCGCCGCAGACGGCCAAGTCGATCTCGCCCAGGATGAGCTGCTGGGCGCCGTGGATCAGGCCGTAATTGCCGGCCGCGCAGGCGGCGCCCAGGCAGCAGTGGGGCCCGGTCAGGCCCAGGGTCAGGCAGACCTCGCCGGCCGGATTGTTGGCGATGGAGCGCGGGTTGTGGTGGTGGCTCCAGAATTTGACGTCGTAGTTGAATTCCTTGAGGTTGGCGACCTCGTTCTCGGTTTCGACGTTGCCGTGCTCGGTGGTGCCCACAAAGACGCCGATGCGCTGGCGGTCGCTCCAGGCGGTCAGGTCCAGCTTGGCGTCGGCCAGGGCCTCGGCCGCGCAGTAGATGGCGATCGATCCGGCCCGGGTCCCGCGGCGCACGTCCTTGCGCTTCTGGTATTTGGTGGCTTCGAACTCGCACACGCCGGCCGGCACCAAACCCATGTAACGGGTTTCGATCTGCCGGACATTGGCGCGTCCGGCCAACAGGGCCGTGCGAAAAGTCGGCAGATCATTGCCCAGCGGCGAGGTCAGGCCGACCCCGGTGATGACGATGCGCGGTTGCATCATGACGGCGATCATCTCCAACGACAAAACATTATCACAGCCCGCGCTGCCGGGCGGCGCGCCGGAAGGACCTTAAGGTTGCGCCTGAAAAGAGGCGGTCGGCGAGGTTCGCCTGAAAACGAAAGCGGCCGTCAAGCCAGCAACAGCCCCGGTTTCAGACCCGCACCTCAAATGCCCCTTTTTCGACAGAACCTGATGGTCGAGAGGCTAATAGTCTAGCGTTCAGCGGTCGGAAGTCCATAGCATTTTGAGCTTTTTGCCGGGCCGCGGCCGGAGGGCTCGGGCTTGACATAACGCCGGATATGACGTAGCCTTGTGGAAATGCTAGCCTTACTGCTTCGTGATGGTCATAGTCTGCTGTTGATGCTGGGATTGCTGATTCTTTCCGGCGGCTTCTCCGGCACCGAAACCGCGCTCTTCTCCCTCAAGACGGCCGACCTGAACCGTATCCGGCGAGCCAAAGGCCCGGTCTTTGGCGCCATCGCCGCCCTCCGGGCGGATCTGCCCGGATTTCTGACCACGGTTCTGTTCGGGAACATGGTGGTCAATATCCTGCTTTTCGCCACTTCGGCCGTGATCGCCGCGCATCTGGCCGACGAGTTCGGGGCCGGGGCGGGACTGGCCTTCAACCTGGCCAGCCTGCTGATGGTCATTACCTTCGGCGAAGTCACGCCCAAAGCTTTGGCGGCGGTATTGCAATTACCGTTCGCCCGACTGACGGCTTTGCCGATGTACGCACTGCACCGTTGCTTGTCGCCGCTGCGTCGAGTGCTTAATTCTATCGTCAAGCTGGGCGAAAGGTTGGCCAACGTGGCCGAGCCCAGTTCCGCGGCGCAGGCCGAGGAGTTGCACCTGCTAATGCAGGCCAGCCGCGAACAGGGGGTGATCTCCTCCAACGAGCACGAGTTGATCGCCGGCGTGGTCGGGCTGGCCGAGGTGCGCATGCGCGAGATCCTCACCCCGCGCATGGACGTGATCTATACCCCGGCCACGGCCACCTGCGGAGAACTGCTCGATCTGGCCCGGGAGAAAGGGCACTCCAAGATCCCGCTGCGGGATCTGCGTAACGACGAATTCGTCGGCTGGGTGGACGCGCGCGAATTGTTTATCGCCGGCGTTGGTGAAGCTCCGGCTGCGGCCTTTCTCAAGGAACCGTGCTTTGTCTCCGAATTCGACCGCGCCGACGAGGTGTTGGACAAATTTTTAGACACCCAGGAGCGGCTGGCCTTCGTGGTCGACGAATGGGGGAGCACGGTCGGAATCGTGACCCTCTGGGACGTGATCTCCGAAATTTTCGGCGAGATCGCCGACGAGGACGAGACGCGCCACGATCCGATGCGCGACTTGGGCGGCGGGGTCTATCTGCTCGACGGCCGGGTGAGCGTGCGCGAATGGCGCGGGCTCTTCGGCGTGGTCGTGGCCCTGCCGCGCGCGGCGACCATGGGCGGGCTGGTTACGGCCCTGCTGGGGCGTTCGGCCCGGGTGGGCGACCGGATCAGCCTGGGCAAGATCGAACTGACCGTGGAGGAGGTGCTCCGGCGCCGGCCGACGCGGTTGCGGCTGACCCTGCGGGGAAGGGGGGAGGCCGCATGAATTTCTGGCTTTGCCTGATCGGCGTGGCCGGCTCGATCGCTCTGGCCGGATATTACAGCGCGCTGGAGACGGCCGCCTATGGGGCGAGCGTCGCGCGGCTGCGCCTGCGGCGGGGCGAGGACGGCGGCGAGGCGGCCCTCCTCCTGCTGGCCGACCTGCCGGGGCTGATCACCACCACGCTGATCGGCCACAATCTGGCGGTCTATGTCGGCACCTCGCTGCTGACGGGCAAGCTGGAAGAAGGGCACTACCCCGACGCCGAATTCT
>CAYMGG010000128.1:0-15292 GCA_964389915.1 uncultured Planctomycetaceae bacterium
CCAAAAAATTCTCATCCGGCTTTGCCGTTTCGAACGTTCAAATGGACAGACTCAACGTCTACTCCATCCGTTCGACTCGCCCAGCTGAACATGTCGGATGCGCGGAGCGTTTTTCGGGTGTGCGGCCCGCACTTTTACAAAAAAGGTTTCCCGGACCCTTCCAAAAAATGCTCGTCCGACTTCGCCGTTTCGAATGCTCAGCAGGTTCCGTTCCCAACTAAAGGCGACCGGGCCGCGGGCTTTTCCTTGGCCGCTGATGTGGGGGCCGGACTGGGCGGAGGCGGAGTCGCGTCCCATAGAAGGCAGCGTAGGGCGTGACTCTTGAACAAGCACCAAATCCGCGTCCCCTCCCGCAAGTCCAACTCGCGCGCCGCCAGTAACGTCACTTCCGCCAGTAGCGGTATGCCCGCATTGATGGCGCAGAACAGGCGTTCGCCATCGCTGACCATGGCTTCGACCCGCCCCGGCAATTGGTTCTGGATGGAGATGTATTCCACCGGCGCCCGGGCCAGGGCAACGTCGGCCGGGCGGAGCGTGGCGTGCACCAGGCTGCCCGCCGGCCAGGTTTCGTTAAGCGGCCCCCGGAAGGGCGAGGCCGAAGAGTCGGCCGCCGGCGCGGCGCCGGCGGGGGCGGATTAGTTTACTCCGTCGGCGGGCGAATGGCGTAGCAGGCGCAGCGGCAGGATGTTGGGAACGTCGGCCGCGCGCAACCGGGAGAAGGCCAGCGGCGAACGCAAAAGCTCGGCCAAGCGGCCCGCGCCCTGCGCCCGGCCCTCGCCCAGGAGAAGCAGCCGATCGGTGAGATGCAGGAGTTCGCTTAGCGCGTGGCTGACCATCAGGCAAGGCACGCCTGTGCGCTCGCGCACGCGGGCCAGGAAGGGCAGGATCTTTTCCTTAAGTTCAGGATCGAGCGCGGCCAGCGGCTCGTCCAGCAGGAGCAGGCGCGGCGCGGCCAGAAGTGCCCGCCCCAAGGCCACCCGTTGGCGTTCGCCTCCCGACAACCCGGCCGGCCGGCGCGGCAGCAGATCACCGAGCTCCAGAATTTCGGCCACGGTCCGCAATTCCAGCCGCCGGTCCCGAGTCGGGACCTGCTTCGCCACGGAGCGGAGGTTTTCCTCTACGGTCAGATGCGGGAAAAGCCGCCCGTCCTGAAAGACCAGACCTACCCGCCGCTTCTGGGGCGGCAGGCAGATGTTCCGGGTAGCGTCGAACAGCACTTCTCCGTCCAGGACGATCCGTCCGGACTCCGGCCGATTGAGTCCGGCCAGCGCATGCAGCAGCGTGGTCTTGCCCGAACCGGACGGACCATAGATGCCATACATGTCGCCGGTCAGGGTTTGTTGCAGGGCCAGCCGGAAACCGGCGCGGGTCAGGGATAGTTCGCATTCCAGGTTCATGGTCCGTCCTCCGACGGCTTTCGGCCGGGTGCCTGGGGAAGAAGAATCACCCGGTTCTCTCGGACTCGCTTCGCCGGGCAAAATTCCTGTCCCGGCGAAACGGAGTCTGGTTTTTCCGTTTCCTGTTTCATGCTGTCAATCGCCTCGCCGCGCGGCGGGCCAGATAATCGGCCACGACCAGCGAGCCGACGCAAAGCACCACCGACAACCCGACCAGTTTGAGGGCGACTCCCTCGCCGCCGGGCAGCTGGATGGCCGAATAGATGGCCAGAGGCAGAGTTTGGGTCTGGCCCTCGACATTGCCGACAAAGGTGATGGTCGCGCCGAACTCGCCCAAGCTGCGGGCAAAGGCCAGCACGAAGCCGGAGATAATGCCCCCCAGGGAGAGGGGCAGGGTGACGGTGAAGAAGATCCGCACCGGTCCCGCGCCCAGGACTCGCGCGGCCGCCTCCAGTCGGGGGTCGACCAACTCGATGGCCAGCCGCACCGCCCGGACCGTAAGCGGCAGAGCCACCACCGCCCCCGCTAGCGCCGCCCCCGGCCAGGTGAAGGGCAGGCTGAACCCGAACCAACGGTCCAGCCAGTGGCCGATCAGGCCGTTGCGCCCCAGCACCACGAGCAGCAGATAGCCCGTCACCACCGGCGGCAGCAGGAGGGGGGCGTGGATCAGCCCGTCCAGCAGTGCCTTGCCGAAAAATTGCCGCCGCGCTAGCAGCCAGCCGGCCAGAATGCCCGGCGGCAGAGCCGCCAGCGCGGCGACCAGTCCGACCTTGAGCGAAAGAGCCAGAGCCGTCCATTCTTCGGGACTGACCGTCAGCCAATTCATGGGCAACGCTCCCGCGTAACGACTCACGTCAAAGGTGGAGAATTCCGGGACGCTTTTTTTCCAAAAGGTTCCTCGGCCCCGCCAAAACTTTCGTCTAATTCCGCCTTATCGAACATTCAGAGGGACAGACTCCCCTATCTCCGGGAGGGAGTTGGGGGAGGCAGAGCGCGGCAGCGCCAACTCTCCCTGGTTGGCTTGATTTCACTTCACCACGCCCCGAACCACCTCCCACCCCGCAAAACTACGGCAGAGTAAAGCCAAATTTTTTGAAGACTTCCGCCGCCGGCGGGCTGGCCAGGAATTTAAGCAACGCCTGGGCCGCGGCCGGATCGGCGGAGCCTTTCAGCACGGCCGCCGGATAGACGATCGGCGCGTGGGAGTCGGCCGGAAAGACGCCCACCACCTGCACGTCGGGCGAGATCTTGGCGTCGGTTTCATAGACAATGCCCGCCGCCACCTCGCCCCGGGCGATGAAGGCCAGGGCCGAGCGAACCGAATCGCAGGCCACCAGATTCGGTTGCAAGGTCTCCAGCCAACCCAGCTTGGTCAAAGCTTCGAGGGCGTAGATGCCGGCCGGTACGGATTTGGTTTCGCCCACGGCCAGCTTGCCGGCGGCCAGTTCCGGCGGTACGGGCGCGCCCGGCTCCAGCTTGACGGCGAAGGTCTTACCCTTGGGCGCGGCCAGCACCAGCCGGTTCTGCAGCAGGTCCTGCCGCGTGGCCGGATCGATCAACGTCTTCTCCGCCAGATAATCCATCCACTTCTGATTGGCGGAAATGAAGAGATCCGCCCCTGCCCCGGATTCGACCTGCCGGGCCAGGGCCGAGGAGGAGGCGAAGTTGAATTTCAGCTTCACTCCGGCGGCGGCTTCATATTCCGCGCCTACGGCCTTGAGCACATCGGTCAGGCTGGCGGCCGCGAACACGGTCAGGGTTTTGGCTTCCTCGGCGCGGGCCGTTCCCAGTCCCAGCCAAGCCGCCGCCCCCGCGGCCAGGACCAGACATCCGAACCATTTTCCCAAACGTCGATGCAAGTAACTCATTTCCACTCCTTTTGCCATGTGGCGCGCCCGGCGATAGAGTCCGTCTGAAAACCAGGGGCTTTGGGGTCCGGTCGAAAAAGGCTGCCGGCGGTCGGCCGTTTTGCGGGCCTCGTCTTGAGCCGAATGTTATAAACCGGTCTTTTCAGACAACCTATCGCGCCAACGAGCCGGATCGAATCGGTGCATTTGGGCCGGCCGAAAAGCCGGTCCCACCGGGTGGAAATCGAAGTCGAGGTGCCGCTGATCTACCGCTCAAGAATGCACGGTGCCGGCCGGTTTCAGGCGGCCGCCCCGATCCGCTTCGCGGGCCGAGAGGTCGGCCAGGGCTTGCCGGGCGATGGTCAGGGCCAGGTCCGGGTGGACCTCTCGCTTACGGCTCTCGGCCGCGCGGCGAATCAGCGGCAGGATGCGGGCCACGGTCTCCTGTTCCAAGCGCAGCCCTACCCCGGCCAAAGCTTCGTACAGCGCCGCGCCACCGCTGTGCCGGCCCAGGCTGGCCTGATTACGCGTCTGGCCCACCAGTTCCGGCGCAAAAGGCTCGAACGCCGTCGGGTCCTTCTGGCGGGCGCGGACGTGAATGCCGGACTCGTGCAGGAAGATTTTGCGCCCGATCACGGGCTTGGCTGGCGGAATCGGCCGGCGGGCGGCCCGGGCCACCACCCGACCCAGCGCGGTCAACTTGGTCGAGTCGACGCCCGCGGTCCGGCCCGAACCGACCCAGAGGGCCATGACCACCTCTTCCAGGGCGGCATTGCCGGCCCGCTCGCCCAGCCCGCCTACGGTCACGTCCACACTTGTCGCGCCGGCCTCGATGGCCGCCAAGGCGTTGGCCGTCGCCAAGCCCAGATCGTTGTGGGCATGGAAGCCCAGGGCCAGGCCAGGCACGGCGGCATGCGTTTCCGCCACGGCGCGCGTCACCTGGCTTGGCAGCCAGCAGCCGGCCGAATCGGCCAGGCGGAAACGGTGCGCGCCGGCCTCGGCGGCCAGGCGGGCGCATTCAACCAGAAATTCCGGCGCGGCCCGCGAAGCGTCGAGCGCGCCGACGGAAACGAAATCAAACTGCCGCCGCGCCAAGCGGACCAGGCTGGTCAGGCGGCGGCGGGCCCAGGCTTCGGTGTGGCCGAAAGTCTGCAGAAGCGAAGCCGATACCGGCAGGGAGACGTGCACCGCCTTCAGGCCGCAGCCCGCGGCCGCCTGTAGGTCATCCTCGCGCGCGCGGCACCAGCCGGTTAGCCGGCAACGCAGGTTGAGCCCGATCACGGTCCGGATGCGATCGCATTCGTCCTCGCCCATCGCGGGCGTGCCGACCTCAAGCTCCGGTACCCCGGCGGCCGCCAAGGCTCGGGAGATGGCCACGACTTCGGCGCGGGAAAAGACCACGCCCGGCGCCTGTTCGCCGTCACGTAGCGTGGTGTCCACCAGCCAAGGTTCGTTCTGGGGGCTGGATGCAGTTTCGCCCATGGCTGTCTCCTGCTAACTACGGTTGCTGTCCGGGGGGACTTTTTTACAAAAAGTTCCCCCGGACCCCCTTAAAAAACTCTCATCCATTCAGGCTGAGGGACGGCTGATGCATTCGCCACCGCCTCAGGCAATGGAGAGATCTTCGGCTACTGCGCCTTCTTCGAGCGCGTCGAGAATGGCGTCGATCTTGGCCTCGCTGTCCACCCCGCCGTACCAGTGGCCGGCCGGATAGATGACCATGGCCGGACCCCGATCGCAGACTTTCAGACAGCCGCAGGCCGTCACCTGGGCGCTTAAGCCCCGGTCGTCGATCTCCTCCTCCAGATATGGCAGCAGGCCCGCGACGCCCTTCTTGTTGCAGACGCCCTGCGGTTCGCCGGTGACGCGAAAGCTGTTGCAGACGAAGATGTGATGTTCGGGCTTTTCCATGTGCGGCTCCTGAAAGACGAGGGCGAAATTCGCGCCTCAAGCTGGAATCACTCCTCCGGCAACGATTGCCGGGACCGGATAATTTGGTTCCTCGGTTCAGCCGCAACCCAGGCCCGTGCCGCCGCAGCCTTCGCCGCAGGCGCGACGGCGGCGGATCGGCGAACGGATCTCCTGCCCGCGATAGACCGAGCGCAGGGCCTCTTCGATCAGTCCTTCCATATCGACCACTTTCAAACCCAGGGGCTCCAAGACCTCGCGGGGACTCTGGCCCGCGCCGCCCACCAGCACCGCCCGGCAGTCGCGCAGCACGTTGGCCAATTGCAGCCAGCGTTCCTTGCCGGCACCCGGCGGCGGGGCCTTGCGCATCTCGACTAGCTTGAAGCGGTGCTCGTCGGGACCGAAAACCCAGAAGCGGTCGGCCTCGCCCAGATGCTGGTTGACCAGAATGCCCTCCAGGCTGGCCACGGCCACGTAGGGCCGGTCGGTGGGCGCTTCGGCCTCGGGTCGGATCAGGGCGAGCGAGTTGACCTCAGCCTCGTCGAGCATGCCGATCGCGTCGGCCCGGCAGCGCACGCAGTGGCTCATCTGGGGCAGGAGCGGCTCGACCGTGGTGCGCAATTCGGTCATCCGCTCGGCCGCCGGGGCCAGAGTTTCGCCCAGGGGCGTGCCGGCCACCGGATAGAGTGGCATCAGGTTCATCAGGTCCGTGCCGGCGGCGCGGATCACCCGGGCCACCTCCTCGACGTGCTCGTCATTGACGCCCGGGATGACGATGGTGTTGACCTTGACGGTCAGGCCGTGGCGCTTGAGCGCGGCTAGGGCCGCCAGTTGCCGTTCGAGCAAAGCCTCGGCGGCCGCCCGGCCGCGCAGGATGGTCTTGCCGATCCGCACCCAGGCGTAGATCCGTTCGCCGATGGCCGGATCGACGGCGTTGATCGTGACCGAGACGTGGCTGGTCTGCAACGCGGCCAGCTCTTCGGCGTAGGGCTCGACCTCCAGGCCGTTGGTGGCCACGCACAGGAGCATCTCCGGATAGCGTTCCCGCGCCCCGCGCAGAGTGGCCATGGTCTCGACCGGATTGGCGAACGGATCGCCCGGCCCGGCGATGCCGAGCACGGCGAGGCGCGGGTCCTGGGCCACCGCCTCGTCCAGCCGGCGCAGCGCCGCCTCGGGCGTGAGCACCGCCGCGGTCACGCCGGGGCGGTTCTCCAGGGCGCAGGCATACTTCCGGTTGCAGAAATTGCACTGGATGTTGCACTTAGGCGCAACCGGCAGGTGAATGCGGCCGTAGCGGTGGCGTGCGCCTTCGTTGAAGCAAGGGTGACGGCTCTGATCCAAGCTCATGGCTTCATCCTTTCCCGTTGTCGCTGCCGGTTGCGATCTACATATACGAATAGCCCAGGCCCGACGACTCCTGGGCGTTTTCGATCAGCGCGTTGGCTACTTGGTCGAAGAAGCGCAGCGCGCCGCGGTAACCCACGAGCAATTGCCGCGCGCCGCCCAGCCGGTCGTGAACCGGGAACCCCACCCGCACCAGGGGCACCCGCAGCCGCCGGGCGATGGCGTGGCCCCGGCTGTTGCCGATCAGCAGGTCGGGCTGGAGCCGCAGGGCGGCTTCCTCGATCTCGGTGAAGTCCACGCCCTCGGCCGCCTCGATCGGTTCGGCCGTGGCCGTGTTCCCGGTGGCGAGGCGTTCAAGCTTGCCGGCCAGCGTGCCCGGTTCGGCCCCGGTGGCGCAGAGCACGGGCTTGATGCCGACCTCGGCCAGAAAGCCGCAGAGGGCCAGGACCAGGTCCGGTTCGCCGTAGACCACGGCCCGCTTGCCAGCCACGTGCTTGTGCCCGTCGATCAGGGCGTCCACCAGCCGGCCGCGCTCGGCGGCGTGCTCGGTCGGGGTCGGCTGGCCGCTCAGGGATTCAAGCAGGCGGAAGAACTGATCCGTGGCCTCGATCCCCAGCGGCGGGGGCAGGATCTGGCGGGCCACGCCAAACCGCTTGGTCAACTCTGCGCCCGGGGTGGCAGCCGGATCGCCGGCAGCCAGGAATTCCAGCGTCACCGCTGCCCGACCCAGGCGCTCCAGGTCGCTAAGTGGCGTGCCGCCCTCGGGAATCATCCGGTACTCCTCCCAGGCCGGCCCGTCGAGTGTGTCGGAGTAATCGGGGAAGACCACCCCGTCCAGGCCGAAATCGCGCAGAATTTCCTTCAAATGGCGCAGGTCGGCCGGCGTGACGAAACCGGGGAAGAGGTTCACGTGCGACCCGGACTCGCCGCCCCGGGCCGTGGTCGCCACCACCGCCCGGGCCGCCGCGCGAAAACCTTCCACATGGCTGCCGGCGTAGCTGGGCGTGGCGGCGTGGACCAGGAGTGGCAGCTCCTCGCTTTCGTGAGCCCGGCGGTATTCGCGCAGATACTGGGCCACGTCGTCACCGATGGTTTCGGAAAGGCAGGTCGTGGCGATGCCGATCAGCTTGGGCTGATACTGGCGGCGGACATTGTCCAGCGCCTGGTGAAGCTTGTCGCGGCCGCCGAAGATGGCGGTGGTCTCGCCGAAACTGGAGGAGGCGATGTCCAGTGGCTCGCGGAAATGGCTGATCAGGTAGCGGCGGATGTAGGTGGCGCAGCCCTGCGAACCGTGCAGCAGCGGTACGGCCCCCTCGATCCCCCGGAAGACCAGGCTCGCGCCCAGGGGCGAGCAGAGCTTGCAGGCGTTGCGCAGCGGGCCGCGATCGGCGGCGGCGCGGGTCGGAGCGGCGCTGATCATGGTCTACCTCCCCCCGGCGCGCGGCGCGAAACGCCAGACCGGGCTGGTGGCCGAGGCGTGGACCTCACGGGCGAAATTAAGCATGCCCACGAAGCCGGCCAGCGGCAGCTTGCGCTCGTGGTTGTGGTCGCAGAAGGAGACGCCCAGCTTGTAGGCGATGGGGCGCTCCTTGACCCCGCCGATCAGGATGTTGGCTCCGGTCTCGCGCAAAAACTTGGCCAGCTCCAGCGGATTGGTGTCGTCGACGATGATCGTACCCGCGTCGCAGAGCTGGCGAAGCTGCTCGTAGTCGTCGGCGTTGCCGGTCTGGGAGCCGACGATCACGGTTTTGACCCCCAGAGTCCGCAGGCTGCGGACCAGGGAGAAGGCCTTGAAGGCTCCGCCGGTGTAGATGGCGGCGCGCATACCCTCCAGATCGCCCCGCAGGCGGCGCAGCTCGGGCAGGATCTTTTCCGTCTCCTCCCGGACCAGGCTCTGGGCGCGCGCGTGCATCTTCGCGTCGCCGAAATGATCGGCCACGTCGTAAAGCGCGCGCGAGAGATCCTCCAGCCCGAAATAGGAAACGCGGATGAAGGGGATGCCGTACTGCTCCTGCATCCGCTTGGCCAGGGCGGTCATCGAGCCGGAGCACTGGACCACGTTCAACTTGGCCCCATGAGCGCGGCGAATTTCGTCCACCCGGCCGTCGCCGGTCATGGTGGCGAGCACGTTGACCCCGATCCGGTGGTAATACTCGCGAATGATCCAGGTCTCGCCGGCGATGTTGAAATCGCCCAGAATATTGATGGAATTGGCCGGCACGTCGTCGACCGGCACGGTGCCGATCAACCGGGCCAGGGCCTCGCAGGCCGCGCGGTAGCCGTCCTTCTTGCTGCCCTTGAAGCCTTCGGACTGGACCGGGATGACCGGAATGCCCCAGGCGGCCTCGGCCTTGCGGCAGACGGCGCCCACGTCGTCGCCGATCAGGCCGACGATGCAGGTGGCGTAGACGAAGGCGGCCTTGGGCTGGTGTTCGCGGATGAGTTCGTTCAGACTGCGCTCGAGCTTGGCCGCGCCGCCATGGATGACGTCGAACTCGCGCAGGTCAGTGGTGAAGCTCAGCCGGTGCAGCTCCGGGCCGGAGGAGAGCGCCCCCCGGATGTCCCAGGTGTAGGCGGCGCAGCCGACGGGGCCGTGCACCAGGTGCAGGGCGTCGGCGATGGGGTAGAGCACGACCCGGCTGCCGCAGAAGGTGCAGGCCCGCTGGCTCACCGCGCCGGCCAGGCTCTCCCGTTCGCAAGCGAGGCGGAAGGGCTCGGCGCCGACGCGGTGAATCTGGGGCTGGCGGGCGGGCAGTAGTTGCGTATCCATGAGGTGTCTCCGCGCCGCGAGGCGAGGGCCGGCTTCGCCGCCGGCCCAGGGTGCTGGGGGCGGGGCCGGCCGGCCCCGCCCCCGGCGCTTTACATGACCAGCTCGAACGATTCCTCCGGGGCCAGCCGGTCCTGCCGGTCGAGGAAGACGTCGAGCATCTTCTCCACCAGGCGCATCGCCCCGCGATAGCCCACGGTCGGGAAGTACTGGTGGCCGATCCGGTCGAGGATCGGGAACCCGTGACGGATGAAGGGAATATCCTCGTCGCGGGCGATGTACTTGCCGTAGGTGTTGCCGATCAGCAGGTCGACCTTCTCCTGCTTGATCCACTGGTGCATCAGGAACATGTCGGCCTGCGCGCCGATGGCGATCTTGGCTTCGGGCACGGTCCCGCCCAGGGCCCGCTGCAAGCGCCGCTCCAGCCGCTTGCCCGGCGTGCCGCTGACGATGTAGACCGGCTTCATGTCCAGCGTGACCAGGAATTCGGTCAGCGAGACGAGCTGGTCGGGATCGCCCCAGAGCGCCACCCGCTTGCCGTACAGGTACTGCTGCATGTCGGCGATCAGGTCCACCAGCCGCCCGCGCTCCTCGGTGATCACGGCCGGGACGGGCTGGTCGGTCAGCAGGCGCAGGGTGTCGACGAAGCGGTCGGTCGCCTGGAGGCCGATGGGCAGCTCGAGAATGTGACAGGGCACGTTGTGCTTGGCGTCCAGAGCCCGGGCGGCGGCGGCGCTGGCCGTCGGGCCCAGGGCGACCACGGCCGGGCTGTCGCCCGAGCGGCGGATCTCCTCGACCGTGGCCCCGCCCGACGGATAGAACTCGTGCCGGCCGGTCTGGGGCGCGTCGAGCACGCCGGCGGTGTCGGGATACATGATGATGTCCAGGCCCAGGCGGTGGGCCAGACAGCGGATCTCACGCATGTCGGCCGGCTCCACCCAGCCGGGCAGCACGGTCAGTTGCTCGTGCTTGGTGCCGGTGGTGGTGGCGAAGCTGTCCACCAGGCTCTTGACCATGCTGGAGAAGCCGGTGACGTGCGAACCCTGGTAGCTGGGCGTGTTGGCGTAGATGACGTGCTTGCCCTCGGGGATCAGCTTCTCGTCGTGGGCCTTGCTGACGATCTGGGTCAGGTCGTCGCCGATGGTCTCGGAGAGGCAGGTGGTGTGCACGGCGATGATGTCGGGCTGATAGACCGAGAAGATGGTGCCGATGGCCTGCAGCAGGTTGGCCTGGCCGCCGAAGACGGAGGCGCCTTCGGTGAAGGAACTGGTGGCGGCCATGACCGGTTCCTTGTAATGCCGGGTCAAGGCGCTGCGGTGATAGGCGCAGCAGCCCTGCGAGCCGTGGCTGTGGGGCAGGCAGCGGTGCACGCCCAGCGCGGCGTACATCGCGCCGATCGGCTGGCAGGTCTTGGCCGGATTGATGGTCAGCGCCGAGCGTTCGACCACTTCGGCGGGGGTATGACGCAGCAACATCGGGGTTTCTCCTTAAGCCGTTGCGGCAGCAAAGCGACACGGCGGCAATCCGGTCCGGAGTCCGCCGGCCGGGCTCCAAGCCCTGGCCGGCGGTCTCCAGACACTGGGGGTTACTTTTACTCGACGCCGATCATGACATTGGAGGCCTTGACGATGATGTAGGCTTCTCCGCCCACCTTCAGCCCCAAATTCTCGCAGGACTTTTTGGTAATGATCGAGGTCATTACCAGGCCGGGGGCCACCTCCACCGCCACTTCCACGTTGACCGCGCCGACGTCGATGGTTTTGACTTTGCCTTTCAGCACGTTGCGGGCGCTCAGTTTCATGGTCGTCTCCTTGTTCTGATCGGCCGGCCGCGACCCAATCTGTGGGCGGGCGGCACTCCTCTTTGGCACGGGTTGAGAACCCGCGCTCCGCCGGGGCTCAGCCCTTCACGAAGCTGGCCACCAGGCGCGGCGATCCCTTGGTCTGCCAGGGGGCCTTGACCAGGCTCCAAACCTTGGTGTTGACCATCCGGTCGATCTCCCGGTAGAAGTTGATCGCGCCCTTGAAGCCGGCGTAGGGGCCGCCGTAGTCGTAGCTGTGCAGCTGCTTGCAGGGCAGGCCCATCTTCTGGATGGCGTACTTCTCCTTGATCCCGGCGCAGAAGACGGCCGGCTTGTAGATCTCGATCAGCCGCTCGGTCTCGTAGTGGCTGATGTCGTCGACCACCAGGGCCTGGGGGTCCATCTCCGGCATCATGCCCTCGTAGTCCTTGAACTCGTACTTCTGCTGGGCCAGCCGGGAGAGTTCCTCCTCGCTTTTGCGGGGCTGGTAGCGCTCCGGATCGGGCTCGACCTCCAGCTCCTCGATGTTGCGGCTGTCGGCGTCCACCTTGATGGTCGGCAGAACCTTACGCCCTTCGTAGTCATCGCGATGGGCGAACTCGTAACCGGCGGCCACGGTCTTCATGCCGATTTCGGCGAAGAGCTCCTGATAGTGGTGGGCGCGGCTGCCGCCCACGAAGAGCATGGCCGTCTTGCCCCGGCAGCGCTCCTCGGCGATCTTCCGCGCCTCCTCGACCGCGGGCATCTCCTCGGCGATCACCTTCTCCACCTTGGCCTTGAGCTCCTCGTTCTCGAAGTACTGCGCGATCTTGCGCAGGGACTTGGCCGAGGCCTCGGCGCCGATGAAGTTGACCTTGACCCAGGGCACGCCGTACTTCTTCTCGATCATGTCGGCGACGTAGTTGATCGAGCGGTGGCACATCACGCAATTCAGGTCCGCGTTGTGCGAGTTGGCGAAGCCGTCGTAGGTGGAGTTGCCGCTGAAGGTGGCCACCAGCTCGATGCCGCAGCGCGAGAGCAGCTCCTCGATCACGAAGGCGTCGCCGCCGATGTTGTATTCGCCCAGCATGTTGATACGGAACGGCTTGGGGCTGGGCACGTCGCGGGTGCCGATGATGTGCTTGAAGAGCTGATTGTTGGCGATGTGGTGGCCGGCCGACTGGCTGACGCCCTTGTAGCCCTCGCAGCTGAAGGCGAAGACGTTGATCCCCAGCTTGGCCTTCATCTCCCGGGTGACGGTGTGGATGTCGTCGCCGATCAGGCCCACCGGGCAGGTGGCGAAGACCGCGATGGCCTTGGGATGAAAGAGGTCATAGGCCTCCTGGATCGCCAGGCGCAGCTTCTTCTCGCCGCCGAAGACGATGTTCTCCTCCTGCATGTCGGTGGAGAAGCAGTAGGTCATGTAGTTCTCGCCGCCCGGCTCGGGCTTGGTCTGGTTGCGCCGGGTCAGCCAGCTGTAGTAGGCGCAGCCGATCGGCCCGTGGGTGATGTTGACGATGTCCCGGGTGGGGCCGAGGACCACGCCCTTGCAGCCGGCGTAGGTGCAGCCGCGCTGGGTGATGATGCCGGGGACGGTTCGGGTGTTGGCCTTGATCGCGGGGACCGCGCCGTCCTCGGCGGGGGTGTT
The DNA here is from genome assembly GCA_964389915.1 of uncultured Planctomycetaceae bacterium. Classification (GTDB taxonomy): domain Bacteria; phylum Planctomycetota; class SZUA-567; order SZUA-567; family SZUA-567; genus CAYMGG01. Next base: position 12,692 of record CAYMGG010000128.1, read on the forward strand.
GACCACGATCTGGTCGGCGCGCTTGCGCGCGACCTTCTTGGGATAGAGCTTGAGTAGCTCCTCCTTGACGCTCTGCGGATCGGGAAGATTTTCCATGGGTTGTCCTCTCCTGGCGGCCTTATTCCTCACCGGCGTAGTCGATGGCCGCGTCGGCGCGTTCGCCGGTGCGGATGCGCACGGCCTCCAGCACGGGCATGACGAAGATCTTGCCGTCGCCGGGCTTGCCGGTCTGGTTGGTCTTGATGATCACGTCGACGACGGCCTGCACCTTGTCGTCGGGGATGATCATGGTCAGGGCCCGTTTGGGGATCAGCCGCTGCCCCTCGCCCAGCTGGGCGATGGCCTCCTCGCTCCCCTCCTTGGCTCCGTTGAGGACGCGAAAGTCGACCTTGCCCTTGCCGCGTCCCAGGCACTTGCGGGCGGTGAAGCTGCCCACCCCGGCGTCGCTGATGGCCCGCTTGGTCTCGTTGATGCGGTTCATCCGGATGATGGCCATGACTTCCTTCATGCTAGAGCTCCTTCACGCCGGAACTGACGGTGTAGGCCTCCTCCACGGGGCTGATGAAGATCTTGCCGTCGCCGAAGGCGCCCTTGGTGCCGGTCCGGGCGGCCTTCATGATCGTGTCGACCACGAAGTCCTTGTCCTTGTCGTGGATGATGGTGAGCAGCATCTCCTTGGGCAGCTCGTCGTAGGTCACGTCGCCGATCTTGACGCCGCGCTGCTTGCCGCGGCCGAAGACGTCGAACTTGGTGACCGAGGGGAAGCCGGCGTCCATCAGGGCCTTGAGCACGGCCTCGGTTCTCTCGGGACGGACGATGGCGCGAACCATGATCATTGCGGTTTCTCCTATGCGAACCGGAAATGGAACGATGAATGCCTTTCACTCGCCGCGGCCGTCCGACCCATCCGCTGGACCCGCGAAGCGAGCCGATGTGAGTGCGGTCGCACTCAGTTGAGCACGCCGAAGTCGAGCAGCAGCTTCTCCAATTCCTCGATCTTCATCGGCTTGGGCACGACGAAGAGCTCGTTCTTATCGATGTTGCGGGCCAGGGTGCGGTACTCGTCGGCCTGCGGGCAGTCGGGTTTCCAGTCGATCACGGTCTTGCGCTGGATCTCGGCGCGCTGGACGTCGTTGTCGCGCGGGACGAAGTGGATCATCTGGGTGCCCAGGCGCTTGGCGAATTCGGCGATCATCTCCTGCTCGTTGTCGACCTTGCGGCTGTTGCAGATCAGGCCGCCCAGGCGGACCACCCCGGATTCGGCGAACTTGACGATGCCCTTGCAGATGTTGTTGGCCGCGTACATGGCCATCATCTCGCCGGAGCAGACGATGTAGATCTCCTCGGCCTTGCCGTCGCGGATGGGCATGGCGAAGCCGCCGCAGACCACGTCGCCGAGCACGTCGTAGAAGGCGTAGTCCAGCCCCACCGACTCCTCGTACGCGCCCAATTGTTCGAGCATGTTGATCGAGGTGATGATGCCCCGGCCGGCGCAACCTACGCCCGGTTCCGGGCCGCCGGACTCGACGCAGAGCGTATTGCCGTAGCCCGGCTTGCGGATCTCGTCGAGCTCTACGTCTTCGCCCTCGTCGCGCAGGGTGTCGAGCACGGTCTTCTGCGCCAGACCGCCCAGCAGCAGACGGGTCGAGTCGGCCTTGGGATCGCAGCCGACCACCATGATCTTCTTGCCCATCTCCGCCAGGGCCGCCACGGTGTTCTGGGTGGTGGTGGACTTGCCGATGCCGCCCTTGCCGTAGATGGCCACCTTGCGCACCTTCTTTTCCGTCTTCGCTCCCGCCGAGGTCGTTTCCATTGTTGCCGTCATGACCAGTTTCTCCTTTTGCCTGCGCCAACCCGAAATTTGCCAGTTGCAGCTTCCCGCGGTCTTCTCCATGCGGGCTGGTTGAACTTTCTTGGGCTAATGCAGAGCGCGTGCCAGGCCGGATTTTTTTCCCGGGCGCGGACCAGATCGGGCAAGCGTGGGCGTTATCGGCCTGCGGCGGTTGAGGATACGCGGATAAAAATTCCGGGGTGGAATCCTGGCGGCAACCGTACCCGCGCGGCCGGGAGGAAATTAATGGCGGAAATTTATTTCCCAATCCCGGGCTCACTCGGGACAGGCAGAGTTGAGGGGAGCCGCAACTTGTGTTTCAGGTGGGATTTGAAAAAGATGAGGAAATTTATTTCCGAAGAATCGCGGTTGGGGAAATTTATTTCCGAGCTTCTGAATAGTGCCGGCGGCCCGAGAGCTATTGCTGCGGGGGAGCTTTTTTTGCAGAAAAAGCTCCCCCGCGCCCCCGCAAAAAAACTCTCATTCCATTTTATCCCCAAGGCCGCGCCAAGAGCAGGAGGAGAATTTTTTGAAGGGGTCCGGGGGAACTTTTTTGTAAAAAAGTTCCCCCGGAATTCAGCTCCCCTTGCAGATTCGCGCATAGTCGATCCGCAGCTTCTGGATCTTGTAGCGGATCATGCGCGCGGTCAGACCCAGTTCGTCGGCCACGGCCGAGATGCTGCCGCTATGGCGCTTGAGGGCCTCGACGATCAGTTCCCTTTCCAACAGGTTGACCCGGGCCTTGAGCGTGCCCACCGGCGCGTTGGCGG
>CAYMGG010000129.1:0-15275 GCA_964389915.1 uncultured Planctomycetaceae bacterium
AGCGCCCCGACCACGCTCAGGGCATAGCCGGCGGCGAAGGCCCGGACGATCGCCAGATAGTCGCGCGCGGCCGAGAGGAAGATCATGCCGATCCAGGTCAGGGCCACGGCTTGGAACATCAGGGCCGCCCCCAGGGCCTGGGTCGGCGTCAGCCCCGCCAGCCAGAAGAAGATTCCGCCCGCCAGTCCGGTCAGGACCACGGTCCAGCCGCCGACCCAGTGGAAGCACGGCAGCAGGGCCGAGACGTCGCCCAGGTAGAGGCGGTCGGCCACGTAGCGGGTGGTGTTCATCTGGAACGCCCCGGTCAGGATCAGGGTGCCGGCGTAGGTGTAGACCACCGCGGTGCGGAAGACCACCAGTTCGGCCTGGTCCACCAGCCGCGTGGCGATCAAGCCGATCAGCCCCAGGCCGAAGACCGAGAGCAGCCACGGCCCGGCCACGATCAGGGCCGAGTAGAGATAGGCCTGGGCCACGGCCAGGAAGGTGTCCTTCTTCAGCAGGTGCTGCAGGCGAAAGCCGATGCCGGCCATGTGACTTTCCTGGAACCGATAAATCTAGAATCTAAAGCATAGAATCTAAAACCTAGAATCTAAAACCTAGAATCTAGAACCTTGAATCTAGATTCTAGAATTCGTTCACGCATTGCCGGAACGAAAATGGCGTAATAACGGTTTCAGCCAAAAAGAACTGTTTGCTGAGAGCGTACGCGAGAAGCTGTCGTAAATTGCGGCAGCAATTTACGAGCCTGACAATCGTCTCGAACCAGCCAGAACGGCTATAAAAGGTTTCGGCTGGTCTATCCGCGTCCGACAAACAAAGCACCTGGCCCATCGCTATCAATTTCCTTGAGCCGCCCACGCTTGTGCGCCAGCGGATTTTAGGTTCTAGATTCTAGGTTTTAGATTCTAGATTTCCATCCCCAAACCGTCGCTCCGTCATGCCGGCGGCGACCTACAGATAGCGCTCGTACAGTTCCAGGTACTGGTTCATCACCTGGCGCTGGTCGTAGAAGCGCTTGACCCGTTCGCGGCCGGCTTCGCCCATGCGCGCGGCCAGTTCGGTGGCGGTCAGCCGCTCCAGGGCCGCGGCCGTGGCCGCGGGCGTGGCCACGGGGGTGATGAGGCCGCTGGGCCCCAGGGCCCGGTCCTCGGCCGTGCGTCCCTGCAAAAGGTCGCGGCAGGCGCCCACGTCGGTGGCCACCACCGGCGCAGTTGGCCTCCAGGATGACGAAGGGCAGGCCCTCGCTGATGCTGGTCAGCACGACCACGTCGAGCTCGGGGTAGTGCTCCTTGACCTTGACCGGCCCCCAGAAGCGCGTGCTCTCGCCCAGCTCCAGGGCCGAGAGCAGTTCGCGGCACTCCTCGACGTAATCCTCCTCCTCGTCCAGCGGCCCCAGGATGCGGCATTCGAACGGCACCTTTCGGGAGCGCAGCACCGCCAGGGTCCGCAGCAGGGTCTTGACGTCCTTGATGGCCGAGACCCGGCCGACGAAGCCGATGCGCAGCGGCTCGCCCGGGTGGCGGCGGCGGGGGGTGAGGCCGGCGAAGGCGGCGGTGTCGATGCCGTTGGGCACGATGGCGGTCCGTTCGGGGGCGGCCCCGTCGCGGATCTGGGCCTGGCGGTTGGCCTCGAACAGGGTGGTCACGCAGGCGGCCGAGGCGTAGGCCGTGCGGCTCAGGGCCAGGAAGAAGCGGATCCACCACTCCTTGAAGAAGCTGGGGGCGCGCGAGAGGTCGAGGAAGGCGCGGGTGGTGTTGTCCTTGATCCATTCGGATTTGAAGATCTCGATCCGACGCTCGCGGGTGTAGATGCCGTGCTCGGTGATGATCGCGGCGGCCTGCTGGCAGCGGGCCGCCTTGGCCGCCACCAGGCCGGCGTAGCCGGTGCAGGCGGTGTGGTAGACCCGGGCCCGGGGCAGGGGCGCCGCCAGCAGGCTCAGCACCGGCAGGGTGATGAAGCGGTGGGTCCAGAAGTAATCGACGAACGAGGAGTCGGGCGGCGCGGCGGCTTCATAGAGTTCGACCGCCGCCTGCCAGGCTTGCGGGCTCTGGGCCAGGGCCCAGGTCAGGAGTTCCCGCTCCGGCAGCTTCTCCATCGCCCGGCAGGCGGCCGCCACGTCGAGCACGCGCCCCGCGGCGGAATCCTGCTGGAACCGGCGCACCGTCTCCCAGTCGGAGGCGTCCAGGGGGCAGCCCCGCCGCTCGCGGAACGGCTCGTCGGCGAAATCATGGAGGTAGAATTCGCGCAGCTCCACCACGTTGGGCGGCAGCTCGTACTTGGCCTCGCCGACCAGGGCGCGCTTGGCGCCGATGAAGAAGAGGCTGAAGCGCAGTTGCGGCAGATTCTCCAGGAGCTGCGCCACCCAGGTGGAGACTCCGCCGGCGATGTAGGGATAGGTGCCCTCGAGGACCAGGCAGACGTCGCTGTGCATCAGTGCTTGATGACCGGCAGACCTTTGGCCGGGGGTACGTGCCGGGGGGTGGTGGCCAGCAGCTTAAGCAGGCTTTCGAAGGAGATGGGTTTGATGACGTAGGCGGTGGCGCCCGCAGTCTGGGCCCGGGCGGCGGTGGCCGCGTCGCCCCGGCAGGACATGACCAGGATGGGCGCCTCCCGCCCCTGCGGCGACTGGCGGAACTCCGCGCAGAGGTCGAGGCCGCTGGCGTCGGGCAGCATCACGTCCAGCAGCACCGCCCGCCAGTTCTGGCCGGCGGCGAAGGCTTCCCGGGCCTCGGCGCCGCTGGCGGCGTGGGTCACGCCGTAACCGGCCCAGGCCAGCCGGCGCATCAGGACCGCGGCCAGGAACTGGTGGTCGTCGACCACCAGGATCTCGCCCTCGCCCCGGTCGTGGTCGTCGGCGTAGTACTCCTTGAGGATCACGCCCAGCAGGTCGACCAGGGCCGGGTCGAAGTGCGTGCCCCGCTCGCGCTGGACGATGGTCCAGGCCTCCTGGTGGTCGTGGCGGTTGGTGTGCAGCCCGCCTTCGCGCAGCAGGGCGTAGGTGGAGAGCAGGCTCAAGAGCTGCGCCACCCGGGGGATGGCCGCCCCGGAGAGGCCGTGGGGGAAGCCCGTGCCGTCGAAACGCTCGTGGATGGCCAGCAGGGCCTCGGCCTCGCGGACCAGGAATTCGGTGTCGCGCAGGCGCTGGACGTTGCGCCGCAGGGTCTCCTGGACCACCTCGCGCAGTTCGGGGGTCAGCCCGCCGCGCAGGGAGTCGAGTTCCGCCGAGATGCCCAGCTTGCCGCAGTTGGCCACGCGGATGGCGTTCTGCAGGGTCAGCCGCTCGTCGGGCGGCAGCTTCAGCCGCTCGGCCATCCGCTTGCCCAGGCCGAGCATGATCTCCAGCCGGCTGCTGTAGATGTCGCCCTCGCGCTCCATCTCGGCCACCAGGGCGCCGATCAGGCGGCAGACGGTCTCGCGGACCGAGTCGCGGGTGGCCGAGAGCTCCTCGAGCAGGGCGATCTGGCCGGGGTCGGGCACGCCGGAGCGGTTGATATGGTAGCGCCCCTTGCCCGACTTCTTGGCGATCAGCATCGCCAGGTCGGCCGCGTCGATCAGCTGGGTGAGGGTGATGGAGTCGGTGCACACCGCCGCCGCCCCCAGCGAGAGCGAGAGCGGCAGACTCACCCCCGCGCGGGGGGTGAGGATCAGGACCGTCTGGCTCAAGCGCCGGCAGACGGTCTCGGCGGCCGTGATGTCGCTGTTGGGCAGGACCAGGAGGAATTCGTCGCCGCCGTAGCGGGCCGGCACGTCGGCCTCGCGCAGATTGGCGCGCAGGCAGTCGGCCACCAGGCGCAGGGCCTCGTCGCCGGCCTGGTGGCCGTAGGTGTCGTTGATGTTCTTGAAGTCGTCGATGTCGAGCATGACCACCGCCACCGGCCGGCGGTAGCGCAGGCCCACGGCCAGCTCGCGCTCCAGCACCTCCAGGATGTAGCGGCGGGAGGCTAGGTTGGTCAGGTCGTCCTTAAGGGCCAGTTCCGCCAGGTCGCGGTTGCGGCTGACCAGTTCGGCCGAGCGCCGCGCCAGGCGCACCCAGACGTCGAGCTTGGCCTTGAGTTCGGCCTCTTCGAAGGGCTTGCCGATGAAGTCGTCGGCGCCGGCGGCATAGCCCTGCAGGCGCAGCTCCTCGTTGTCAATCGCGGTCAGGAAGAGGATCGGCATGATGTCGTTGGCCGGATCGGCCCGCAGCGCCCGGCAGATCTCCAGCCCGTTGCGGCGCGGCATCTTGTAGTCGAGCACCAGCAGGTTGGGGCGCAGCTGGGCCACGGTCGCTTCGATCTCGCGGCCGTCGGTCAGGGTGGAGACGGCGTATTTCGGGCCGAGCACGGCCCGCAGGTAGGCGAGGATGTCCTCGTCGTCGTCGAGGATCAGGATGCGGGGATGCTCCTCGGTCGGCTTTCCCGCCAGCTGGCCTTCAAGCATATCGCCTCTTCCGCCCCCTTTGTCTGGAATATTACAGTAGACCCCGATTTTGCCAAATCCCCGGCTGGGTGTAAACGGATATCATACGGAATTTCAGGTTTTCAGTTGCCCGCCCGCCCAGCGGGCCAGCTCCTCCCGGCCGATCTTGGCGTTGTGACGGATGTCGACTGGAAAGGCCGGATGGAAGAGCAAGAGCTCGATCCCGCGCGTCAATTCATGTTCCGCGCCTCGGCGCAGCAGTTCGGTCCGCAGCTTTTCGCGCTCGATCTTCCCGCTGGGCAGTTCCTCGGCCTCGATCACGATGACCGGCGTCTGGTTGGGGCGCTCCCCCACCCCGACCAGGGCCGAGCGACGCACGCGGGGGTCTTGGTTGAAGATCGCCTCGGCGCAGACGGTGAACAGCGGGCCGGCCGGCGTCTCCACCCGGTGGGCCTTGCGGCCGCAGTACCAGAGCCGGCCGGTTTCGTCAAAATAACCCACGTCGCCCAGCCGGTGCCAGGGGTGGCCGTCGGTGTGGATCTTGTGCAGTTCGTTGGCCCGGTCGAGGCGGAAATAGCTCCGGGTCACGTGGTCGCCGCGGGCGGCGATCTCGCCGATCCGGCCGGGCGGCAGGCGCAGCTCGTCGCGCCACTCCGGCAGCGGCTCGTCGGTCAGCTGGATCACCGCGACCTCGACCCCGGGCACGGGCCGGCCGACGCAGACCCCCTGGCCCTGGGCGGTGAGGGCGGCGGTCTCGGCCAGCACCTCCGCGCCGGTCAGGTCGCAGACCGGCAGGCTCTCGGTCGCGCCGTAGGGGGTGTGGGTCTCGGCCCCGGTCGGCAACACGGCCAGCAGGCGGCGGTGGAGTTCCGACGGCACCGGCGCGCCGGCGATCAGCACCTTTCGCAGGGCGGGCAACTTGATGAAGCGTTCGCCGCAGTAGCCGGCCACGCGCTTCCAGAGCGCCGGCGAGCCGAAGGCGCAGGTGCAGCCCTGGTCCTCCAGCGGTTCGAGGATGCGCCGGGGATCGACTTGTCCCGGCCGGGTGGGGTCCATGTCCGGAATCACCGCCGTCATCCCCAGGGCCACCGAGAAGAGACCGAAGAGCGGGAAGGTGGGCAGGTCGACGTCGCCCGGTCCCAGGCCGTAGATCTCGTGGATCAGGTCGCACTGCCGGTCGAACATGGCGTGGGTGTACTCCACGCCCTTGGCCGGGCCGGTCGAACCGGTGGTGAAGAGGATGGCGGCCAGTTCGTCGGGCGCGGTGGGGACGACCGGAAAAGGCTCGGGTTGATCGACGTAGAGCTCCGGCAACGGAGTTCCGCCCCACGGCCGGCGGGATTCGGTCGTGATCCGCTGGCGGACCGAGCGCAGCGCCCGGGGAAAAAAGCGGCTGATGAGCTGTACCAGGGGCGGGCCGATCAGGGCTTCGGGTTCGACCTGACCCAGGCAGCGGATCAGCCCCCGCCGGCCCATGCCCGGGTCGATCAGGACCGGCACGGTCCCCAGGCGAAAGAGGGCGAAGGTCAGGGCGAAAAATTCCAGGCCCGGCCGGACGAAGAGGCTGACCCGCTGGCCGCGGACCAGGCCCAACTGGGTCAGGCCCCGGGCCAGGCGGTCGGCGTCGCGGTCGAGTTGGGCGAAGGTCAGGTGGGCGTAGGTCGCCCGGCCGGCCGCGTCGCGGCCGACGGGGCGGACCACGGCCCGCTGGTGGGGTTGACGGACGGCCAGTTCGCGCAGCCGGGCGGAGATGTTGCAGCCGTCGGCCAGGTCCGGGTTCATGACTCAGCTCCTTCCGCTGGCGGCGGCGGGGCGGCCGGCGGTTTGCGCCGCCGCCGGCTCCGACAGAGTTCGCAGCGGATTTCCGCGCACCACTGGCAATGGTGGCAATCGGGGCAGGGGTGTCGTTTGGGCGGCCCGGCATCGGGCAGCGTATTGTCCATGTACAATATTGTAACGTAAAAAGGCCCATAAACCTAATCTAAAAACCGCACTAACTTGTTCGCGTGAATAAGAATCCCGGAACCAGGCCGGAAGAGGGCGTGTTTTTACGGCTGGCCGGGTGGTCTGAGTTTTCGGCCCCAGGCCAATTTGACCTTGCCTGAAGCTGCTTTCGCCGTTAAGGTATGCGGATAATATAGGCTAAGAGTCAACGGTCAAGACGGCTTGACCGGGGTAAATTCTTTTTGGACAAGCCACTAGGTCCAACGCGGCCTCCGAATGTTTAAGGGGGCAATGCTACAGGCGAATGTTTTGAGTGGTGTGTGAAATGTCGGTCTCGGCGTTTGATCCGGCGTCACCATCGCTTGAACGCAGCTAATGATCCCGAAAACTCCGGGACCATTTATGACGCGGTCTCGGGAGAGGCACCGAGTTTGAAAGGCCGAGCCGAGTTTCTCACGCACGCTCTTTGGCCCGAACTGCTCTCAAGGACACTCAGCATATGACAGGGGCGGAAGAAAAACCCCGGGTTCTGATCGCCGATCCGGATGCGGAATTGCGTTCCGTACTTTTCTCCTCTTTGGAGCGTCTGGGGTACGATCCCCGCGCGGTCGGCGACGGGCAGGCCGCGCTGGATGCGATCTTCGGGCAGACCGAACTGTCCGCCGTCATTTTGGACTGCTCCCTGCCGACGGTCAACGGGATGCAGCTCTGCCAGGTGATCCGTGACCGGCTGGCATCGCCGCCGCCGATCATCATGCTCTCGGCCAGCCCGGACAAACGGTTGATCGTGGAGGCCGCCAAGCGGGGGGTCTCCGATTTCATGATGAAGCCGGTCCACCTGGGCCAGCTGGTCCTGCGCCTCAACGCCCTGGTGGCCCGGCGGCGGGAGGAGCAGGCCAAACTTCCCGGTGGCCGCTATCTGGGGCTGGAGGGGGAGACGGTCTTCATCGTGCGGGACATCTCGGCCACCGGGCTCTGCCTGGAATCGAGCTTTCCCGTGCCGCGCGATTCGATCATCATTCTGGAGTCGACCGACATCGCCAGCCGCCTGCGCCTCACCGACGAACAGGCCTTTCCGGTGCGGGTGGTGAACTGCTCGCCGGCGGGCAAGCGGTACAAGCTGGGGGCGCTGTTTGTCGGCCTGAGCAAGGATGTTTCCTCTCGTTTGCAGCAGGCCTGCCAGTCGGCCACCGGATTCAAGTACTAGGGCCAAAACGGTCGGCGGGGCGCGACCGCTGCGGAGGCGAAGCATGAAACTGACCAGCCTGCTGCAAACGGAACTGATCCTCTGCCGGGGCGAGGCGGCCGATTACTCGGCGGCGCGGGAACTGCTGCTGGACCGGCTGCCGGCGCTCGACGCCGCCCGACGCGGGCTTATCCGCGAAGCGCTCGACGAGCGCGAGGCCCTGGCCAGCACGGTGGTGGCCCCCGGGGTGGCCTTCCCCCACGCCCGGACCGGCGCGGTGGACGATTTTGCGATCCTGATCGGCGCCTTCCCGGCCGGCGCGGCCAAGGTCGATGGCCCGGTCCGGCTGATGGTCATGTTCCTGGTGCCCGAGGGTCAGAGCAACCTCTACCTGCGCTGCCTGAGCGCGCTGGCCCGCTTCATCTCCCGGCCGGGGGCGGTCGAACAGCTGGTCGCCGCCGCCACGCCCGAAGCGCTGATCGACGCCATCGCCGCCTCCGACCCGACGATCAAGGACGTCGTCACGGTCCAGGATCTGATGAGCCACGACCTGCCGCCCCTGCGCCCGGAGCAGACCCTGCGCGAAGCGGCCACGGCCATGGTCCGCCACTCGGCCCTCAGCCTGCCGGTGGCCGACGCCTCCGGCCGGTATCTGGGGGTGCTGCGGGGCGAGCGGCTGCTGCGGGTGGGGCTGCCGGAATACCTCTTCGCCCTGGACTGCCTGGATTTCCTCACCGATTTCGAGCCGTTCGAGGAGCTGCTCAAGCACGAGACGGACCTGAAGGTCGGCCAGCTGGTGGAGGACGACGCCCTGGTCTTCTGCGCCGAGACGCCGATGGTGCAGGCGGCGGTCAAGCTGGTCCAGAGCCGGGCCTGCAACGCGGCCGTGGTCGACGACGCCGGCCGGTTGCAGGGCACCATCTCGGTGATGGATTTCGTCCACAAGGTCGTGCGCGCCTGAGCGCAAGGGGAAGGCTCCTTGGAACACGCCACGCTCGAAGCCGCCAGTGCCGTCGGCAACCACCTGTTCTATCTCGGGACGGCCATCTTCGTCCTGACCTACCTGGCCATCGCGCTGGAGAAGCAGCTGCGGGTGGACAAGACGGTCACGGCCATGTTCGGCTCCAGCCTGATGCTCTTTCTGGTCTTGGAGGCGCCGGCCCACGGGAGCGTGGTCTCCGACTCCTACAGCCGCTACGTCGACTTCAACGTCATCTTCCTGCTGGCCGGGATGATGATCATCGTCAATCTGCTGCGCGAGACGGGCGTCTTCCAATACCTGGCCATCAAGTGCGCCAAGCTGGGCCGCGGCCGGCCGCTGCCGGTCCTGGGCTTGATGGTGGTGGTCACGGCCGTGCTCTCGGCCTTTCTGGACAACGTGACCACGGTGCTGCTGATCGGACCGGTGACCTTGCTCGTGGCCCAGCAGCTCAAGGTCAACGCGATCTATTTTCTCATTCCCGAGGCGCTGGCCAGCAACCTGGGCGGCACGGCCACCCTGATCGGCGATCCGCCCAACATCCTGATCGGCAGCTTCGCCCGCCTCGACTTTTTGGATTTTCTGCGGGTGCTGACGCCCTTTGTGGTCTTGATCACCCTGGGGTTCATCGGCGTGCTGGCCGTGGTTCTGCGGGGGGCGATGCGGGTCACCGCCGAGCAGCGGGCCCGGATCATGGACCTCGACGAGCGGCGGGCGATCCGCGATCCGGTCAAGCTGCGCCGGGCCGGGGGGGTGATGCTGCTGACCCTGGTGGGCTTCATGGTTCACGGTTTCTTCCATTTCGAACCGGGGGTGGTGGCGATGGGCGGGGCGGCGCTGGCGCTCCTGGCCACCCGGGCGGACGTGACCAAGGCCCTGGAGGAGGTGGAGTGGCCGACCCTCTTCTTCTTCCTCGGCCTGTTCATCGTGGTGAACGGCGCCGTGAGCGTGGGCCTGATCGAGCGATTGGCCGGGCTGGCCCTGAAGGCCACGGGCGGCTCGCCCTCGGTGGCGGCGGTGGCGGTGGTCTGGGTCTCGGGCCTGAGCGCGGGGCTGATGAACAACGTCAGCTTCACCGCCGCGGCCCTGCCCATCGTGGCCAACCTGATCGACGATTTGAAGCTGGTCGAGGGACAGGCGCGGGGTCTCTGGTGGGCTCTCTCCCTGGGGGCCTGCCTGGGCGGCAACCTGACGCCGGTGGGCGCGGCGGCCAACCTGGTCATCATGAACATCGCCGCCAAGGGCGGCAGCCCCATCGGCTTCGGCCAGTTCCTGCGCTGGGGCGTGCCCTGTGCGCTCCTCTCGCTGCTGGGCGCGACGGGCTATGTGCTGCTCCTGATGCATTGGAGTTGAGCCATGGGCGAAGCCGACCCGCAGCCGGCCGTCAGCGGCGACTGGCCGGATCAGGTCCGGGCCTGGCGGGCGGAAGGGCTCGATCCGCTCACGATCGGCAGCCGACTGATGGCCGCCGGGTTGAGCCGCGCCGAGGCCGAAACCATTCTGGTTGCCACTAAGCCGGCACCGGATAATCGGGGCGGGGTTTTTCTTCGCCGGAGTTTTGCGCTGCTGGTCGCTTTGATCGGGGCATTACTGGCTGCGGTAACCGGGCTGGCTTATTTGTCGCTTCTGATTAAATTGGAGAGATTCGCTCGCGAACACCAGTATTATTATCCGGCGCCCTCCTGCGGCGATATTGGCGAGGGATTGCTGCTGATGTTTGCCGTTCCGGTGGGGGTAATCTCCGGCTATCTGGGCGGATTGATATTTGGCGTTTTCAAGTCCAGGTTGTGGGACTTGATCGGTGTTTTGGGGTTCGTTTTTGGCAGCTGGTCGGGTTTTTTTATCTGGGGCGGTTTTTTCTGGCTGCTTATGATTTTCTTCTCGACAGAGGTGGCGATCGGGGTGATTTTCGGGGTAGGAGCCGGCGCTGCGGCTAAGCGGCTTTGGTAAGCTGGCGAATCCTGTTCGGAGCTGAATTTTTTTATCGATACGTTCGCGTCGGCGAAGCCAGTGAGAATTTTTTGGAGGGTCCGGGAACTTTTTTTGTAAAAAAGGTTCCCGGAAAGCGGCCATAAATTTAGCGGCTCAGCAAATCATAGTCGAGGCACCGAGGACAATACATGCTCGATAATACGGGCGAGATTCTCCGCGTCGATCTGGCCGCCGGCACGGTCCGGCGGGAACCGACCGAGCCGGATTGGCTCCGGCACTGGCTGGGCGGACGGGGCTTGGCCGAGTTTCTGGCCTGGGGCCGGGGGCGGACCGACGAATCCCCGCTGGTCGTGGCCGCCGGGGCGTTGGCCGGGCTGGAGATCCCCGGCGCGGACCAGGCCGCCTTGGCCGGCCGCTCGGCCCTGGGGCCGGCGGTCGGGCGGGGGCTGATTCCGGGCAGTCTGGCCGGAGCGCTGCGGCGGGCCGGATTGCGGGCCGTGGTGATAACCGGCCAGGCCGCCGAGCCGACCGGACTGGAGATTGACGGCCCCGCGGCGCGGCTGGTGCCGGCCGACGAACTGGCCGGCGCGGAGGTGCCCGCGTTGACCACGGCTCTGGCCGGCAAGGGCGCGACCCTGTTCCCCGGTCCGGCCGCCTGGCAGGGCGTGGCCTACGCCAACCTGGCCGCCGACCGCTGGCACGCCTGCGGCGCCGGCCTGGGGTTGGACTGGGCGGCCCGGAACCTGGTCTACCTGACCGCGCGGGGCGATGCGGCCATCCCCGTGGCCGAGCCGGCCGCGCTGGGCGTGATCCGCGCCGACATCCAGCGTCTGATCTGCGCCTCGACCTTTCTGACCAGCGAACTGGGCCTGGGCGGGTTCGGGACCGGCGCGCTCTTCGATCTGGCCGCCACCCGCCGCATGACCCCCACCGCCGGGTTCAAGCGCACCTGGTTCGAAGCCGCCTCTCAGGTCAACCTGCCGGCTCTACGCCAGCGCTACGGCCTGACCGATCCGGCCGGGCTGGTCCAGGGCCTGGCGCGGGTGGCGGTAACCAACGACGGCGAACCGTTGCCGGGCCTGGAGGCCGCCTCCCACTTCACCGCGCTGTTGGAAAACACCGATCCGGACCTGCTCCTGGCCGCCACCGAGCATTGTCACGCCCTGGGCCTGGACCCGGCCGGCGCGGCCTTGGCCTTGGCGATCGAAGGCGAAATCACGCGCGAGGGGCTCTCCAGTCACTGCCTGCCCGACCGGCTCAAGGCCATTGCCGCCGGCGGTGAAGAGGAGCGTTTGGGGCGGGGGGTGGCGGCCCTGGCCGCTGCCGCCGACCGGGCCGACCTGGCGTTGGCGGTCAAGGGACGGGCCTTGCCGGCGCTCGACCCGCGCGGCGCGTACGGGCTGGCGTTGGAAATGGCCGTGGCCACGGGCGGGGCGGATTACCTTTCGGCCCTGGCGTTGGGGCCGGAGCTGCTGCGCAAGCCGGCGGCGATGGACCGTTTCTCCTGGAGCGGCAAGGCGCGGCTGGTCAAGACCGGCGAGGATCGCCTGGCCGCCGGCGCCTGCCTGGGGGTCGACCCCTGGGCTTTGGGGGCCGTGGCCGTGGACGAGTACGCCCGGGCCTGGAGCGCGGTCACCGGCGGCAGCCTGCCCACGGCGGAGCTGCTGCGGATCGGCGAGCGGGTGGTGGTCTGGGAGCGGTGGCTCAATGCCGAGGCCGGGCTGGCGGCCGAAGACGACGATCTGCCGCCCAGCTTTTTCGTGAAACCTGGCACCAGTGGCGAGGGGGTTGCGGTTAACCCGTTGTCGCGTGAAGAGTTTCTGGAAACCAGAGCCAGGTATTACCGCTTGCGGGGAGTGGATTCGGCCGGCCGACCGGGGCAGGAAAAGGCCCGGGAATTGGAATTGCCCGGAGTTTGAAGATTGCACAAGGCGCGCTTGCGCGGAGCTTTTTTTCCGGTAAGCTGAAGAGATACGGCAAGCACTGAGCGCGGAGAAGCCCATGCCCGTCCTGACCGCCACCACCGATGACCGCCTTCAGCTTGACCTGAGCGGGCACGACCGCGAGCACTGGCTGATCGGCCGGGCGGTCGGCTGCGACCTCTGCCTGCCCGACCCGGGCATCAGCCGCTGCCACGCGACCATCTTCCGCGCCCACGGCGGCTACTACATCCTCGACCACAGCTTCAACGGCACGCATCTCTGCTCGGGCGAGGAGACCCCGTCGGTGGCCACCCGGGTGCCGTCCGTTTCCCTGGCCGGCGGCGGCGGCGCGGTCGGCAGCCGCGAGACCGTGGCCGTGATTCCCCACTGGTGCGAGATCAAGCCCGGCGACGAGAAGGAATTCGCCGCCCCGCACATCTCGCACGTCCTCCACCGGCGGCAGGAGCGCCTCTCGCGCCTGCCGCGCCTGGCCGGCTACGAGGCCCACGAATACAAGCGCCCCACCGACCTGCGGCCGCTCCTGGAGATGATCTACAGCGACACCGACGTCCAGACGGTCGTCAGCCTCGGCCGGCCCCTGCGCGCCGGCTTGCGCCTGGTTTTCGTGGGCGAGACCTCCTACCAGCTGACCTTTGCCGAATGAACCGCCGCGCGTGGCGAGCCATTTCATCCCGGCCGGAACCTCTAGCTGAACCTGAACCCAGAGCCCGGCCTTTCCGCGGCGCCGGATTTTCGGCTTGGCTGATTGCGCTCTCCTGGCTGGCGACCGTCGCGGCGGCGGGCGAACCCCTGCCGCGCCGTCTCCACCGCCTGGAACTCGCAGCGCCGGCCAAGCTCGAAGCCTGGGGGCCGGAGCGCCGGGTCGGGGTGGTCGAATTCCTGGCCCCCGGCTCGGCCCCCGACGGGGCGGATCTGGTGGTGATTCAGGCCGGCCGGCCGGTCGAGAGCGCGGTGCTGGCCGCCGGGCCGGGCGATCTGCGGCGGGTGGCCTTCGCCTGCGGCGAAAAGGCCATGCCGGCCGTGCTTTACGGCCTGCCGGCAGGCGAGGCCCCGCCCAAACCGGCGGACTGGACCCCGCCGGCCGGACTGCTGCTGACCGTCTGGCCGTTGCCGGAAAATCTGCCCGCCGACAATCTGGGCCAGATGCGCCGCCTGTTGGCCCAGGCCCGCCAGAGCCGTCCCTTTGGATGCGATTTCGTCGGGGAGGTCTTTCACGGCTACAATGCCTTCTCCGCCGCGGAAAAGTTCGTCAGCCTTTACCAAGGCTGGCTGGGCTGTCCTGCCGACGGCGAATATGTTTTCGTCACCACCTCCGACGACGCCAGCTTCATGCTGCTCGACGGCAAACTGGCCGTGGCCTGGCCGGGCGGGCACGGGGCCGTGGCCGACGCCCGCCACTCGGGCAAGCTGAAGCTGACCAAAGGCGTGCACCGCTTCGAGTATTATCATTGCAATTTCGGCGGGCCGACCATTGCCGTGGCCGCCTGGCAGCCGCCCGACGAGAAACGGGCGGTCAAGATTCCGGCCGCCTCCTTCGCGCCGGTCAATCGCTTCACGCCCGCCGGCCTTTTCGCCGCCGGGCCGGCCGGCGAAGCCGGCGCGGAAGAGCCCTGGATCGAGGTCCGCTACGCCGACGAAGCCTGGCTGGAGGAGCGGCCGCTGCTGAAATACGAATTTACCTCCCGCCTAGGCCGGCGGCCGGCGGGCGGCGCGGGCGAGTGGCGTTTCGGCGACGGCCAGACCGCGACCGGCGCGACCGTGAGCCACGTCTTCCTGTCGCCCGGGGAACGGGAGATCGCTTTCGCCGGCGCGACGGGGCCGGGAGCGCCGGCGGTCCAGGTGCGGATCGAGCTAAAGCCGGATTTCGCCCGGGCCGTCGAGGAGCGGACCGAGCAGCCCGAACCGCTGCTGGATGCGGTCTGCGCTTATGATTTTGCCCGCCTGCCGGCAACCGAGCTGGATATGGTGTTGACTCTGCTGGAGCCTGACGCCAAGCGTGATCCGGCCCTGTTGCGGGCGGCCGAAGCCGCCGTGGCCGGCGAACGGACGCCGATGGAATTGCTCACCCGCGCGGCGCTGCTCCTGGGCCAACGCCGGCGCGATTCGCTGCGTCAGCCGGAGCAGGCGGTGGCGGCCTATCGTCAGGCTTTGGCCCGGCCGGGCTTGAACCGCCGGCAACAGGCGGAGCTGATCCGCCAGGTGGGGGATACGCTGTTCTATTACCTCGACGACCTGGACGGAGCCTTGAACGCTTACGACCAGGTGGTCGGCCGGTTCGCCGACGTGATGGCCGCCGACATCGTGCGGGTGACCAAGATCAAGATCGGCGACATCTTCCGCCGGCGCGGCCAGGGCGCCCAGGCCCGGCGGGTCTACCTGGAGGCCGAGGCGCTCAAGGCCGACAAGCTCTCCTTCGCCCAGGAGACGGTCCGCAAGGGCGCGCTGTACAAGGCGGTCGACGACTATCTGCGCCGGGGCGAGACCGAGGCGGCCGGCAAGTGGCTGGAATTGCTGGAGTGGGAGTTTCCGCTGGAGAAGCTGGACGGCTACTCCTCGATCGCCCGGGCCCGGGTGGCCCTGGCCGGCGGGCAGGAGGCCGAAGCGCTCAAGCAGCTTCTGTGGTTCGTGACCGCCAGCCCGCGCAGCGCTTACGCGGCCGAGGCCCTGTTCCGGGCCGGCGAGATTTTTAAGAAACGCGGGGAACAGAAGGAACTCGGCCAGGTGGTCGAACGACTGCGCACCCAATACGCCGACAGCCCCTGGGCCGAAGAGAGCCGCAAGCTGCTGCCGCCGGCGGAGAAGAAATAATATCAATCCAAGTTAATTGAGGCCGATTCAGGGGAACCTTTTTTGCAAAAAAGGTTCCCCGGCCCCCACCAAAAAACTCTCGCCA